>CAIQOJ010000066.1 GCA_903873395.1 uncultured Acidimicrobiaceae bacterium
CAGCATCGTCCGTGATCTGTGGAACCAGCGGGAACAGGCCTTGGCCGCATGGACCGAGGTGCACGGCGACGATCCAGAAGGCTGGCCGGTCGCCCATCCGCCACTGATCCCGTTCGTGGCCGGCAGGTGTTGGTCGGCGTGCCTCCGTTGCCTGCGGATCGAATGTGATGGCGGAGGTGACCGTGGCGGAGGTGACCGTGGCGGAGGTGACCGTGGCGGAGGTGACCATGGCGAAGATGACCATGGCGAAGATGACCGTGGCGAAGATGAAACCGTGGCAGACACCATCCGCCATGCCAAAGCGTACGGAGCCGACCCGATCGTCCTCGAGGCACTCGAGATTCCCGTCCGGCCATCACACACCCGATGGTTGGAGCTCCACGAGCGCCTGGGTCTGCCCGAGCCCGGAGACGAACGGCGTGGCGATGCCGCGGCCAGCCTCACCCCGGTCGAGCAGACTTGATCCTGATGGCCACCGATGCCCACTGGGAGTCCTATCGGACAGCAGCGATCGACCTCGATCCTCCGTGGTCGCCAGGTCTGTGCCTCACACCCGACGTCAGCGGCGTCACTGGTTCGTGGCCCCAACGGCTCAGCGCCCCGATTTTCATCATCACGGCATGGAACCCCGACAGCGTTCTGCTCGATGCCACAGAGAACCGAGCCCGCCATGGCGAACTGGTGGACGACCTTGACCGCCTGAGTCTCGTCCACTGGCCCGCCGTCGGCCGAGACGCCACCGGGACCCAGAGTGGTGCCAGTCATCACGAAGAAGGCGTGGCCATCGAAGGACTAGGTGAAGCCGAGGCCACCTCACTCGGGCGAGGACATGGACAGGCCGCCATCTACGCCTGGACCCCGGAGGCATGGGAGGTCCTCTCCTGCACCGATGCCCGACGGATCACCTTGGGCTGGCAACTCAAGATCCGGCCTTCGCCAGGCTGAATCCCTGAAGAACAGCCAGGTCGCAGTATCGATTGCGCTTGGTCGATCCATGAGCAACGATTCTCTAGTTATGGCACGCCGTCTGACGCTCGTTCTCGCCGTCCTCATCGCCGTATGTTCAGCCGCAGTCGTGGTCATCGCACCAAAGGCTCAGGCGGGCACGGCGGCCCAGGTGCTCCACTACGAGTACGGGCCGATCCACATCGATGCCGGCCAGAACACCATCCAGTTCAGCAGTGGCCAGGTCGCCAAGCCGGCCGTCGACGGCTGGATCGTGGGGATCAAGCCCAACATCCTCCTGCCCGACAACACGACTCCCCGGGTTGACGTCATCCACCTGCACCATGCGGTGTGGGTCAATCTCTCGCGCACCGACTCCACACGCGGCGGGCCCCAGCGCTTCTTTGCCGCCGGCGAAGAGAAGACGGCACTGGCCCTGCCCAAGGGGTATGGCTACCCCTATGTGGCCAGTGACAGCTGGCTCCTCAACTTCATGATCCACGACCTGGTCAACCAGTCCTTCGACGTGCGCATCACCTACGACCTCACCTTCATCCCTAAAGCGGGCTACACCAAGCCGATCACGGACGTCACGCCTGTCTGGATGGACGTGCAGAACGGTGATCTCTACCCGGTGTTCAACGTCTACCGGGGCAGGGGCACCAACGGGCAGTTCACCTACCCTGACCAGGCCGCCAACCCCTATGGGTCATCGGCACCGAAGAACCAGTTCACCATGCCCACAGGCGGCACCTTCGTGTGGGCCGGGGGCCACCTTCACCCCGGCGGGCTGTGGGACGACCTCTACGTCGACCGAGGTGGGCAGAGTGCTCACGTCTTCCGCTCGACGGCCAAGTACTTCGAAAAGGCTGGGCCAGTCTCGTGGGACGTCTCCTTGGGGGTCACCAAACCCACCTGGAAGCTGCAGGTGCAGACCGGCGACGTCCTGCGCCTGACCACCACCTATGACTCCTCTCAGCACTCGTGGTACGAGGCGATGGGCATCATGGTGCTGTGGTTCGCTCCTAACCACTCCGGGGGCACCGACCCGTCCACGCTGGCTGCAGCCAAGAACCAGGTGCACTACACCCATGGGCACCTAGCCGAGAACGACAACCATGGCGGCCTCGCCGACCCGGATCTGCGCGACCCATCGACCCTTCCCAGTGGCCCCAACATCACCAACATCGCCATCAGCAACTACGAGTACTCGCCCGGCGATCTCGACCTGGCCACCCAAGTGCCGACCGTGCAGCAAGGCCACTCGATCCGCTTCACCAATGCCGACGCGCCCTCATCGGGTTATGGGACGTGGCACAGCATCACGGCGTGCGCCCTGCCCTGCAATCTGACCACCGGCATCGCCTATCCGACAGCTAACGCACTGATCGGGTTCGACTCGGGGCAGCTCGGCAACTACGGAGCTCCCACGGCCGGCCACCTCACCTGGGACACGCCGACAGACCTTCCCCCGGGGACCTATGCCTTCTGGTGTCGGGTGCACCCCTTCATGCGGGGAGCGTTCCGAGTGGTTCCCGCCACCTGAGCCAACGCCTTCGTTGTGAGGGCGTCCTGGTGGGGCTGTCCCGAGAGGGTTTTCCCGGGAGGGCAACCACGAGAGGGTAAACACGGGAGGGCTTTCCCGAAAGAGTGAACACGGGAGAGGCACCCAGGCAAGGTTGTCCTGTTGAGGGATTTCCAGGCGAGGGATTACCCTCGCTCGCCAGTTGATGCGCACCTCGCTGCCACTTCGAGGCCCTTGGCCAACGCTTCGATGGACTCGCCCTTGACCATGACGTGTATGCCGTCATGGCGGACATCGATGAACAGGCCAGCGGACTCAGCCCCACTGACCACAGCCACCACGGTGGCCCGGTCGAACATGTCGAGGTGCAGGCGGGTCACCTCTACTTCGGGGAGGTCGACCAGAGCTGCCATCTGGAACTGGCCGGGCATCCGGTCGTGCTTGGTGAAGGTTCCGGGCAGGGCCTGCCAGGCCTCGAAGGCCGAGGCGCAGATGGCCTGGTTGGGGGCGATGGGGTGGTGGGGCATGTGGGACTCCTGTGGGTCGGCGTGTGCAGGTACGCGGGAGGTCGATCGGCTGATGGATTGCCGGTCGGAGTGACTCGATGGATGAACGAATGAGCACCGTCGCTGGCGACGGTGCTCACTGGGTGTCGGGCTTGGTGCCCGCAAGGTCAATCGATCCGCCAGCGCCAACGCGCCGCAGACCAGAGGCTCAGCAGGCGAGCACGAGGAGTGGATCGCTCTCGGACGACACCAGGGCAGCAGAGGTGACCGGGTCATCGGATGCAGAAGCGAAGACAGCAGCCCGATCCTCATCGGACAGTTCGCCGACCACATGGAGGACGTCGATGCGATCGACCTCGACCTCGGTGGTCTTGACGGCGCACGGCCGGGAGACCCCGGCCGCAGTCAGATCGGCGAGTTCGATGTGAAGGTGTGGGAACCGAAAGCGGCTCACCGCTGAGGTAACGGCTCGGACGACGACGTCACGGGACCCGGCACGCACGACCACGGCAGGCCGAGTCTTCTCCCCTGTGCCGTCCTCGAAGGCGATGTGCGCCCAGACGACCACGCCCGGCTGCAGCCGGTTGAGGGCCACCGGCTTGACCGTGGACAACGACGGTGCCTTGGAAGCCGGCTGGCTGGCGACGTCGTTGCGACGGCGTTGACGCTGCCCGTGGCGAGCGGCGTACTGGGTGGATCGGGACGACATCGGTATGGCTCCTTCCTGGGTGCCCATCGGGGCGACGATCAAGAAGGCCAACGTAGATGGAGGGTGTAACAGAGGGTCGCAACGCCCGCCACTGCGGCCGATCAGGGGTCGGGTCATCAGATCCGTCCTCTGAGCTGCCGGGTCATGGTCGTCTCCGGACATCGGATGCACACCAGTGGCGGTTACCAGTGCCCCGGTGTGATTCACGGCGAATGACCTCCATGCCGCCAGCACGGACGTTCCCGATCCTGACTCAGAACCGGGAGCGGCCCTACCGATGTCCGATTCGATGCCCGATGTCCGATTCGATGCCCCATGCCTACTGCCGACCTGTGACACAGCGAGGGAGCACGAACCTCCCCCTGCTACCGTCGCCAGCGTCAGCCGTGAGTTGGCGAAGTAGCCCACCGGAACGGAAAGTCATGACCACGGAGATCGACCAAGCCACCATCGAGGCCGTCGGTCCGGCCTGTACCGGGGAACAGCTCATCGACGTGCGGGACCGCACCCTGGTCGCTGTGCACGAGATCGCTGAGCAGATCACTCCAGGCATGACAGAGACCGAGGCCCGCACGATGGCCGCCGAACTGCTTCGGGCCAGGGGACTGCGCAAGGGGTGGCACAAGATCCTGGTCCGGTTCGGTCCCAACTCCACCCTGAACTTCGAAGAACCCTCGGCGCCCGGTGTGGTCCTCGGCGACGATGACATCTTCTTCATCGATGTCGCTCCCATCTA
>CAIQOJ010000067.1 GCA_903873395.1 uncultured Acidimicrobiaceae bacterium
CGTCCGACGGTCGTTCCATGGCATGCAGCAGCAGACGCCACTGGCTGGCCGCCGGGGTCTCCAAGACCGACCGGCCGCGAGCCAGCACTGCGGGCACGCCACGGGCAGAGAGCGCACGTTGGATGACTCCGGCTTCAGTGTGGGTCCTGGTCAACACGGCGATGTCGTCCGGCTTGACCCGTCGCCCATCAGGAAGGGTCGCGCCGCTGAGCAGATCGACGGCATGTTCGGCCAGGTCGGCGAAGATGGCATGTCGGACGATCTCCGTGGTGATCTGGTCGTTCCACCGGCCGTTGGCTGTCGATCGCTGCATCGATGGTCCAGTGGACAGGTGGAGCGAAAGCGGTGGGCAGTGGCTTCCATCAGCCGAGACCACGCTTCGCGGCTCCTTATTCGATGCCGTCACCTGCGGGAAGTCGATGTCGTTGCCGAACGTTGCCCCGGCAAACAACGTGTCCAGAGCACGGACAAGCTGCTCGTCAGAACGCCAGTTGGTCCCGAGGGAGAACCGGTGCAACCCGGGCCGTTGTCTGATCGCCTTGGAGTAGGTGGCGATGTCGGCCCCGCGGAATCCATAGATGGACTGCTTCGGGTCCCCTACCAAGATGAGCCGACTTCCGTCGGTCCGGTTGTCGAACAGCCGCTCGAAGATGGCCCACTGCACCGGATCAGTGTCTTGGAACTCGTCGATCAGAGCCACTCGGTAGCGACTGCGCAGGGCGTCGATGACCTCGCCGCTACCTGGGGCGGCCAAGGCATCGCGCAGCCGGACGAGTACGTCGTCGAAGGCCATGGTGCCGAGGCGGCGGCGTCGTTCAGCCACCGCGTCTCCGACGAGCCGCACGCGTCGGGCCAGTTCTCGGGAGGCTGACGAGGCATCCTCGTCGTGGTCATCCGGGATGAGGTCGATGCCTGGTGTCATCAGAGCCTGCTGGGCGACGTTGCGAAGCTTCTTCAACGTCGGGATGTCGTCGGCGGCAACTGCTGCGTCATCGGCCAGGGAGGCCATGACATCGGCGCAAACCTGATCGATGAGTTCCCCATTGTCGGCGACCAAGCGAGCATCAGGGTCGAGGCCCGCTTTGGCACCCAACGTGCCGAGGACCTGTGTGGCGAAGCCGTGGATCGTGGCGATTCCGAGCGCATCGAAGTCGATGACAGCCTGGCGAAGTCGCGCTGTCCGTTGGGCGCGCTCGGACGCACCGACGCGGCAAAGGTGTGTCAGCCATCCACCGTCTTCAACGGGCTCGGGTGCCTCGAGTGCCTCGATGGCGTCGACCAGGAACTGCCGCACCCGGCCGCGCAGCTCGTCGGCCGCTGCTCTGGTGAAGGTGACCACCAAGAACTCGCTGGCTGTCGCCTCGCCTTCGGCGATCAGCCGGGCAACAAGGGCGGCCAAGGTGAAGGTCTTGCCTGTGCCCGCACTCGCTTCGATGGAAAGGATTCCCGTGGGAATGTCTTGGTTCAGATCGAACTGAGGGATGACGTGGCCGCCGTCTGACTCGGATCCCTGTGCATCAGTCGTCTCGTCCGGGCTCGCATCCATCAGGAAATGTCCCGTGCGGTGGCGGAGGATGCGATGGTCTCCCAGAGAGCGAAGGCAAGAGTCTGTGCACGACTA
>CAIQOJ010000068.1 GCA_903873395.1 uncultured Acidimicrobiaceae bacterium
AAATCGACGGTGATCGTGCCGATGCACAAGGAACTTGCTTCAGGAACACTCCGCTCAATCATCCGCCAAGCAGGTCTGTCGGTGGATGACTTCCTGGACCTCCTCTAGGCCCTCGAACTCCAGGGCGTTTCTACTTTGATTCGGAATACCAATGTGTACAGATTTTCGTTGGAGGGCTGAGGTCCGGTTCGTCTATCTCAACGGGTCGCCACGTTGTCGCCTGATGAGGTGAGTTCCCTTAGATTCGGCGCGGCGTCCGCTGCAGCGATCTTCGACCTGTTCGGGACGCGTGTTCCCTCCGCCTCGATGGAGCAGCGGGACGCCAAGTCACATGAGTTGACTGACATCCTCGGCGTCGATCGGCAGGCGTTCGCCGAGATCGTGAGATCGACCTTCGATGAGCGCGTGCGAGGCGAGATCGGCGATCTCCGGCAGACCTGCTCCACACTGAGGACGCCTCGGAGGGTCGCCTGATCTCGACCGTGTGGATGAAGCCATCACCCGTCGGCTGGAGTTCTCGCACAAGCTCCTCGGTGTGAGAGATTCGGAGCCGGTTCTCTCGCGGTTGGGTCGCGATGGCTATCCCCTCGGCATCGTGACCGATTGCTCGGTGGAGACACCTGAGGTGTGGCCGACTACCTGGCTCTGTGAGGCCGTTGATGCAGTGCCATTCTCGTGCCTACCGGCACAAGAAAGCCACGTGAGCGGAACTACCTCTCGGTCACGGAGGAACTGGGTCGATGTCAGCTCGTGCGTTGGCGTGGGTGATGGAGGCAGTCAGGAGTTGAGCGGCGCTCGGCATGCGGCCGATCCTTCTCAGCGATCCTCGGGAGCATGGTCATGAGCGGCCCGACGAAGAGGTCGGCTGGCGCGGAGAGGTCATCACTTCGATCGTGGATGTCCTTGACCTCCTCAGGTGAGAGGGCGTCTAGGCCAAGTAACGGAGCCTCTGGTCACTTACACATAACGCTTGCCGTTCATAACGGGGAGCGTTATGTTTGGTGAGTGCTGCAGACCTTCACCGACCGGGACACTGAGCGGGTCTGGCGCAGAGAGCGAGTTCGGAAATTCCGTGGAGACCTCCAACGGGTGGCACTTCGCAAGCTCGTGATCCTCGATGCGGCAGAGAGCCTGGCTGACCTTCGTGTCCCGCCGGGGAACCGTTTGGAGAAGCTGAGCGGCAGCAGGGCGGGACAGCACAGCATCAGGATCAACGACCAGTGGAGGATCTGCTTTCGTTGGACGAAGGTTGGGCCGGAAGAGATCGAGATCACGGACTATCGCTGAAAGGAGAATCGATGACGACCACGATGACGCCCATCCATCCGGGCGAGATTTTGATGGAAGACTTTCTCACCCCTCTTGGGGTGACACAGCACCGCCTGGCGGTGGAGATCGCTGTGCCCCCCCGCCGGATCAATGAGATCGTCCACGGCAAGCGTGGGATCTCCGCCGACACCGCATTACGGCTGGCCAAGTACTTCGGCACGAGTGATCGTTTCTGGATCAACCTGCAGTCCCGCTATGACCTCGAGAACCAGAAGGATCAGCTCGGCCCCGTGCTCGATGCCATCACGCCGTTGGCTTTCGCGTAGGCCATCGATCCAGCAGATTCCGGTTTCAACCGTAAGTCGAGAGACCAATGTCTAACTACTTTCGTTGGAGGGCTGACCTCAGTCGCAGGCTTCGCGATTCTCGACTGCTCGAATAGATCCCACCAGCGCTATTGGCGACAGTCGACTGCAACCTCCAACGCGGCGCAGACTTCTCGCATGCGAGCATCAGAAAGTCGACCAAGTCGTTCGACGAGAACTCCGATAGCAACGCTCTCCACCGAGTCGAGGTTTATTGCCGACGTCCTCGGTATGGGATCGTCCCCAGGCTCGAGCAGCACTTCGCTGGGCAATCCTCGAACGGTCGTGGTGCACGGTGCGACGATCGATCTACCAAGGCGTGGGATGGCGGCATCTCGAGACAGGACGACGACGGGACGTCTGCCGATGCCTGCGAGCTCACACCACCAAATCTCCCCCCGGGCGGGACCTGTGCTCACGAGGAGGCAGCGGCTTCTCGGAAGGACGCTAGGTCTCCCCACTCGTCGGCCTCAGTGAGTGGGTACTCGTCATAGGCGGCGTAGCTCGCATCAGCCTCTGCTGCTCGATGTTTGGAGATGAGCGCAGCGAAGGCCTCGTCAAGAAGGACAGAGTCCGGTATCCCCTCGCGAACACGGCGGGCACTCGCTAGGAGATCTTCATCAACGGTGGTGCTCACTCGGATTCTTGCCATGCCACAAGCGCCTCGGAGGCCCTCCCGGTTCGCAGCGGAGGGGGAATCGTCGGACGTTGGGTACCAAGAACCAGAAGGTTGGCCGTGCTCACCAGCGGTCCGCCAGGTGGTCAAGGTGACGGGGGCCCTGCACAGGGGTCAGTGCACCGCCATCACGGTCCGACGCAGGCCACCCGATGTGGTGATGCCTTGCCGAGCAAAGGTTCCTGCCTCAGGCGTCAAGAACACCAACACAGCGCCAGTGACGCACCCAGGGCCTCAACCTGGCGCGTACGAACCCTGCCTTGCCCGGTCAGGTCAGGTCAGGTCAGCGGGCCGTGCCCGGCTGGGCGATGGGATAGATCTCGAGGTCCCAGAACTTCGACATGGGTAGCGATTCGATGGTTGCCTGCATGTCCTCATCGCTTTCACCGAAGCCGTAGATGAAGACCTTCCCCTGCGCCGTGGCCAAGAAGATCTGGCCGATCTTGCCGGCATCGGTGAGCGCCGCAGCCTGGGCCTGCTCCTCGGGCACCATGGCAAAGACGTCGGGCATGTGCGTGCCTGGCTTGAAGGTGGCAACCACCATGTAGGGATCCATCTCCCAATCTTGGCATGGCCGGATCACTGTGCAGATTGGGCCTCCGACGTCTCGAACTTCACCATCGGGCAGCAGTCAGTTGCCAGCGCAATCGCTATCGGCCAGTGGACGTGCCCCTGTACGGTGAGAGAGATCACCGAGCTCTCAGGAGACCTTCATGGCTGTCGTCACCCCTTTCCTCTGGTTCGATGGCCGAGCAGCCGAGGCCAAAGCCCTCTACGACTCGGTCTTCCACCCCGACGGCGCGCCGGCCAGCGATGGCGGCCCCGGTCTGTCGGTGAGCCTTCCTGGGTGCGAGCTTCTTCTCTTCGATGGCGGCCCGCATCACGAGTTCAACGACGCCATCTCGCTGTTCGTCTCCGTCGACACTCAAGATGAGCTCGACCGGCTCTGGGAAGGTCTGGGGGACGGGGGCACCCCCGTGCAGTGCGGCTGGCTCCACGACCGCTTCGGCGTGCGCTGGCAGATCGTCCCCTCTCTCCTGGGCACATTGCTCGGCGATTCCGACCGGGAGCGGGCCGGCCGGGTTCACCAAGCCATGCTGGGCATGGTCAAGCTCGACATGGCCGGATTGCAGGCCGCCTACGACGGCTGAGCATCGAACTGCTGGCGATGCATTGTCCAGATCTGCTGCCAGCCAGTGTCCCCTGGCGTGTCACCCTCATACGCTCGGGTCTCGCTGAGGGCATAGCCGAGACCACGAGCCACACGGGCTGAGCGCACGTTCCCTTCGTCGCAGTGGATCTCCGTGCGGTCGATGCCTGCGAGGCCGAGCCCCGTTTCGGTCAGGGCCCGGGCTGCTTCGGTGGCAAAACCTCGACCCGCGTGGGCCGAGTGGATCCAATAGCCGATCTCCAGGGCACCCGGTCCGATGCGGGCGATCAGTCCAACATGACCCACCACTTCGGAGATTTCGGCGGAACGGAGCGTGTAGGTGAACTCCTCACCTGCATCCCACTTGCAGAACGTCTCTGCCAGGAAGGCGGCCGTTCCTTCCCGTGTGCCTTGGGGATCTTGCGCCCACGGCATCCACGGCGCCAGTTCATCCAGGCTGGCGTCAACCGCATCAGTGAGGTCATCAACGTCCTCAGGGCAGGACCGGGTGAGGATCAGCCTCGACGTGCGGACAACGTCGGGAGGGACACCCGGCGCCGAGACGACCCCGGAAGGACGATCGGGACAGGTGGGCCCGTCATCGCTCACCGGACCGGGCCGGCCGGGGTGTGACTCACATCGTCGGGCCTGAACTCCCTGGTCCAGGCGGCAAACTCGAGGAGGATCCCGTCAGGGTCGCAGAAGTAGATGGACCGAACGAAGACTCCCGCATGCATCGAGGAAGCAATGCCGAGCTCGGAGTCATCGTGGTTGGCCACCTCGCTGACCTCGACTCCCGCAGCCATGAGCCGGTCTCGATACTCCTCGATCTTCTCCGCAGGCACGGAGAAGGCCACGTGGTTCATCGAAGCGATGGCACTGGTCAAGGTTCCCTGGTCAGGGCGCACCTGGGGACCCGACACCCCTGCCACCGGTTCGGCCGCATCCGGGAACCAGAAGAACGCCAGGGTGTCTCCTCCCCCGCAGTCGAAGAAGAAGTGCTGACCCAATCCGAAGGGAAGCTCGATGGTCTTGACCAGTGGCATCCCCAAGACCTTGGTGTAGAAGTCCACCGTTCGGGCCATGTCACGACAGACCAGGGCAAGGTGGTTGACGCCTCCCAATTCGAAGGGCACCTCCACTTCGGCATCAGCGGCATCACTGCTCATGGCATTCCCCCCGGCCTCGTCTGTCCGACAGTCGGCACGCTAGGACCGGGCCCATCCTCAGGCAAGCGTCGTGTGCCCCGGCCAAGGTCCATCTCGCATCATCCGAGGGAGAAGTTGGGGTTGCGGATGAAGCCCACCAGAGTTCCGTCAGGAAGTCGGACTGAGGCGGTGACGATGCCCTCACCCACATCGGTGGGAGGCGAGTGCACGTGCGCAGCCTGCTCCACGGACGCATCAACTGCAGCCTGCACATCTTCGACCCCCCAATAGGTCTGGGCGCCGTCGGCCACATCGGCATCGGGGAGAAGCCCCAGCTCATAACCGGCCACCTCAAACCCCACATAGAACGGCTGGTCGAAGTACGGGCCATACCCGAGGAACTCGGTCCACCACGCCCTGGCCGCAGCCAGATCCGGTGCCGGATAGATGACCGTGCGGAGTCCGAGCAGTTCTTGTGCCATGAGCGAAGTCTGACACCGAGCTACCCGGCACGGGTGGCGGACCGCCGGTGGATCGAGATGTCCCCCAGGGCCGCCCGGGGTCGCCAGTAGTTTGGGTGGAGTGTCTGGGTCACCCACGTTCTCGTCCATCGGCGTGGTCCGATCCTCTCGGACTGACGTCGTCGACGACGACTGGGACGTCGAAACAGCGAGCATCGAACTGCTCCCTCCTTTCGATGGGCGGGCGCTGCGAGGCCTCGACTCGTTCAGCCACTGCGAGGTCATCACCCTGCTCGACCGAGCAACATGGGACCAAGCCCACATGATGCGCCACCCACGGGGAAACTCCGATTGGCCTGAGGTTGGCATTTTCGCCCAACGGGCCAAGGATCGTCCGAACCCGATAGGTCTCACCGTCTGCCGCATCCTGGCCATCGAGGGAGGGGTTCTTACCGTGGGGGGCCTCGATGTCATCGACGGAACGCCGGTGCTCGACATCAAGCCGTGGGTGGCCGAGTTCGGTCCCAAGGGTCCAGTCCATCAGCCTGCATGGATGACCCAACTCATGGGCGGCTACTGGTAACCGCCGCCCGTCATCTGTGCGCAGACTCCTAGGTCATCCACACCGGGCTCTGAGGTTCGATTTCCATGCTGGTCTCCGTCGCCGGATCTTCCGGTGCAGACCAACGAGGAGCAGAGGAACCACATCATGACCACGAAGAATCCCAGCCTGCGTCGCAGACTGACGACCACGGTGTTGCTGGCCGGAGTGAGCCTTGGGGCCGGAGTCGGTGCCGCCGGCATCGCCAGTGCCGCCACCGGTTCGACGACCACCACGAACCCGTCCATCAATGCACCAGCCCACGATGGCACCGCACCACACGGACATCCATTTGGCCCTCCGCCTGCAGGTGCTCCTGATCCGGCGACCATGACCCACGGACCAGGGGAAACCTTGCTGACCGGGACCGACCTGGACAAGGCCACGGCTGCTGCAGAAGCGAGTCAGTCGGGGGCCACGGTCGTTCGAGCCGAGACAGACTCGTCAGGCACCTCGCCCTACGAAGTCCATATGAAGAAGGCCGATGGCACCTTCGTCACCGTGCACCTCGACTCGTCATTCACCGTGACGAGCACAACTGATGGATTCGGGCGTCCTCCATCTGACGGGAAGCACCCGATGGGGCCTCCTCCGGCTGACGGAAAGCACCCGATGGGGCCTCCTCCGGCTGACGGAAAGCACCCGATGGGGCCTCCTCCTGGCCAACAGCCCCCAGCAAACGGGCAGGCATCGACCAGCACCTCTCACTGATCCCTGCACTTCCTCCACCGCTTGCCCCCAGCACCCCGAAGGGCCCAGGTTGCCTCCCCTGCAACCTGGGCCTTCGGGCGCGCTCCCTGGTCCCAGACATGCCGCGGTCCAAACCTTGGAACTTCAGCCCTGAGGCCTCAACCCTGCAGGCCTCAGCCCTCCACAGCTGCCGCCACCGACCGCATGTCGCCGAGGTGGTGCTGACATTCGTGCAGCGCCTGGGCAGCCACCCAGGTCAGGGGGACGGGGGCGGGCGACAAGAACGAGTAGTACATCGTGCGGTTGCTCGCAGCTTCCGGCAGACAGGCGACAGCCTTGGTGCACAGCCGGGCGCTGGCATCGAGTTCGTCGGCGACATCTTCTGGGGTATCGAGCCCGTAGAAGCCAAGATCGACCCGAGCGTCGCGATGGATGGGTTGACTTTCGTAGTCATCGACGATCGACGCGAGGATCAAGCGCTCCCGGATGCTGAGGAGGACATCGCGGACATGTCCTGCATATTCCAAGACTGACCAGCGATCGACAGCCGGCCGCACGGCCACAAGACCACCCAGGCGCAGCAGCACGTCGACCATGGCGTCGACGGCATCGTCGATGCCTGGCACGACATCGTCGAGTGACGTCGTGGCCCAACAGAAGCCACAGTCAGGGCAGGTGGCAGGCGTGCCGGACGGTGTTGTCATGTCTCCAGTGTGCCCGCTGGTGACACCGATAGCCTGCAGAGATGGGCGGACATGACGATCGCTACTCCCACGGACATCATGCATCGGTACTGCGCAGCCACCTCTGGCGCACCGCGGACAACTCGGCTGCCTATCTGCTCCCTCACCTCGTCTCCGGTGTTGCGATGCTCGACGTGGGGTGCGGACCTGGCAACCTCACAGCTGATTTGGCACGCCATCTGGGGTCAGGCACTGTCGTCGGCATCGACCGGGTGGCCGACATCGTCGCCATGGCGAGCCATGACCACCACGCCACAGATGATGCATCATCGGATGGCGCATCACTCAGTTTCCAGGTCGACGATGCCTACGAGCTTTCCTTTGCCGATGCCACCTTCGACGTCGTCCATGCCCACCAAGTGCTCCAGCACCTGACGGATCCCACTGCGGCCCTGACCGAATGGCGCCGGGTCCTCAAACCCGGTGGCCTACTGGCCGTGCGGGATACCGACTTCGGGGCCATGGCCTGGGGCCCAGAGGACCCGGTCATCGAGGGATGGCTGGACCTCTACCACCGACTCACCCAGCGCAACGGGGCCCAAGCCGATGCCGGTCGGAACCTGGCTGGCTGGGTCCGGGCTGCCGGCTACCAGGACCTCGTGGTCTCCTCGTCGAACTGGACCTTCCATACCGCCGACGATCGCTCGTGGTGGGGCGGCCTCTGGGCCGATCGAGTGGTGGCCAGTGAGTTCGGCACCCAAGCCGTCGAATACGGACTCGCGACTCCTGAGGAACTCGACGTCATCGCCGAGGCCTTTCGACGCTGGGCTGACAATCCCGATGGGGTCTGCATCACGGTCCACGGCGAGGTGCTGGCCCAGGCGTGACGTCAGTGACCGGCGGCCTCGCCGTCTAGGCGGACACGGCGCACGTCGTGCAAGACCGAAGAGCCAACATCCTGCCTGCCGGCTGATCAGGAAGGTCAGCCCTGGCCCTAGGCCCGAGAGTCGCTCACGACCCGGACTCACCCATCAGCCTGGTGGCCTCGATGATGGCGTCGGGCTCACCCACGTCATCGTGTTGGCCGAGATGATGGCGATCGACGTTGACCATGATCACGAAGATGACCGCGGCGATGAACATCGAACCAGCCCCCCAGCGGAACGCTACGGAGAACCCGTGCGTCAGTGCATCCGGCGGACTGGCTCCCGGCGGAAGGGCTGGTCCGTGCCATGGATTGGCCAGAGCGAAGGCCGCAGTGGCGCTGATGGCCAGGGTGTTGAAAATGGCCGTTCCCAGTGAGCCGCCGATCTGCTGCGTGGTGTTCAACACAGCCGACGCGATACCGGATTCGTGGAACGGCACGTTGAACAACGCGGTGGACGAGATCGTTACGAAGGTCAGACCCAGGCCCAAGCTCATCAACAGCAGTGCCGGCAGCACCGAGGTGACATAGCTCGACGTCGCCGTGATGAACGACAGGTAGATCAAGCCGGAGCAGGCCATCAGGAGGCCCAGCGTGCCCAGTGGCCGAGGCCCAACACGAGGCAGCATCTGGCTGGCCACCGTGGCACTGACAGCCACGCCGACGGAGAAGGGCAAGAAGCACAGTCCCGTCTTGATGGGCGAGTAGCCGTGCACCAACTGGAAGTAGAAGGTCATGAACAAGAACATCCCGAACAGTCCTGCCCCGAGAAGGAGCTGGGCCAGGAAGGAGCCGCCACGGACGCGATCCAAGATGACGCTGAGCGGAAGGAGCGGGTGATCGATCCTGGTCTCGACGACCAAGAAGGCACCCAAGAGAACGACGCCCGCCACCAAGAAGGTGATGGTCGAGGTCGACCCCCAGCCGCTTCCGGCCGTGGCGGCCTCGGTGATCCCGTAGACGAGGGAGACAAATCCCAGAGTCGAAAGCAGGGCGCCAGGAATGTCGTAGCGGGTCTTGCCGAGAATGCGGCTCTCTCGCACATTGGGGATGGCCAGGCCCACCGCGATCAACGCCATGGGTACGTTGACGAAGAGACACCAGCGCCACGACGCATACTGAGTCAGCAGTCCGCCCATGATGAGACCGATGGCGGCACCGGCACCAGACAAGGCTCCATAGACGCCGAATGCCTTGGCGCGCTCTTTGGAGTCGACGAAGGTCACAGAGATCAGCGAGAGCGCAGCTGGTGCCAGCAATGCTCCGAACGCGCCTTGGAGGGCGCGAGCAGCGAACAGCCACCCCTGGGTCGGAGCGAACCCACCAAGAGCAGAAGCGCCGGCGAACCCGAGCAGGCCGATGATGAAGACTCGCTTGCGGCCGGCGTAGTCAGCAATGCGTCCCCCAAGGAGCAGCAGACCACCGAAGGCCAGGGTGTAGGCCGTCACCACCCACTGACGGTCGGCATAGGAGATGTCCAGCGCCTTTTGCGCGTCGGGCAGGGCGATGTTGACGATCGAGGCGTCGAGCACGACCATCAACTGGGCGATAGCGATGACCACCAAGGCTCGCCAACGCCGTGGATCCGGGACGTGGCCTTCGTGAGGATTGGGTGCGGTCATGGACGTCAGCGTACCGGCAAGCCTTCGGGCACCTGTCCGGTTCCAGAACTCCCCTCGACTCGCACAGCAGTGAGCACCAGATCCAGATCGAGGTGGCGCCCGGCCATCCCTCGCATGGCAGTAATACCCAAGCCGTAGCGATCGATCCGGGCGTTGCCTCGCACGGTCAGGGCCAACGGGCCTGCGGACATCTCGGAGGCCACGATGCGCACAGGCCCTCCGCGACGGCCCACCGTCAGGTGTCCCTCGATCTCCCAACCCGACCCATGTCGGGTCACCTTGGTCGATCGATAGCTGGCCACGGGGTGGTCATCAGCACCGAGGAACTTCCTTGAACGGATCATCTCGTCTCGTCGACGGGATCCGGAGGACACGCTGTCGGCAGCGATCACGACGTCGACGATCGACCATTCAAGCGGATCGGCCACCGTGATCGATCCCGAGACGACCTTGAAGTTGCCGTCCACGCCAGCTAATCCAAAGAGATGACGGGTGTGGAACTCGATCGTCGTTGCCGACGGGTCCACTCGGTACACCCCCTCCGGTGGTCCCGAGTGAGGACACATGGTCCGTCAGGCCTCTCCGACAGTTCGACGGTCCATGCTGGGCACGCCTGGCTTGGGGTCGTTGATCCCCCAGGACCAGATCACCTCTGGAGTGATCTTGAAACGCTGACCGCCATCGTGGTCTTCGATGGTCACCGCACCTCGGACCTTGATCCCCCGAGGAGTCCATGGATCCACGGTGGCCAAGTCGTCGACGACGATGGTGCCGGTGGTGTTGGTCTGGAAGTTCCGGTACCGAACCGTCTTGGCAATGTTGAAGCCGCCACTCACGATGGCATCGCCGTCGAGACCGAACGTGACCGGGGATACATCGGGCACGCCAGTGGGTGAAGCTGAGGCAAATCGAGCCAGTGGTTGGCTTTCCAGGTACTGGCGCTCCGCCGGGGTGAAGACATCCATGCTTGTGCTGCTCCTCTGCGCTTGACGGCCGCACCCCAGAGGGTGCACGTCCACCGTAGGGCAATGCTCGGCCGGGTACTACCCGGGGCATGACGTCACCCGGCACCAGACCGTCGGCCTGACAGACTCCCCGTATGTCCGAGACCACCCTCGTCCCCGTTCCCGTCGTCCTCGTCCACGGCAACCCTGAGACCCCAGCCGTCTGGGACCTGCTCGTCGACCATCTAGGAGACCGACCGGTCTTCACCCCCAATCTGCCGGGATTCGGATGTCCCGCACCCGAAGGGTTCGATGCAAGCATGGACGCCTATGCCGCCTGGCTGATTGAAGAGATCGAGGCGGTCGGCCAGCCCATCCACCTCGTCGGTCACGACTGGGGTGGCATCTTGGCCATCCGGGTTGCCGAGCTCCGGCCGGATCTTCTCGTGTCGTGGGCCTCTGATGCAGCCGGGCTGTTCCACCCCGGGTATGTGTGGCACGACTTGGCACAGGTCTGGCAGACGCCGGGCGACGGCGAAGCTGTCGTTGAGGCCATGGCCGTGCTTCCCACCGAAGATGCCGTCACCGGCTTCGTGACTATCGGCATCCCGCGAGACCAGGCCGAGGTGTTCGTCGCCGCCATAGACGACACGTTCGGAGCCTGCGTACTCGCGCTCTACCGATCCGCCACGACGGACCTCTTGGCCCCATGGCGAGATGCAGCAAGTCAGGCCGGCCAGAAACCAGGGCTAGCCCTTCGGGCGACTGACGATCCCTATGTGGGCGACGACGTCTTGGTTGCTGAGGCTGCTGATCGACTTGGTGCCGACCTGGCCGTCCTCGACAAGTGCGGTCACTGGTGGATGCTGCAGGATCCCACCACGTCTGCCGCTCTACTCAACGGCTGGTTCGAGCGCACCGAAGGCTGATGCGGGACACCCGGCCGTCGCTCGACCACATCAGGCCGGCTGCTCGTAGTACCAGTTGAACATCCACCGGACCCCGAATCGGTCCAGACACGTACCCCACAAGGCGCCCCAGGGCATATCCATGAGCGGGCCGACATCGTCAGCGCCTTCCGAGAGCGCGGCGAAGAGGCGTTCGGTCTCCTCACGCGTATCCGGCTCGAGATTGATGGTGGTGTTGTTCCCGATGCGCAGCTCATGGCCCATCGACTCGAGCATGTCCGTGCCCATGAGCACGTGACCAGCCGTAATAGGCAGTTCGATGTGCATGATCTTGACGAGATCGTCCTCGCTGAATGTCGGACCGTTGGGATCCCTCGGCATGTCACCGTTGCGCATGGTGACTCCCAGGTACTCCGTGCCGAAGACCTGCTTGTAGAAGGCGAAGGCTTCCTCGGTGTCCCCCATGAAGTTGAGATACGTACTCACGCGTGCCATAACGGACTCCTCATCTCGGCCACACAGCATGGCCACCGACGATGACTCTACGAGAACGAGGGCTTCGGTCCTATCCTTGCAAGGTGGCTGACAACGAACCGCTCGAGGCAACCCAGCCCATCCCTGCGGTGGCGGCACGGAGGCTCCGAGAGGGGATGGCAACGCTCTCGGTCATCGACACCGTGGCCGTCGGTTTGATCATCGGCACCATGGTGTGGATCAACCAAGTGTCGGTCCACAATCACCTTCCCTTCCTGGTGGCATCGTTCGCTTCATCGACCGTGGTGCTCTTCTCCCTGCCCGGCCTCGACATCGCTCGATCATGGAATGTCATCGGCGGCCAGTTCTTTGGCGCACTTTCTGGGTTTGTCTGCGCGTCCTTCATTCACGGGCACCTGGGCCTCTTGGCCGGGTGCTCGGTGGCCCTGTCGTTCGCCCTGATGCGTCTGACCCACTCGTTACATCCGCCAGGGGCGGCAACCGCTCTGATCGTGGCCATTCAGCCACTCGATCACGGGATCCGATTCCTGTTCCTTCCAGTCCTAGCCGGCGCCATCACCATCGTGATCTTCGCCTGGGTCATCCACTTGGTCGACCGCCACGTGCTGGCTCGCTTCACCGATCGCCCGACCTGATTACCAGGTGGGATCACTCAGCCCTGCGTCCGAGATGAAGACGTGTCCGTGGATGAATACGTGACCGAGGATGAAGACGTCTGCTCCTGGATCCTCGTAAGACGCTCAGTCCGGCCCTAGGGTTTCCTCCAGCGGGGCATGTGCCCCAAGAACACAGATCCAAGGGGGACTGCCGTGATTGCAGCCATGTCGTCAAGTTCAGTGATCGGCTACATCGTGCCGCTGGCCGTAGCCGTTTTCATCATTGCTGCCTGGTGGACCGTGTTCACCAAAGCCGGTCAGCCCGGCTGGGGAGCCATCATCCCCATCTACAACGTCTACTTGATGTGCAAAGTCGGCGGAAAGCCCGGATGGTGGGTCATCCTCTTCTTCATCCCGCTCCTCAACATCGTGATGGCCTTCGTCGTGATGATCGGAATCGCCAAGAACTTCGGCAAGGGTGCCGGCTTTGGCGTGGGCATTGTGTTTCTGCAGGTCATCTTCGTGCCCATCCTGGGCTTCGGTAGCGCCACCTACCAGAAGTCCCTCATCTGACAGCCTGAAGCTGACGCAGATCTCGTCAATCAGTTCAGCCGGGGCACCCGGCTGAACTGATGACCAGTGAGGTCAGGTGGTTAGGCCTGCTCCTCGCCTGACGCCAACTCGTTGTGGACCTCTTCCATGTCGAGCTGCACTGCCTGGGTGATGAGGTCCTCCAGGGCATCAGCCGGAAGGGCTCCGGGCTGACGGAAGACGATGACCTTCTCGCGCAGGATCATCAGCGTGGGAATCGACTGGATCTCGAAGGATTGGGCGAGGTCCTGTTGGGCCTCGGTGTCGATCTTGGCGAACAGCAACTCAGGGTGATCCTCTGCCGCCGCCTCAAAGATCGGGCCGAACTGGCGGCATGGACCGCACCATGACGCCCAGAAGTCGATGAGGACGGTGTCGTTGCTCGACACCACCTCGGCAAAGTTCTCACTGGTCAACTCCACGGTGGCCATGGCCATGTCCTCTCTCTACGTGATCGCCTTGTGCAACATTGGATCATTCGTACTTGTTCCCTCTGCGCACGTGTTCCCTCTGCGCACGTGTTCCCCCTGCGCACGTGTTCCTCAAGCGTGCGGGTTCCCCTGGCCAAGCCCGAATCTGATGGCCTGCACGGGGAACGCCCGCCAAGACGGTGAGCGGCGACAAGGCCAAGGGCAACAGAGGGAGACGGCGGGTCAGGGGCGTCGCACGGCCCGCACCAGGGTGTCGATGGCCACCCGGGTGCCTTCGGCCGATGTCACGGGACGCTCGACCTGTGCGGCCTTGACGATGTCGAGACCTCCAGCCGCCAACACCGCCGTCGTCTCTGCCACGTCATAGAGAACTGCAGCATCTGGTGGTCCACCAACGCCTCGGACCAGGTTGTCTCGATCGTGGGCCACAACCACGAGATTCCCTCCCGGGGCAGTGGCTCGAGTGGCCACTGCCAATGCCGCAGCGCGCCCGGGACCATCAAGTTGGAGGTAGCAGAGGATCACCAGATCGAACCCGCTGGCCGGTGGTTGCCACGACGTGGCGTCGGCCTCGATCCAGGTGACCTCAACGCCGACGGCCTCCGCGAGGTGACGGCCCTTGGTCAGCCCGACCGAGGAGAAGTCCACCCCGGTCGCCTCCCAGCCCTTCGAGGCCAGCCAGACGGCATTGCGACCTTCACCGCAGGCCAGGTCGAGTGCTCGTCCTGGAGCCAAACCCTGCACCTCGTCGACGACGAACATGTTGGGCTCTGCCGTCCAGATCAGATCGGCACCCTCATAGCGCTCGTTCCACGCCGTGGCATCCATCGTCATCTCCTCACGCGGTGGTCGACTGGAGGATCAACCCGTTGCCGTCGGGATCGTCGAAGGTCACGAACCGACCCCACGGAGCCTGGGCGATCTCGCCTTCGATGACAACACCAGCAGCCCGCAGACGGGCGACGTCGCCTTCCAGGTCATCGCTCTCCAGCACCGTTCCTTTGGTCGACCCGGCGGGCATGGTCTCGAACCAGGTCACCAGGGTGATCGACGTCGATCCCCCCTTCGGGCGAACGCGGACCCACCGACGGTCAGGGCCCATAGGCGTGTCGTCGAGCAGATCGAATCCAAGCGTGGCGACGTAGAAGGCCAGAGCCCGATCAACATCCGCAACGGGAAGGGACAACAGCTGAATCCCGGTGATTCCCATGGTCGGTTCAGTTGATCTTCACGAGATCGACGATGAACACCAAGGTGTCGTTGGCGGCGATTCCTGCTCCTGGTGAGTTGGCCCCATAGGCCTGGTCAGCCGGGATCACGAGCTCGCGGCGGCCACCCGCCTGCATCCCCACGACGCCGTTATCCCAGCCGGCGATGACCTGGCCTTGCCCCAACCCGAAGTTGAACGGCTGGCCGCGGTCCCAGGAAGCATCGAACTGCTGCTTGTTCGCATAGGAGTAACCGACGTATTGGACCGTCACATTGTCGCCCGGCTTGGCTTTGGGTCCGGTCCCCACGATGAGGTCGGTCACTTGGAGCGTCGTCGGTGGAGGCCCAGACGGCACAACCACCGTGGGCTTGGTCCCAAAGGTCCCTGCCGGCGATGGATCGGCGACCGGCTCGGTGCCGACCGATTGCGTCGGTGCCGTCGCCGGCAACGTCGATGTGGTCACCGACGAGGACGAACTAGATGAACAGGCGGCCAGACTGACACCGGAAGCGAGAGCAACGGCGGCCAGCATGATGGGGCGAAGTCGCGTCATGGAGCAAAAGGTAGTCGCGGAGCACTGCACAGGCGTGTGCACGCCCATCTCTCCTCCCGCCGGCCCTTCAGGCTTCCGCCCCGCCCAACGGATGATCACCCGATGGAGCTGCATCGAACGGACCGTGCTCGGCCAGCCACGCTGCTTCAGCCATGAAGGCCACCTCACGGAGTGGTCGACCAAGGAGCGCCGACGCGCGCTCTACATCGTCGAACTCCGCTTTGGCCCGCCCAGGTCCCACCTTCACTCGGATCGATGCACCCTCGACATCCACGGTGACGAACGACCGAGGCGAAGGCCAGCGCTCCCCGTAGAGTGCCCGCACCCCCAACGTCCCCGTTTCCGAACGCAGCACAGCCCGCAGGTGGGGTGCCATCACGGGATCGCACAACACATGCACAACATGCCCGGGACGACCCTTCTTCATCACCACCGGAGTCAACCAGGCGTCGTGCGCACCGGCATCGATGAGTTTGGACACGGCGTGGCCAAGCTGCTCGCCGGTGACATCATCCACCGTCGCTTCGAGCTGGACGACCGGCTGACCAGGGCCCGGATCACCTTGGAAACCAGGGTGTCCGTCAACATCACGTCGACCACCGACTTCCACGTCCCCGATGACGACCTGCGTGCAATTGGGAAGCTCTGGGAGATCCCGGGATCCGGCACCGAACCCGTGTGAGGTGACTCGCATGGCGGGCAATGGTCCAAAACCCGAGGCCAATGCAGCCAGCAGTGCAGCCCCTGTCGGCGTGGTCAACTCCAGATCGATGTCTCGCCCCCACGTGGGTGCACCTGCGGCAGCCAACAGGCCGACGACCGCGGGTGCGGGATTGGGCAACACGCCATGGGCCGCCCGAATGCTGCCCGTCCCGGTGGCCACCGAACTGGACCGGACCTCGTCGACGCCCAGGATCTCGAGAGCCGCCGCCGTACCGACCACGTCGACAATGGTGTCGTGGCCACCCACTTCGTGGAAGTGGACCTGATCGATAGGACGACGATGCAGTCGTGCTTCGACCTCGGCCAGAGCGGCAAAAGTAGCCAGGGAGCGCATCGCCACCCTCTCGGGAAGTCTGGCCTGCTCGACCAGTCCGACAATGTGGGCATAGGTGCGAACGACCACGTGATCGTGGACGGTCACGATGGCCCTGCTGGCGGCAATACCGCCTCGCAGCACCGGCTCGACGTCGAGAGCCCAGCCATCGAAAGGAAGCCGGCCGAGGAGCTCCACCACCTCGTCGAGGTCGGCGCCGGCATCGATCAAGCTGCCCAGGGCCATGTCTCCGGCGATTCCGGCAAAACAATGGAACCAGGCAGTCCTGTTGGTGCCCGGCCGAGAGCGACTGCTCTCCGTGCCATCCCTGTCACTCGAGTCGCCTGCTGTCCTGGCGTTCACGGGAGCATCCGGGCCAGTGCACACGCCGCCCCGAACCCGTTGTCGATGCCGACGACCGTGATGCCGGCTGCACACGATGCGTGCATCGCCAACAAGGCGGTCACCCCCTCGAGGGCGGCGCCATAGCCCGTGCTGGTGGGTATGGCCACCACTGGCGCAGGGGTGATTCCTCCGACCAGGCTGGCCAAGGCACCTTCCATTCCGGCGACAACGACGACGGCATCGACGTCGGCCAGCTCATCGGCCGAGGCCAACAAGCGGTGGACCCCAGCCACCCCACAGTCGGGCAGGAGTACCGGTTCCAGTCCCAATGCCGTGAGCGTTGCCTGGCACTCCCGGGCCACAGGAAGATCCGACGTCCCAGCAGTGATCACCAGAGTCCGGTGCGATCGAGGGGAAGCACGGCGCCAGACCGCGGTCGCCAGTTCGCCGCGTGATCGGTCCGCTCCGGTGGCGGGCCCGGTCACGGTGACTACGGACCCGGGGTGCTCTCTCACCACAAGGGCCAGCTGATCAGCATCGGCCCGAGTCAAGATCACCGGCGGACCATCGCTGAGCGGATCTCCGAGAAGTTCACCCACGATGGCAGAGCACTGCTCAGCCGTCTTTCCCTGTGCATAGACGGCTTCGGGAAGACCCTGGCGCAGGTGGCGATGGTGGTCGACCTTGGCGAATCCCAGGTCGGCAAATGGCAGACGACGAAGGAGCTGGACGGCGTCGTCAGGCGTGCAGGCACCAGTGCGCACATCCTCGAGAAGGCGCTGCAGCGCAAGTTCATCCATGATGTTCACTATCCTGCCTCTCCATGGCCTCTGACGCATCTCCGGAGCCGACCACGGCGACAACGCTGCGGATCGGCTACCTCGGACCTGAGGGCACGTTCACCGAAGAGGCCCTGCTGTCCGAGCCGGACTACGCCGCGGCAGACATCGTGGCCTTCGGCTCTTTGGTCGACGTCCTGGAGGCTGTGAAGGGTGGACAGGTCGACCTGGGTTTCGTGCCCTTGGAGAACGCCATCGAGGGCACCGTCCGCGACATCCTGGACAGCCTGGTCCTCGACTTCGAGCTGCGCATCCAGCGTGAGCTCGTGCTCGATGTCCATCTCCACCTGATGGCAGCCCCGAACACGGCGCTGGCTGACATCGAGCGGGTGGCCTCGATCCCCGTGGCAACAGCTCAGTGCCGGCGCTTCCTGACCGAGGTCCTCCCGGGTGTCGAGACGATGGCCACCAACTCCACTGCTGATGCCGCCCGCCTCCTCGGCCAAGGTGATCCCACGCTGACCGACCGACCGACGGCTGCCATCGCTCCCCGTCTGGCGGCCGAACTCTATGGCCTGAACATCCTGGCCGAGCGGGTGGAGGATCATCCCGACAACCAGACCCGGTTCATCGCCGTGGCCCGAACGGGTATCCCGGCACCCACTGGTCATGATCGGACCAGCATCGCTTGCTTCCAGCGAGCCGACCAACCCGGCAGCCTGTATGCCATCCTCGGGCACTTCGCAGCCAGGAACATCAACCTCACGAAGTTGGAATCGCGGCCGACCAAACGGGCATTGGGCGACTACTGCTTCATCATCGACTTCGAGGGCCACGTCGGTGACGCGGTGGTGGCGGACTGCCTGCGTGACCTCCAAGCCGATGTAGCCGGGGTCAAGTTCCTCGGCTCCTATCCAGCGGCCGGAGAGGCGGGCGAGGCGATCCGGGCAGAAGCCCATGAATCACACCGACGGGCCGCCGAATGGATGGACGATCTCCATCAAGAAATTGTGACTGACTGACGCGGTAACTTTCGGATTGCCGCGGCGTCGCTCACCCCAACTACCCTGTCGGATGCCAGGAGGGATGGCAGAGCGGACGAATGCACGGCTCTTGAAAAGCCGCGAGGTGCAAGCCTCCGGGGGTTCGAATCCCCCTCCCTCCGCCAAGATGAGTACGCATCAAGAAGGAGCCTGATGACTGCCGGAGCCGACAACGACCGCACCACGGATCGTCACGGCACCACGTCACCGAAACTGCTGCCTGGCGGCCAGGATCTCTCGACCTGGGTCACCCTCTTCTACGACCTCGTGTTCGTGGCCGCCATCCTCATCTTCACGAAGGCCGTTGAGCACGTCCACCCCCAGACGGGCGTCCTTTGGATCGTTGGTGTGTTTGCGGCCACCTGGTGGGTCTGGTTCTCCTCCACCCTGCTGATGCACCGGTTCCACCAATCCGACCTGATTCACCGCCTTCTCCTGTTGTTCCAGATGCTCGTCATCGTGCTGATGGCCATGGAAGCTCGTGTGTCCTTCGATCACGAAGCATCGCTCATCGGCTTCGAGTTCGGCCTGCTCCTCCTGTCCATCGCCGCCATGTATGCACGTGCTGGCTACGGCAGACACGCCGCATCCGAGGCAGGGGCAGCCCGTCAGTTGGCCGCCGTCAATCTGGCTGCTGCGGTTATCTGTCTGATCGGTTCGCTCACTCCTCAGCCCTATCGACTGATCATCAACCTTGTCGGCATCATCATCGTCACAACGGGCAGCGCCTCGGTGTGGCGTTCGCTCAGCCTCTTCACCACCCAGGACGAAGAGCACTTCCTCGAACGTATGGGTGCCTTCACCCTGATCGTGTGCGGTGAAGCCTTCATCGAGACCGCCTTGGCCGTCAGCGGCGCCAGCATTGAGTCCATCGACGTCTGGTCACTCATGTTCGAGTTCGTCCTGGTATTCGCCCTGTTCTCGAGCTACTTCGAGGACGTGCCCTGGGCTGGCATCCACCCCAACCGGTTCGGCGGTTGGTCGGGACTACACCTGTTCGCCCAAGTCTCGATCGCCGCAACAGCGGTCAGTGCCACGAAGTTGATAGGCGACCACACCGGAGAGCCCCTCCCCGACAGTGAGATCATCCGGCTCACCATCCCGCTTGTCGCCTTCTACTTAGCGCTGTCAGGGATCGACGCCTGCTCAAGACGCAGGCCCTATGCGCCGGTCCTCAAGGTCCATGCTGCAACTTCCGTTCTCGTTCTCATCGTCGGCGTCATGGCGTGGTTCATCCCCTGGGTCCACCTGGCCGAGACCCTGCCCATGCTCGACGTGATCGCCATACTCCACCTCATCGCCATCGACCGTGTCCGGGAACGAACCGGCGTGGTCGATCGCGAAGAGTTGGCCGTTCGGACCTGAGAGGCCGGCCAGCACATCAGACCGGCGCATCAGACCGGCGCATCAGACCTACGACCGGCCGGCGACCGATCAGTGATTATGTCGTGGGGGAAGGACCCGGGATCCGAACGCCTCATCAACGATCAGTCAATGGAAGGCGCAGCGCCGTCTGCTAAACGCTCCTGCACCAGGTACCAGTGTGCGGTCAGCGACACAGAGTGTTCTCAGAGGAACTCGGGCCGACCTAGCAGTTACCGCTTCGGACCTTCACGAGAACGCTGCCCACCTGATGCCAACCAGTGGTCGAGATGGTTCGTCGTGGCCAAGCAGGGCACCTCGTCCACTGCATCACAACGCCACCGGACGTCTTCCGCCAAGGCCTAGTACCGGGAACAACCAAGCCGATTGGCTGGTGCAGTCCCGGCAGCGCCAATCAGACGAAGAACCCTCCGACGATAGCCAGGACGCTGGTGGAGATAGCGATCCACACACCGAACATCCGCATGATGCGCACCCGGTGGAATGTCCCGCCTTGGTAGCGACCCTTGGCCGCCCTGGTCCACAGACCCGTCAGGATGAAGCCCATGAGTAGGAGGTGAGCCAAGGTCGAGCCCATGAAGAACTCATACACCGAGGCATACCCGCCATCAACCGTCGTGAACGGCAGTACCTGGAACTGGAGGATCTGCACGACGATCGCAGCGATCATGAAGACGAGAGCCGCAAGGGCGGGGCCAGATACGGCACTCTTGGCCGCCTTTCGGCGAGATGCGCTCTCCGCGGCCCAGACGAACAGTGCCGAGATGATCGCGAGCGACATGATGATCATCGGATGCCAAATGGATGCCTTGGCCACAGGACCGATCAGCGGATTGCCTAGGCCGTCCACGCAGTTTGCCGACGCCGTGCACTTCGCAGCGTTCCACATTCCATTGGAGTCAAGAGTCCGAAGGTAGAACCAGGCGAATACCTCGAGAATGAGGATGACCAGGTCGCCGCCGATGAACAACCAGATCATCAGGCGTTCCTTCTTATCGCGCTCACCGGCGGACTCGTGCTCCCCGCCAGGATTCTCCGCGCCCTCAACCGCTGGGAGGTACTCGTGATGGTGCTCGCCACCGTCGGTGGATTCGTGCTCAGACGTAGTCAACGACATCAGCTAGCCCCTCCGCCACTTGTGGATTCAGATGCACCTGCTGGCACCAGTTCAGGTTCCGGCGCTGCACTCGGCTGATTCTGGCCGTCCGGCACGCCCTCACCGTAGGTATAGGGATCTGAGGTCACGACAGGATCCACCAAGAAATTCTCCAAAGGCACCGGTGTCTGCACCTTCCACTCGAGAGACTTTGCGTGCCATGGGTTGGCCGGAGCGATCTTGCCATTTCGCCACGAGACGATGATGGCGGCCAGAAGGATCATCCATCCGAGCATCAAGAAGTACGCGCCGATGGTTGACATCTGATTTGCCCGCAGGAAGATCGGGTCGTAGAAGGCGATACGCCGAGGCATGCCCTGGAAACCTTCCCAGAACTGGCCGAAGTAGGTGACCTGGAATGCGATGGCGATGAACCAGAACGCCGTCTTGCCGATGCGCTCGTTCAACATGCGACCCGTCATCTTCGGGAACCAGTAACAGACCGCTCCAGTGGCGGCGATCATGGCGCCACCCAGCAGCGTGTAGTGGAAGTGGGCCGTGGTGAACATGTTTCCGTGGAAGAACTGATCGGCGGGGACATCGGACAGGTAGATGCCGGTCACGCCACCGATGATGAAGTTCCAGAGGAAGAGATAGAGGAAGTACATCGGAAGCCTGGCCCAGATGCTGCCCTTCCAGATCGTGCCGATGAGGACGAGGAAGATGACGCCCGTGGGGATCGAGATCAACTCCGTGGTGAGCATGAACGGCGTCGCCAGGTTCGGAGCCCATCCGGTAGTGAACATGTGGTGAGCCCAGACCATGATGGCCAGCGAACCGATACCCACGAAGGCAGCCACCGCAGCCTTGTAGGCGAACACAGGCTTTCGGGAGAACGTACTGGCGATCTCCATGAGCGCCGCCGTTCCGGGGAGGAGGATCACGTAGACCTCAGGGTGGCCCATCGTCCAGAACACGTTCTCCCAGAGCCAGCCCGCACCGCCAAGCTGGTTCACGAAGAACGAGGTGCCCGTAGCGCGGTCGGTAATCATCATCGACATGGCGGTGAGAAACGCCGGCATGGCGTAGAGGCCCAGCGCTGCGCTGACCACCGATCCCCAGGCGAAGATCGGGACTCGGGACATCGTCATGCCCTTGGCCCGCATCGTCGACACAGTGACGATGGTGTTGATACCAGCAACGGTCACCGAGACTCCGGCGAAGGTGATGATGCAGATGGCAAAGGCGTCCATGGCCGGAGGTGCCTGCACGGACAAGGGTGCGTAGGTCGTCCAACCGGTGTCGACGCCGCCGAGCACGAAGGTGGCCAGCAGAGGGGGGACCGCCGAGACGACAACCCACAGGCTCATCGCGTTCAAGCGAGGGAAGGCCATGTCCTTGGCGCCGATCATGATCGGCAGGATGAAGTTGGCGAACGGCCCGGACACCATGATGATGGTGGCGATGATCATGATCATCCCGTGGATGGTCACGATGTTGTTGTAGGTGCCTGGGCTGAGGAACGACGAGTGTGCGGTGATCAGCTGGGTGCGGATCATCATGGCCAACGTGCCACCGATGGCGAACAGCACCATCACGAGGACGAAGTACTGAGTCCCCACAACCTTGTGGTCGGTGCAGTACTTCCAGTACCGAGCCGCGCCCTGGCCGACGCCTGCGCCGTAGAGCTCGTCCTCGCGGGTGGAGTCCTTTCCGACCACCCATCGGAACGGGGCGTTGAACGTGCCAATGCCGATGTTGAAACCGATGACCCAACAGGTCAGGGTGACCGTGACGACCATGTCCGATCCCCAATTTGAACCCTGGAGCAGCGCGTGGGAGATGACCCAGCCGATGGCGGCGAGCACCACTCCGGCGATCAGTCCAACCAAGGCGTTCTGGCGTCGGTAGAGACCTCCGGCTTTGGGGCCGAGCGGGGTGTCTTCGAGCAGCAGAGGTGCGGTGGCAATGCTCACGATCGCGCCCTTCCTTCCATCCCTGCAGTACTGCAGGCGAGATCCTTCACATTCACGGGACTCATTGACTTGCCCCCGTATTCATCGGCGCCGCAGTGGTCGTTGATGTGCTTGAGGGGGTCAGTGACGATTCTGGGACGTCTGCGGACTTGGCCGCCGCTGAGGTGGTAGCGCCCTGGGAGACCAGCCAGTTTCCGAACTGCGTTGGCGTCACCACGGATCCCTTGTTGTTCATGAAAGCGTGGTTGAGACCGCAGAGCTGGCTGCATCGGACGACAAAACCGCCCAGCGTCGTCGGCGTCGTACGGATCACCGTGTTCTCATTCGGGTTCGCATCGGTTTGGATGCCCATGGTGTCCAACCAGAACCCGTGGATGACGTCGAGAGCGGTCACGTTGAACTCAACGGGACGGTCTTGAGGAAGTTCGAGGGTCCGTGACGTCACTCCGGTGCCGGGGTACTCGTAAGTCCAGAGCCACTGCTGCCCGGTGACGTTTACCTGAAGGGCACCGTCATGGGCGACCTGCTGCGAGCTCCAGACGGTCATGCCCCAGACGAGGAGCACGATGACCAACAAGGTCGAGATACCGACCCACAGGATGGTCAGAGGACCGTTGCCCCGCTGGGGAGGTCCGTCTGGAGGTGGTTCGTCGCTAGAGCCTGACTTCTTGGGGCGCCAAGCGAGCAGGCTGTAGAAGGCCAGGGCATAGACGAAGGCAGCCACAGGCGCTGCCAGCACGGTGAAGAAGACGATGGTGGCCCACACATCCGAGCCCGTGCCGGATTGGAGACCAGGGAGGAGGTGGTGTGGGGCGAAGACGCCGATAACGACGCCAATAGCCGTGAAGACCAGCCAGATGATGAAGATCTTGCCACCGGGACGGGAGAAGAACGGCGGTGCATCGCCCTCCTCGGTGATTTCGTTCTCAATGGCGTCAAACTGTTGCTCAAACGACATGGATGAACCCCGACATGAATCCATACGCGCTCATCACGCCTCCAAAGGCTGCAACCATCTGTCCACAAGGTGCCTCGCAGTTCCATGCGTAGGTACCCTTGCCACCCGAGATGAAGCTGAACGTCACCGTGTAGGACTGCCCGTTGTCCTGATTGCTCGCGCTGCCCTCGTTGTTCGGCAGGTCAGCATTGGTGGGCAGAGGCACGCTCAGGAAGAAGTTGGGGTCATACCCAGGAACGCCTCGCACGGTGAAGGTGTGGCCGATGTTGTTCTGGTCCCACGAGGAGACCGTCGATGACGTTCCGTCAGGCGTGGTGACCGTGGCAGTGCCGTCTTGCGTACCGTGCACCTTGGAGAACCATGGGTTGTTGAGCGGACCGCCCGAGTCGTACTGGTGGACGGTCACCGTCACCAGAGAGTGAGCTGGGACCTGAAAGACGTTGGACATCCCATAGGCAGGCCAGGAATCACTGCCGCTGGAGTGAACGGGCACCGATCCCGGTCCCGTACCTTGCGCGTTCCGGGATCCGGTCGAGTTGGGATACGTCTGGAAGTTCAGTGCCACATGGGGCATCGACTGACCGTTGACCTCAGTAGTCCCGAGAGATTGGGCAACGACGGTTCCTGATGGTGAGGTGTAGTACTGGGACGAGAAAAACACGCCCACGGCGACGATGAAGGCGAACACGCCCAACAGCGTCGCCACCACCCCAAACGCTGGGGACTTGCGTTCGTCCTCTTGTGACTTCTCGGGATCTGCCACGATCCTCGCTTTCCCACGTCGACTAACTCCGGACTGGCGTCCAGATCTCACTTGGCCACACTGTAATCACGTCGTCGGGCGATAGCCAACACTGTCGATCGAATTCTTCCCTCTGGGGATCGCGCCTCTCGTCCATTCACGACCTCCTGTCAGCCGAGCAGCGATCGGTAGGGTTAGGGCGTGACCATGGAACGCGCACCAGTCGGGGGTTCGCCGAAGCCAACGCCGGGCGCCGGCGATCGTTCGTCGATCTGGTTGCTGCACCTCACGCTGGCCGTTGGCCTGGCCATCTGCGCAGTCGCCTTCGTCTACGAAATCAGCCGAGCGATCGGGGGGAACGGCCTGAGTTGGGCCTACGTCTTCGAGTGGCCGATCTTCGCTGGCTTCGCCATCTATATGTGGTCGCACCTGCGCAAGGAGTATCAAACGGGAGGAAAGGAGCAACAACCCCGCGAGTCCTCCCCGAAGGCGCCACCGCTTTCCGGACGTGGTGCTTCAACTCATCCTGAAGTTGACGCACCGTCCGACCAAGATCCTGCACTGACTGCATGGCTGGCCTACGTGCGAGACATCGAAGACGCCGATGTGGCCCGCCTGGCCGAGGACGATCAACCCACGCCAGGCGCTGTCTGACCTGAGATCTCACTCGTGGTTGCATCATCACCAGGCACATCGTCGGTGGCAGGATCCTGGCGGATGAAGGTCCGGTACGCGATGAGCACCAAGGCCGGGATGGCCCAGAAATCACCGCACACCCAGAGGATTCCTGCGGCGACTCGCTGATCCCGCAAGGCGGAGGCGGTTCCATCCATGGTGACGTGCATGGAGTAGAGCGCCGTCCTCGAGAGGACGGCCAGTGAGATTGCGGTGACCAGCATGACGAATGCGGTGATCACTATTGCGCCCACCTGATCCTTGGTCGACCCTCGGGGCGGCCATGGGTGCGAGGGAAGGACCACCCGCCAGAACAGGTAGCCCGAGGCCACGAACATCGGCACCATGCACCAGTCCATGGGCCAGCCATGCCACGAAGCCCAGTTGTAGACCCGAGGGATATGCCAGAGGACCATCGTCCCGTTGAACAACACCACGGCCGTGGCCGGCCGAGTGATGAGCCAGCGCAGGCGTGCGAGCGCCGACGATGACGAACCGAGATAGCAGGCCCGAAGTATCCGTCTGCGCCGCTCAATCGGCACTGCATGCAGCATCGGCACCCAGGGTGCGCCGACGACGAGGAGGATCGGGACGAAGAACATTTCGACGACGTGGCCGGCCATGTGGATGCTGAACCAGGCCATCGACAAACGGTTGACTGGGCCTGAGGCGATCAGGGCGAGGACGAGAAGACCCGCGTAGAACGCGAGTGCCCGATGGAACGTGGTCCGCCGGTGCGCTTTCGTCTGACGACGCGCCAACAGGGCTCGACCAGACTCATGGATGGCGGCAACGACCACGGCAGCAACGGCGACCGGAGTCACCTGCCACGCAGGCGGAAGGGTCATGGTCGCGAATGTGAGGCCGCTCACCCCGATGACCCGAACTGGATGGGGACACGTTCCGTCGACCCGACCATCCATCTGTCCGATCCAGACGTCCACGACCATGTGGTCTCCCGACCGCCACTCACGGCCAGTGCATCGACCCCTGAGTCAGTGGCCACGGCGGTCGCCGTACCGGACGGTCCGGGTGGCAGGGTGATCCACGACGACGTTGGAGCGGCAATTGCGTTGATCCGTCGTTGCGCGCCATGCGACAAGAGCACAACGACCGCTGTGGCTCGAACATTGCCAGTGCCGCCAACACCAGTGCCCCCTACCCCGACCGATGCAACCTTCCAGCCGGTCGGTATCGCAACGATCGGCCCAGATGACCAGGTCGAACCACCGTCGGACGACCACGAAGCCTGGACCCCCGTGCCCAACCCGTTACGCACGACAAGCGCCACATCGACCACGGCAGTCGCCACGGTAGTGAGACGCAAGGGCTGGAAGTTGGTGCCGGGTGCGGCGATTCCCTGAGGCTCGCCCCTCCGCCACGTCGTTCCCCCCTGGGCCACGAGCACACCGCCGTCCGAACCACCGGAGCACTCCAGGCCGACAAGCAGTGTGCCCGAGGCAGCAAAGGACACCCTGGTTGGCTTGGCACCTGAGCAGTTGGAGGCAGCGGCCAACGCAGCATGCAGACCGGCAGGTTCGTTCCACGACGCCAGATCAGGTCCGGCAACAACGACCTTGGGAGCGGCCCCCTTCTTGTTGGTCACCACTGCCGCTACGGTCCCGGTGGACGACGTAGCCAGTGCATCTGGCGCCGAAAGGAGGGCTCCCGGCAGCAGACCCGGAGCCCAGGTCGCACCAAGATCACGGCTGGAAGCTACCGGCGAAAACGTCAGAAAGGCCGAGGGAAGGACACCCGCCGTCACCGAGCCAGACGGTCCCACTCCCGCTACGAGACCACCGTTGCTGGCCGTACCAAGCGGTGTGGCCAGCGACCATTGCGTCGACCCCTGGGTCCGCACGAACAACTCCCAGAAGGTATTGGCGGGATCGGCAAGGTCACCCATGGCCACCGTCGCCACCGCACCCGTGGGCCATGCTGAGGCAGCGGCCAACGGCACGGCTGGTCCCGTTGATGACGACCCAGCCTCGGTCCCCGTTGAGCCGCTGTCTGCGCCCACCAGCGCCACGATGATGAATACCACCACAGCGACAACGACCGTCGTGGCACCGATGGCCACCCAGGATCGACCGTTCAAGAGGCCGCGCTCATGGGTGAAGGACCTGTTTCACCTGCTGGGCCAAGATCTCGGCGAACGACACCTGAGATGCATGTCCGCCGTCTCCGGCGTCAGCATTAAGGACTCGACGTAACGTGCCGTGGGCATCTATCACGAAGACCGTGTCCGAGTGCAACGACATGCCGCCTGCTGGTGCAGTCAGCACCTCCATGCCGTAGTCCTTCCAGACAGGGGCCAGTTGATTGACCGGACCGGTCAGGAAACTCCAGTTTGGCAAGGAGTCCAAGCCCTCCTGTTGGTCGAAGGCCACCATCGCCTCCCGAGAGTTATACAGCCGACTGGCCATGATGGCCACGAACCGAACGTCACCGGCATCTGGCCCGAGTAGCTCATCGGCGACTCGCAACTCCTGGGCGATTACCGGGCAGTCGGTGGTGCACACCGGGTCGAGGAAGGCCAGGACCACCACCTGGCCTTGGAGCGAGGACAACGACACGACATGTCCGGCTTGATCGACCAAGGAGAACGCCGGAGCAGGACTCGAAACCACCGACGGCGGTCCTGTTGATGACTCAGCGATGGCCGGATCGGCCGAACGGTCGACTGCAGCCGCGGCCATCGGTGCCACGCCGATGAGCAGCACGGCAAGGGCACCCACTGCAGCGACTGCACGGCCGGCCGACGACGTATCGATCCGCTCCCACCATGAACGGTCGGTCGGGGGCGTCACACCCGATGCGGCAGCTACCGGCACGGGCACGTCGGGTTCAATGGTGACCGGCTCGTTGGCAACCGGTTCGTTGGCAGGCGGTTCGTTGGCAGGCGGTTCATTCGCCACCACGTCGATGGACTCCGGTTGTGCCGCCACCACGGCCATGCCTTCCGTGTCGTCGGCGACTTCGTCGGCAACGACTCCAGGCCGCACCGTGGCGACATAACCAGCAACGGCCAGTAGCAGCAGCGGGAGCATGGAGTTGAGATCGGTCGCCGTTCCGCCCCAGACACCCACGTCTTCGATCAGTATCCAATCGGCGATGGCCAGGACTGCAAAAACGATCAGTGCAGGGCGAAGCCATCGCCCACCGACAACGAAGCAAGCTCCCAGCGTTGCCAGTGCCACCACCACGAAGAGGTTCACACCCCAGCCATGGGACTGGTCGAACGCACCGAAGGATGCGACGAGGGACGACAGCGGATGCGGCTGGGGAACCTCTGCCATAGAGGCGACCATGGAAGCCAGCGGCCCAGGCTTGCCATCGATGGTGCCTTGCCATGATCCTCGGCCCGGCCATGCCTGAAGCACGGCCATGGCCAGCAAGAACACACCAAGGCCACCGGTGATCCGTCGGCCGGTGCGGGGAGAGGTCCAGATCCGCTCCGGAAAGGCGAGAAGGATGCCGGCGATGACGTAGAACACGACCGCACCGGGAGCACCGAACAGCACGGTCAGACCAGGAGCGAAGATGCCGCCGAATGCCCCACCGATGGACCACACCACGAGACCCCACCCGGCGCTGAGAGCACCCGCACCACGACTCGCCAGTCCCCGAGGGGCGAGCAGCAGAAGTGCACCGATACCAAGTTGGATCCAGACGACCGACGCTGCAGCCGTTGCGGGATGGCGAGCCCAGATGTCTGCCCCCGATCCGACGAGGTGCTGCACCCAGGTCGGTGACGTGGCTGCCGAAGGCTGCAAGACGGCTGATGGCAGTCCGAGGGGCATGCCCGGCTGGAGCTGGAGCAGTCCGTCAATTATCCACAGGACGCCGAAGGCGATCCGGAGGAGGCGTCGAGCCGGAGCCTCGGGGACCTGACGCCGAGCTGGCTCTGCAGGCGGGTAGGTCTCGCCGCGGGCAACGGCACGCCGATACTGCAGTGATCGCAGATGATTCCATCCGACGAAGAGGATGGCCACGACGACAAGGATGAGAGCACCCTGGGTGACGAGGGCGTGATGGAAGGCCTGAACAACAAGGGAACCTCCGGAATCAGAGGATCCGCCCATGCCGGGCATTAGGGAGCACCACGGAACGGCATCGGCGATACGTTACCGGCCATCACCCTCCCACCGGACTCGCCTCCTCGGCACGATCACCGAGTACGTGAATGACGAGACGTGTGGGGGATTCAGGGGACCGTATAACTTGCTGCTGCCACCGCCGTGCCGTACTTGGTCGAAACTGAGACCACACCAGAGGATGCCTTGGTGGACACCGTGGCCACAATTGTCGTAGCCGTGTCCGATGTCACAAGGGCCTTCTTCCCGCCGATCAGCACTTTCTTGGCTGCAGCCAAGCCGGACCCGGAGATGGTGACGGAGACCGCACTGCCCTTCGCACCTGACGTCGGGCTGAACGAGGTGACCGTCGGGGCCACATGGAACGCCTTCGGACTCGTCGCTGTGCCCAGCGTGGTGACGACGGACACGACGCCGTCGACGGCAGCAGCCGGCACGGTGGCGACCACGGCCGAGTCAGTCGCCGAGACGACGGTGCCGGCCACTCCACCAAAGAGAACGTGGCTGGCCGAAGCCAAATTGGTTCCCGAAATCGTCACGTTTGCACCAGCCGTTGAGGCGCCAGGAGCCACGGACGTGATGGTGGACGAGTAGGTGAACGGCACCTCACCATCAACACAACTGCCCTTGCCGTTATTTGCCAGGTTTGACCACATGCCTTGCACGGCAACGGTGCCAGTGGCCAGGGACAGGTTGAAGGCCGCTCCCGATGCCGAAGCCGCAAGGTACGAGCACATGTCGCCGATCTCGGCTCCCTTGATCGTCAACCAGCCAGGCGTAGGCGAGTAGCCGGGGAACTGATCAGTCAGCGTTTCGGCGTACTCGTGGCTGGCTGCCTCTGTGGCCCCATCCAGCGTTCCCGGGCTGTTTACCGAGGCCGCTCCGCAACTGGCTCCGGCGTCGGGAACGTAAGGGAGGTTCGTGAACGCCACCACCGGACCCGCCACTGGCCCTCCACCGGTGATGAAAGGATCTTCAGTGTCATCGTGATACGCGCAGTACCCGTACCTTGAATCGGCCCAGCCGTCTGGGTTGGTGCCGGTAGGTGAGACGATGACGTACTGGGCGTTTCGGTTCGACGCCTGGGTGGTGTTTCCGAAGTGCGTTGCTGCAGCCTCAGCCTCAAGGGCCAGTTGGTTTCCGGTAGCTCCAGCCGCAGTTGCCGACGTGGCGGTAGTTGACGAGTCGAACCACACTCCCTGGAGTACCTGACCTGTCGGATAGGGGATGTTGGCATCACCCGGCGAGCAGCTCGCCGCCCCCGTGGCTGCGCCATCGCAGTACTGACTGAAGATGTTGCTCCAGGTCTCCCCGTTGGTGCCCAGCCCGGCGAAAAACGTCTGCAGGGCCGGGGCCATCTTGTTCGGATCACCGGTGAACGAGGTCTGACCTGCACTGTTCTGGCCAGCCGTTCCCCACTGACTCCCCATGAACACGAGATACACCTTCGGCTGACCAGTGGTCACACCGGCACCGAGCAGGGGGGCGGCAGAAGCACCCCCGCCGTAGCGAAGGGACTTGGCGCTGAGCGTCGACGATTCGTGTCTCGATGCCTTCTGCCTGTCCATGGTTGCTGCACTCACCCGGACGTGGAGGCGGCGAGGAACTGCACCGTGTCGATAGGCGTGATGATTGCCGGTCGGGTCGGTGAGAAGCACCGTGGTGCCCGTGGTGCCCGATGCCGTGGCCGCGGCCGCCACATCAGCCGGAGCCATCATGACTCCGGCCGCAAGCACCAGCGAAGCCATCGCCGCCGGAAGTGTCAGCACCGAGGTGAGCCCATGGCGCACGTTGACGTCCCCTGCCCGTCGCCTTCGCACCTGTGCTTCCTCCGGATGTACATGATGGCGCGCACTGCACCTTCTCCAACGACACTACCGGGGCCAATTGGCCAACGGGCGTGAAGCAACGAGAACGCAACTTGCGTTCTCGTTGGAGAAAACCGACGAACCCCCCACAGGCGTTACAGCCCGCGGTTCTGCCGTGCCAGCCGTTTCGGTTCGCAGAAGGGACCCGAGCGATCGGATCCACGCCAGCCAGGCAGCTCAGCTGCCGAACAAAAGTCCGTAATTCGCACCGCGTCGCAGATGGTGTCCGCCGTCGACAGCCAGGGTCTCACCGCTCACCCAACTCGACTCCGGCCCGGCCAAGAACCGGACAGCGGAGGCAATGTCGTCCACCGTCCCCAGGCGGCTGATGGGTGTCTCGGACAGGTAGTCGTCGAGGAGCGGTCCCCCCGCGGTGATGGGCGCCATGAGTTCGTCGTCGACGATTCCCGGCTGGATCGTGTTGACCCGGATACCCGATCCCCCCAACTCCTCGGCGGCATAGCGGCACAACATGTCGATGCCCGCCTTGGCCGAGCCATAGGCCCACAGGTAACGATGAGGGAAGTGGCCTGCGCCCGACGACATCCCGATGATCGAACCGCCGATCGACGCAGCACCGTCCACACCTGTGCCCTCACCAGCCTTCATCAATGGTGCGCCGTGCTTGATGCACAAGAACGTGCCGATCACATTGAGATCGAGCGTGGCCCGCACGCCATCGACGTCCGCATCAGCGATGGGCCCCATGGTGTGCGCCCCGCCAGCGTTTGCCACCAGGATCTCGAGGTGCCCCCGGGGAGATGCAGCCTCGGCAATGGCCGCGGCAACCTGGTCCTCGACGGTGACGTCGGCCACGACATAACGGGCAGAGCCAACGGGGCCGCCCGCATCAGCAACCGCGGTGGCCACCTCGTGCATCCGATCCACGGCGGCGGCCAGCTTGTCCTCGGTCCGTCCGCAGATGACTACATGAGCGCCATCGCGAACTAGTCGCATGGCGGCTGCCTCGCCGATGCCACTTCCTCCTCCAGTTACCAGCGCGGCATAACCGACGATGCCTGGGGTAGGTGCTGTCGTGTCAGTCATGGAGCCTCCATTCGTCCTCGGTCCCGCCGGGTAGCGTTCCGGTGTTCGGGCCAGCATGCTACGAGCCGTGCCACACCATCGGCACCCAACGGGCACAGAGTGCGACAGCGACGGCATCGGTCCCCGATGGACGCCGGACATTGATTCGACACACCAGAGCAGAAAGGCAGCACGTGTCAGCACCCGAGTTCAACCTGGCCGACCTCTTCGAAATCGTGGCCGACGCCGTACCCGACCGGCTGGCCCTCGTGGCCGGGTCGGTCCGTCTGACCTACCGCCAGCTGGATGAACGCGCCGACCGGTTCGCCAATCACTTGGCATCGGCTGGCATCCGACCAGGAGCCCATGTGGGCATCCTGGCCCGCAACCGAGCCGAGTGGGTCGAAGCCATGGTGGGCAGCTACAAGTCGCGTACCGTCCCGATCAATCTGAACTTCCGCTACGTGGCACCCGAACTCCGCTACGTGATCGACAATGCCGATCTCGAGGTACTCGTGTACGAGCGATCGTTGGCCGACCTCGTCGCCGAATCGCTGGCGGCCGAGGATGCCGACAGCGAGTCGGCCGGAACACTGCATCCACTCCACCTCCTGGTCATCGAAGACGGCACGAGTGCGGCAAGTCCCGATGCCGTTGCCGCAGCAGCGAACACGGTGCCCGTTCATTACGAAGAAGCCCTCGCAGCTGCAGCCACCGGGCGCACTGTCGTACCGCGCTCACCCGACGACCTCTACGTGATCTACACGGGTGGCACCACGGGGATGCCCAAGGGCGTCATGTGGCGCCAAGAGGACATCTTCTTTGCTGCGATGGGTGGTGGTGGGTGGGGACAAGAGCCACTTACCCAGGCCCAGGGGCTGGCTGCACGGATCGCTACCGACGAGTCGGCCAGGATCCCCATGCTGGTCGTGGGGCCGCTCATGCACGGCAACGCTCAGTGGGCCATGTGGAACGCCTTCATGATGGGCGGGACGACCGTGCTCTATACCGAGCACCGCTTCGACCCGGACACACTCCTTCGGTTGATCGGCACCGAAGGCGTGGTATCCGCAGCCCTCGTAGGCGATGCCATGGCCAGACCGCTTGCCGAAGCATTGGCATCGGCACCCGAAGGCACCTACGACGTGTCCTCGCTTGCCGTGATCGGCTCCGGCGGAGCGATGCTGACCGCCACGGTGAAGGCCGAGCTCGCAGAGTTGCTTCCCACCACGATGATCATGGACCGCTTCGGCTCGAGTGAGGCAGGGGCGCAAGGTGCCGTCGACATCGGTGCTGGTGGGCCGCGGTTCGTCATGAGCGACGACACGTCAGTGCTCGACGACGACCTCAATCCCCTGGAGCCAGGAGACGGGCGAACCGGCAGACTGGCCCGCACGGGCCGCATCCCGCTCGGCTACTACAAGGATGAGGCAAAGACAGCTGCGACGTTTCCGACCGCCCCTGATGGCACCCGGTGGTCGGTACCAGGAGATCTGGCATCGATCGAGCCGGACGGCACCATCACCGTGCATGGACGAGGTTCGGCATCGATCAACTCGGGAGGCGAGAAGATCTTTCCCGAAGAGGTCGAGGCCGCCGTCAAGACCCATGCCGACGTCTATGACGCCATCGTGGTCGGGCTCCCCGACGAGCGCTTCGGCCAACAGGTGGCGGTGGCAATTCGCCTTCGGGCAGGTGCTGCCCAGATCACGCTCGACGACCTCCAAGAGCACTGCCGGAACCACATCGCTGGCTACAAGGTCCCGAGGCGCATCCTCTTCGTTGATGAGATTCCGCTGACAGCAGCCGGAAAGCCTGACGCCAAGGCGGCAAAAGAGCTCTTCTGAGCGATCCCCGGGCTACGGCACGTACGCCCTGGTGCATCGTCCTACGGCGTCATGCAGCAGTCAGGCCGATCGCCAACTCGGAATGGGCACGTCGCACTGCGGCAACCACTCTCTCAGAAGTCGCGCCGAGCAGTCGGTCGTCGATATCGACCATGCGCACCGTGGCAGCATCCGGCCACAGCCCGACCACACGAGCAGGCACTGGTCTCGACGGCCATCGCAATCCGGCCACCAGGGCCGGGAAGGCCAACTCCTCCTGCCATAGCTCCCCCGGGCGACCCGACACCACCGAGATCAGCGCAACACTCGATGTGTCCGCTGTACACCGGGGATCTTCGCTGGGAACACCAATGGTCTGGCGGTCACCAGCCTGGCTGTCATCAGAGGTGCCAGGCAGGCTGTAGGCGTCTCCCGCCAATACCACCTGGACGTCAGCTCGCCCTTTCAGACGCACCGTGCGCGGCCCCGGACAGGTCCAAAGATCGTTCGGAGCACCGAACAGGCATCGAGAGCCAAGTGCCGCCCAATCGAAGGCGACCCAGAGAGCACTCGCCCAGGTCACAGCCTCCGCCAAGACAACAGCGCGAGCCCCTGGCGCGAGACCTGCCAACCACGGCTCCCAGTGATAGGTGCGCCATCCGGTCTGCCGCCAGCAGTCCAGAGCTTCGGCGACCACTGGTTCCGCCGCGGTCGCTGGAGCCTTGAAGCGCCCCTCTACGCAGGCCCGCACCAAGGCAAGCCCCAAGCTCCGGCGGACGAACGCCGGCTTCCACCGGAACTCCTCTGGCGCCGTTGGGTTGGACCATTGACCGTCGATGGAGGCGCCGGTGACCTCGACGAGCCCACCTGGTGCTGTGTGGGCCATCGCCTCGGCAACGGCAGCGACCAGGTGGTCTCGCACCACACCGATCTGGCGATCATGCTCCGGCACCGGTGCCACGAGGGCGCTGGCGCGGGCATGAGCCCGCCCGGTCATGCGGCAACCTCGTGTCGAAACTGAGGCGCTCGTGTGATGTCATCAGAAAGCCCGACATACGGGTGATGTGCAGGGTCCGTCACTTGTTGGGGCCGATCAGCGAGGCCTTCTCCTTCCCCGAGGACAGTCATCCATCCGACTGCATCAGTCGTCCGGGCCAGTGCGGCCAACGGTTCGGCCGCGCACGCAGGACAGCCATCACCCAGCGGCAGGGTCTCACCGGCCCGACAGCCTGCAACGGGCCGTCCCAGCACCTGGGAAACGAGCGCAGACATTCCGGCCAGTAGCCGTTGGGAAGCTGCCACCAAGATCTCCGGTGACACCGGATCCACATCCAGTTCGCCGGTTTGCGTGTAGTACGTCGCAGCAGCGAACGGCGAGGCCCCAGTGCGAAGCGTCTCCACCAATGCTTCAAGGTGGCGGTCAGCACGGTGCTCAAGACGGCGAGGCCCCGAGATGACGTCCACCAGTGCCACCGAACCTTCGGAGGCAGCGGGACGACCGATGACAAGATCCACACGGGTCATCAATTCGACGGCGCCACCGGCCAAACCGGCCCGCAACACGTCCTTTGTCCGTGGCATCCATGCCGGGTCAAAGGTTGGCCAGCGGGCAAGGAGATCTTCGCTCTGGCGGCAGACCTCGGTCATCAGGCCGCCTCGCTCGGACTCCGACAGGTCGTTGATCCAGGCGACCAGCGGTGCCTGGTAGTCATCAATGGCCAATGCGGCCATCCCGTCTTCGATGGGATCGCCGATCGCCCCGGTGGTCACCAACTGGCGGAACAAGACATCTACGAGCGCCCCGCAAGCCATCGCCACCGTCAACGGCCTGGCCGATGGTGCGGTGAGTTCTCGGTGGCGTGCACAGATGAGCGCGCGCCGCAGGCGAGTGGGTGTGACGACGAGGCGATCGCGGTGACCGGTCGCAAAGGGATCGGCCGGCGTGTCCGAGGTGCCAGGGGCCCACTCAAGGGCCAGCCGTTGCTCAAGCGCAGGAAGGCCGTCGGCGGACAGCCCCATGGCAGCCAGTCCCGAGTCGATGCCGGCCCCCAGTTCGGCGGCCAAGGAGGGATCTGCCTGTGGTCGTGCTCTGCCGGTCATGCGGAGTCGCTCGAGCAATCCTGGTCCAGCGAGCGGCGTCCCGTGAGAGCCGGTCATCATGCTTGGAGATGCAGCATGTGGTTCCGACGGGGAGATAACGGGCGAGGCACCACGTGTCGTCGGGGCGGTCATGAACATGGCGGCAGTCTGCAGGATGGGTGTTACAAACACCGGAGGCCTGCAGGTGACCGGTAGCCTCTCGCACGATGACTCCCGCCGCCGCCAACACACTCTTCTTCGCTGTGTTCGGCGCAGCCACCATCGCCTTTGTCATCCTGGTCATCGTGACCTTTCGCTTCACGTGGGTCCGGATGACCGCTTCACGGAACAGCTGGCTGGACAGCCAGCACGGCCAGCCACTCGACGAGGAGGTTGACGGCGCTGACGGTACTGAAGACGAAGAAGAAGAGGAGGAGGAGCTGACCGCTCTCGTGCTGGCCGGAGGGAGCACTCGAGGAGCCGTGCAGATCGGCATGCTCCAGGTTCTGGCCGAACACGGGTTTCTTCCCGATCGGATCTACGGATCCTCGGTGGGAGCCATCAATGGCGTGGCCTTTGCCAACGATCCCACTGTGGCGGGGGTCGAGCACATGACCCGGGTTTGGAAGAGCGTCCGTCGACAGACCATCTACCCCCAGGGTCGCCTCCACGGGCCATGGCTCTATCTCCAGCAGCGGGACTCGGTCTACTCCAACCTGGGACTACGCTCGATCATCGAAGAGGGCCTCACATGCGAGCGCCTCGAAGAGATGGTCATCCCCGTCGAGGTGGTGGCCACATCGCTCACTGATGGCGGCGAGCACTGGTTCACTTCTGGTTCTGCTGTCGATGCTGTGTTGGCATCGACAGCCATGCCGGCCATCTATCCCCCGATGGAGATCGCCGGTGAGCGCTACATCGATGGCGGCGTGGTCGACAATGTGCCCATACAGCGGGCCATCGATGCGGGTGCCACTCGGATCGTGGTCCTCTTGTGCAGCCCACCGATCTTCTCCCCGCCTCGGTCCAAGCGCCCAGTGGAGGGGATGGTCAACGCCTTGGTCATCGCCATCCACGCCCGGTTCGTGCGCGACATGGCCCACCTCCCCGAGGGCATTGAGGTCATCGTCTGCGTCGGCCCCGAAGATGCCACCCGCGACTTCGACGATTTCTCCACGACGGAAGAGCTCATCGCCAAGGGTCGGGCAGAAGCCTCAGAAGTGGTCCGCCGCTACGGGCTGGGGACCATCCCTCACCCCGGGATCCCTCGTCCGGTCCCTGCTGACCCGCCACATGTGGACCCCAGCACATTGGACACTGGCGATCTGGATGCAAGCGGACCGCATCTGGGTGAACTGCATCTGGGGGAAGAGGACGCCGGGCCCACCGGCCCCGAGACCTTCGCCTCCTGAGCCGAACCACCCAACGTCAGCCTTCGAGAGCCGGCGGCCCGTCGATCCAGCCCGTCCCCGGAACGTAGTGACGCAGGATCTTGGCCGGCACCCCGCCGATCACGCATCGATCCGGGAACGTTCCACGGACCACCGCTCCAGCTGCCACCACCGTGTTCTCACCGAGCGTCGTGCCCGGCAGGATGACGACACCGGTACCGAGCCAACTTCCCCGGCCGATGGCCACCGGCACATCGTGAGGCCACTGGGTATGCACCACCTCGTCGGGGTTCTCATACCCGTGGTTCTGGTCGGTGATGTACACATACGGGCCGGTATGCACGTCATCGCCGATCTCGATGGAGAAGTGGCCGATGACATGGCTTCCTCTACCGATCATGCAACGGTCGCCGATCCGGACCACAGGGTCAGTCACCATCTCCTGTCCGGGCACCATGCCGGCCGTCAGCGCCACGTTGGGCCCTACCAGCGTGTCCACGCCGATCCGGATCCACCGCTCACCGAAGATGGCGCCGGTCGGGAAGCAGAGACAACTCCCCTGCCCGAAGGCCCCGAATCGTTCAGCCAGGCGGTCATCTGGGCCTGTCGCCCCATGGCGGCAGATCCAGTCCCAGCCCGCATGAATCAGAGCGTTGAGCCTGCGATGACGACTCCGTCGCAGGTCCCGACCGGTTGGCACGCCAGGATGTGGCGGTAAGCCACGTCGTCCGGCCGCCGGCCGAGATCCGTCGTCGGTGCTCTTGTCGGAAGCGGCTGCACTCACGCCGTGACGGTAACCGACCGACTGGGTCGCTGACCATGTGAGACGCACGACAGGGCATCGTTCGACGCACAGACCTCAGCGACCTAGCGTCAGCGTCGATGTTCTGGCCGATGCTCGGCCGCACTCGAGGGAAGGGACACGATGATCAAGCTGACCTGCCTACTGCGCCGCAAAGAAGGACTGACGCCGGCCGAGTTCCATGCGTACTGGCGAGACGTGCACGGACCCCTGATCGCTTCCTCGAGCGCCGCCAACTACGTGATCCGCTACGAGCAGAATCCGCGTCCGCTGGCCGACTACCGCAACGATGACGATCGATCGGGCTACGACGGGGTGACCGTCCAGTGGTTCGAGTCGATGGAGAGCTACTACGCCCACATGGGCGAGGACGACTTTCCCGCCATGATGGAGGACATTGCCAAGTTCCTCGACACCGACAGCCTGGACATGGTGCTGACCGAGGAGCCTCGCATCATCATCGACGGCTCGGTCGACTGAACTGGTCGACTGAACTGGTCGGCTGAACCGGTCGGCTGAACCGGTCGACTGAAGCAGTCGACCGAAGCAGTCAATTCAGGACGAACGAAGGCGCACGTCCTGAGCTCTCAGCGATCGGCCTGGGGTTCCCGCGTTGACGGACTGACTCCTCAGACATACGATCCTATTGATCGGACAGAGTGTCCGATCATCTGGAGGGGGTGTCCGGCGTGAGCCAGACGGAGCTCGACATCAGCGGGATCGATCCTGCGAACATCAATCTGATGGACTCGACGGTGTTCGCCGAGCGAGTGCCACACGAGTGGTTCGCCTACCTGCGTCAGAACTCCCCGGTGTGGTGGCAGGAGGAGCAGGACGGACCCGGGTTCTGGGCCGTCACCTCCATGGCTGGGGCTACAGCCGTCAATCGGGACTACGAGCACTTCTCCTCTGCCCGCAAGGCCACCTATCTCTGGGAGTTAGGCGAAGACGAACTGGCTCAGCAGCAGCTGATCATGCTGAACATGGACCCGCCGCTGCACACCCGCTATCGCCGGTTGGTGAACAAAGGATTCACGCCGCGGATGATCAACCAGCTCCATGAGCGCATCCACGTGGCCACCGACACCATTATCGATGGGGTCATCGAGCAAGGCTCCGCCGACTTCGTGACCGACATCGCCGCCGAACTTCCGTTGGTAGTCATCGCCGAACTCTTGGGCGTCCCCCACGAAGATCGGCACCGGATGTTCGACTGGTCTAACCGCATGATCGGTAGCGAAGATCCCGAATATCAGGGCGGAGGCAACACAGCCGAAGCCGCCATGATGGCCTCGATGGAGCTCTACGCCTATGCGTCCGAGCTCTTCGGCCGCAAGCGGATCGATCCTCACGATGACCTGATGAGCGTGCTGACCCAGGTCGACATCGATGGCGAGCAGCTCTCGTCGTTCGAGCTCGAACTCTTCTTCCTTCTGCTCACGGTGGCCGGCAACGAGACCACCCGAAACCTGATCTCGGGGGCGATGGCCGCCTTCTTCGACAACCCGGACCAGTGGGAATTGCTCAAGAATGATCGCTCGCTCCTTCCCGGGGCCGTGGAGGAGATGCTTCGCTACGTCACCCCGGTGATGAACTTCCGACGTCAGTGCACTGAGGACTTCGAGCTCCTCGATCAGAAGATCGAGGCCGACCAGAAGGTCGTCTTCTTCCACATCTCAGCCAATCGGGACGAGTCGGTGTTCGAGCGTCCTCAGAAGTTCGACATCACCCGTGACCCCAACCCCCATATGGCATTCGGTGGCGGTGGGCCTCACTTCTGCCTGGGAGCGAATCTCGCCCGCATGGAGATTCGGGTCATGTTCGAGCACCTCTTGGACCGCATGCCCGATATCCAACTCGACGGCGAGGTCTCTCGTTTGCAGTCGGCCTTCATCAGTGGCGTCAAGCACATCCCGGTGGCATTCCCCGCCGGTCCACAAGTTGTCGCCTAGGTGCCCGAACGCAGATCCTCGGACGACCTGAAAGAGGTCATTCGCGACTTCCGGCGCGACCAAGTCATCGACGTTGCTCGCCGACTGTTCGGCGAGCGGGGCACGACGGACGTCCCCATGGACGAGATTGCTGCGGCAGCCGGTGTTGCTCGGTCGACGGTGTACGTCTATTTCGCCAATCGCGAGGAACTTCTCCGAGCCTGCCTGAAAGGCATGCACACACACCTGATCGATGCCGTGGCCGAGGCTTGGGAAGCAGACGCTGGGCCGACCCAGAGGTTGGCCCGGATCATCGAGGAGATGCTGGCCCGGGTCGATGAGAACCCTGCCTTCTTTCGCCTGGCCCTGGTCACCCAAGGAGCGCCGTCGAGCGGTGCTGCGGCCGTGGGAGCAGAGCTCGCCCTCATCAGTCTGGACATCGCCCGGCTGCTGCGCACCGTGGTGGATGACGGTATGAACTCGGGTCAGTTCCGCATGATTGAGCCCGATCTGGCTGTCACCTTGATCGGCCAACAGATCTATGGGGCCATTGCCGTGCGGGCTGCAGAGCCCATCCCGGGACCTCGAGCCGAGGCGGCTGCTGCGGCAGTGGAGTTCATCCTCCACGGCCTCGCCGCCTGAACTGGCACCACAGGCCCCGAGCGATCTTCACTCTGTTCGAGCGGATACGACCAAAGGAATCACCGCCCCAGACCCCGACGTCGGTCAGCGACGTCCGCCGAAGATCCGCAGCAAGGCCAGATACACCATGACGGTGGAGACCAGGATGGAGAAGGCAGAGAACCACTCGGCGTCAGCGTCAAGACCTGCCTGTTCGGCCCTGTCGACAAAGCTGAAGTCCACCAAGAGGTTGGCGATGGCCAGCACCAGGTAGAGCACGCCGAAGATGATCAGTCCACTCGTGCCGGATGTACCCCAACCGGTCAGGACGGCGACCACCATGACGGCGATCATGGCGAGGCCTCCCACCATGGTCATCTGAAGGAACCGTGGCGTTACCTTGACAAGTCCGGTGCGATATAGCGACCAGACACCGATGACGACTGCGGCCGTTCCCACTACGGCCAACAGCACCACGGGCCGCCCGGAGTCGGCATAGAACCGAGAGATCACCCCCAGCACGACGCCTTCAACGACAGCGAAGATCGGCGCCAGTACGGGTGCCCGGCGGGGCTGGAATGCGCACCACATGCCAAGCCCGAGGCCAAGGAGCATGCCAATCCATGCGGCACTGACGGGAACCTGGGCGATCGACGACACAACCCCAGAGGCCAAGGCGACCAGGACGAGCAGGCCCGCTTTGTTCAGCGCCCCATCAGAGGTGAACCGAGCAGTATCGCCTGGGGCAGGAGGTGCCTGAGGGGGACCCTGCGCCTGGAGGTGCCATGTCGTGCCGTCCCACTTCCACCACGAACCATCGGGCTGCTGGGCCCAGTTGGCCGGAGGGACCGTCGGAGGCACGGGGTAGGTGGCGATCATCCGCCGGAAGTTGGAATCTGTCCCGAACGAGGCGCCGTGCGTCTTGGTGGCAGTAGTACCGCCCCCACCTTGTGACGATCCCGCGTGCTGCCCTGCTCCTGGTG
>CAIQOJ010000069.1 GCA_903873395.1 uncultured Acidimicrobiaceae bacterium
AGAAGCGCCTCGGGGACGACGGTCGCAAGATGGCGGAGAACTACCGGATCTTCCCCGAGGGCGACCCGGTCTTCGTCGCCCTCTACGGGCTGGCTCGCAACACGTCCGAGGGCGGAAACGCACACACGAAGGCGACCTACCCCCACAAGCGGTCACAGTCGACGGGCAGGGTGGCCACGCTGCTCGACATCCACCTCTACTTCTTCCTCGACAACGTCAAGACCTGGTACTTCCAGGGTGGCTTCCGCACAGTCGACCCGGTGCTGCACCCCTCCCCCGTCGAACTGCGGGGCCTGGCGGCCCTGGCCAGCTAGTAGCGACCAACCCTCCGCCCACGACGGGCGTCCACGTCCCCCGGCTCACTGAGCCGGGGGGACGCGCCATGTCAGGCTCAGGACGAGGCGGGATCGACCGAGTAGTCTCGGCGACCGACGGAGGGGCATTTCACAATGCAAATCTCCATCCATCGGGCCGTTAGCTCATCGGGTAGAGCAGGGGACTATTAATCCCAAGGTGGAGAGATCGAGACTCTCACGGCCCACCAAGTAGGTCCAGGTCAACCAGTTGCCGTTCCTGGTAGCGGTAACCCCGTAGGGCTACTCCGTCATCGTGACCTCGTCGAGACCGGCCTTCGTCCATCGAATGCAGGTCTTCGGTTGATCAGTGACTCTGACGTTGTGCCGGCCAGTGCAGTTGACGCTGAGCCTCTTGAGCCAATTCCCTGGTGATACCCGAAGATCGGAACGCACCTCTGGGACACCCAGGATCCGAAGATTGCGCGCTGAGGACCCAGGTGCTGGCGTCTACTTCGCCAATGCGTCTTTGCCGTCTTGTAGACGCCGGGCGACGTCGTTGGGGTTGTGGCACCCCACGACAATGTGGCTGAACTCCGCTCCGGCGAGGGCGATCACGACGCCTTCGTGCACCCCGTGATGGACCACGGCGAAGGTGATCTGGTCTCCGTCCTGAAACCTGCCGACTTCCGTGACGTCAGGGATACCGGTGCCAGCCCGCCAGCCCTTGATGGCGTCCAGGACGTTGTCCATGACCGTGATCTCTCGCATGGCACTAGCCGGGACACGGACATCCCCGTGGATCGACTCGGCCTTCTCGAGTACGTCCATCTTCACGACGAGCTCGTCGCCTTCGATCAACAGTTCAGCCATGCGAGGTCTCCTTAGCGATGTGCCTACTCAACGTTAACCGGCACGAGGTCGCCCAAGGACCGGGCTGGGTGGGGGCTTGAGATCTGCTCGATGGTCCGCACCCTCGTGGCCGCTCGGACGGTGACGCCCGCCTCTGCAACATGACGAACCCTCATGGGAGTCCTTCCCTCGGCGCCCGTTGGCACTGCCGTATCTCTGTGAGGCCCACGGCCACCTCAGCGTGCGGTCATGGCGAGTACGTGCCAACATGACTAGGCAATTACGTGCCTATGTCCGAGGAGCCCTCAGCATGCCGCCGACGTCGAACCACCCGACCTATCCCCACCTGTTCGAGCCCCTCGACCTGGGTTTTACGACCTTGCCCAATCGCGTCGTCATGGGGTCGATGCACGTCGGATTAGAAGAAGCGCCCAACGGGTTCGATCGGATGGCTGCCTTCTACGCCGAGCGGGCACGTGGCGGAGCTGGCCTCATCGTCACCGGCGGCATCGCTCCCAACGAGGAGGGGCGGCCCTATCCCGGCGGGGCGATGATGGTCTCGGCCGAGGATGTCGCCAACCACCGGATCGTGACCAATGCCGTTCACGCCGAAGATGGTCGGATCGCCATGCAGATCCTGCATTTTGGCCGCTACGCCTACCACGAAGATCTCGTAGCCCCGAGTGCCATCAAGGCACCGATCAGCCCGGCGACACCTCGAGAGCTCACCACCGCAGAAGTCGAGCGGACCATCGCCGACTACGCCAGGGCTGCCGTGCTTGCTCGGGAAGCCGGATACGACGGTGTGGAGATCATGGGGTCCGAGGGTTACTTGATCAACGAGTTCATCGCCTCTCCCACTAACCATCGGACCGATGCCTGGGGTGGGAGCTACGACAACCGCATGCGCTTCCCTCTCGAGATCATCCGGGCGGTGCGCGAAGCCGTGGGCCACGACTTCATCATCATCTTTCGCTTGTCCATGCTCGACCTCGTCCCAGGTGGATCGACGTTCGACGAGGTGGTCCTGCTCGCCCGAGAGGTCGAGGCCGCGGGTGCAACCATCATCAACACCGGGATCGGCTGGCACGAGGCGCGCATCCCGACCATCGCCACCTCTGTGCCCCGCGGTGCATTCGCGTGGGTGACCAAGCGACTCATGGATGAGGTGTCGATCCCGTTGGTCACCAGCAACAGAATCAATACCCCTGAGGTTGCCGAGGGTCTCTTGGCCGACGGCTGCGCAGATCTTGTCTCCCTGGCTCGACCGTTCCTGGCCGATCCCGACTTCGTGGCCAAGGCCGCAGCCGGAACTCCCGAGGCCATCAACACCTGCATCGGATGCAACCAGGCCTGCCTCGATCACACCTTCAGTCTCAAGATCACTTCGTGTCTGGTGAACCCGAGGGCCTGTCACGAGACCGAGCTCGTCATCGCCCCGGCCGCCACCCAGCGCAAGATCGCTGTCGTCGGCGCGGGGCCGGCAGGGCTCGCCGCAGCGGTGACGGCTGCCGAGCGGGGCCATGCGGTCGTGCTCTTCGATGCGGCCGAACGGATCGGCGGGCAGTTCAACATCGCCGCCAAGATCCCGGGGAAGGAAGAGTTCCACGAGACGATGCGGTACTTCGCAACCGAGATCGACCGGCTTGGCATCGAGGCCCGCCTTGGGGTTCACGTCACTGCCGACATGCTCGCGGCCGAGAAGTTCGACGAGGTGATCATTGCCACCGGGGTCACGCCCCGTACGCCAGACCTGCCTGGAGTCGGTCTTCCTGGCGTCCTCGGCTACCTCGATGTGCTCCGCGACGAGGCGGCCGTGGGCCGGAATGTCGCCATCCTCGGAGCGGGCGGCATCGGCTTCGACGTGGCCGAATACCTGAGCGATCCAGGCGACGACCGTGACATCCCGGGATTCCTGGCCCGCTGGGGCGTGGACGCCGACCACGCCCATCCGGGCGGTCTCATGGATCGAGTCGATGAAGACGTCCCTCGCAAGATCCATCTCCTTCAGCGCAAGGCCTCGAAGGTCGGGGCCGGTCTCGGCAAGACGACAGGGTGGATCCATCGCACTGAGTTGGCCCATCGCGGCGTGCAGATGGTTCCCGGTGCGACCTACGAGCGCATCGAGGTCGGGGCTGAGGGCACGGGGCTCGACCTCCACCTCGAGATCGAGGGAACGCACTCGGTTCTCCACGTCGACACCATCGTGCTCTGCACCGGCCAGGAGCCGAACCGCACCTTGGCCGACGAACTCGTCGCACGCGGCATCGAGCCACAGATCATCGGTGGTGCTGACGTAGCGGCGGAACTCGATGCGAAGCGAGCCATCGACCAGGGAACCAGACTCGCCGCGGCGATCTAGGAGGGGCAGCGATGGCCCTTCGCAACGCGATCATGGCCACCTTGGCCGATGGCGAGTCTTCGGGGTACGACCTCTCCAAGCGCTTCGACGTGGGAGTCGCCAACTTCTGGTCCGCCACCCGCCAACAGCTCTACCGAGAACTCGAGAAGATGGAGGCCGAAGGCCTCATTGCTGCTCGGGTGGTGGAACAGCCTCGCCGGCCGACCAAAAGGGTCTTCTCGTTGACCGACGCCGGGCGCCAAGCGGTCGTGGACTTCACCCGCCACGACCCTCGGCCGAGTGCGATCCGCGATGAGCTTCTCGTCCAGGTCGAAGCCGTGACCTTGGGGGATGCCCAGTGCGTGCGCAGCAACATCTTGGCGAAGCGTGCCTCTGCCGAGGCGAAGCTCGCGGCCTACGAACAGACACTCGAGCGATTGCGTTCAGGCAAGACCGAAGAGGAGTACCTGGCCAGCGGTCCGCGCATCGGGTCCTATCTGACACTTCTCCGAGGGATCTACTTCGAGCAGGAGAATCTCCGCTGGTGTGATCTGGCTGCCGAGGTTCTGGCTTCACGATCATGAGGGGACGATCTCCCACCCTGGTAGTGCTGATCGGCCACCGCTAACCGTCCCGGTGGGTCACCCACAGTGACTCCTAACCAATTACCAGTGACACCTACCGGTTAAGCGACACGATCCATGTGAGCGCCACGATCCAATGAAGCGACACGTTGAGCCTTCCCGAGGGAACAGTTCCCTGGCTCACTGCCACGACGGCATCGGGGACGGCTCTCCGACCGGGTGGACACGACCTCCGCCGTACTTCTGTTGCACCACCACAGACCTCTGCCACCCGTGGGGTGGTCGTTGAGCGTCGATCAGGGGACGCTGTCCAGAGCGACAAGGAGGGTCTCGAGCAGTTCGGGGTCACCGTGGATCGCACAGTTCTCACCGGCAACCACTTCCGACAAAGGGAGCCCACCGGTGAGCAGGGCGCCCAGCTGTTCTTTGGAGCACACAAGTTCGACTTCTGGTGTGACAGCGTCCCCGCCATCGACACCTCCTCCAGTTCGCGTTCCCTCGAACTCCTTACCGACTTCCGCCAGGTCCGTGCTGGCGATGGGCACCACCACGCCGCGACGGACGTGCACGGATGCCACCTCATCTCCACACCTGAACCGGATACGTCCATGGACATCACCGAGAACGGCCGGATCCACCATGACCCGGACCTTGTTCACGGTGACCTCGAGTGGGGCCATGGCGACCTCGACGGCGCCAAGTCGACCTTGGCGAAGCGATGAGAGGTCGAGGGTGCCTTCGAGCTCCAACGCCCGGGTAAGACACCAACTTCGGATGTTGGCCGCCGGCGTCCGCCTGGAGACCCGGCGGAGTGCCTCGGCCATCAGGTGACGTTCGTCGTCGGTGGACTCGGGTGTGCCCGTCAACCACGATCCAAGCTCGATGGCCCACCGGACATCTTCTGCGGCCAGGGCTGCTTGCATCTGCGCCATCACCTCGGTCCGCCCACCGAATCCGGCGATCAGCCGCTGGCGGTGTTCCACTTCAGGCAGGGGCAGCAGTTCAGCCGGGTCACCGTCGAAGAAGCCGAAGAGGCCGGAGCGCACCTGGCGCACGTGGTGCTCGACCAGGCCATAGAGCTCCTGGGTCAGGTGATCGTCCCCAAAGGCAGGAGGCAACACGACCCGCTCGGCAATTCCCTTCGCCGTGTAGCCCTGGTTGGCCAAACGCACCGTCTGATCCCAGATCAACTGCACCGCGTCGCGCGATGCGCTCCCCCTGCGTTGGACCTCCCCAGCCCCCGAGATCGGCGGTCCGTGCGTTCCCATCAGATGTTCGGGGCCGAGAGCCAACAGCCGATCGACACCTGCCGTGAGCACCCGTGGGTCCCGATACTCCTCCCCTCGAATGGCAAACACGTTGAACAGCACCGGCCAGATGAGGTTGTGGACCGCCAGACCCAGGCTCGTGAACCAGTAGGTCACCGAGTCATCGGCATCACTCGGTGCTGGATCCACCTCAACCACCAAGCCGGCCACGTCAAGGCGGCACGGACCATCGAATGTCGAGGTGGGGGCGACATATCCCGGGCGGTGCGGCGCATGGGCAGGGTCCCGGTAGCGCCGACCGAGGCCTACGTTCTCGACCGAGTCCGGACCTTCCTCGGGCAAGAAGATGGCGAACTGCTCGATCAGCCCCCGCAGGTAGGTCGGGGCGATCAGACCGCCAGCCCGCTTCAGGTTCTCGTCGATGCCGCTGTGCCCGTAGACGGGCAACGAACGACCTGCATCGTCGAAGGCCGCCAACGTGCCCCCGACGTAGTGAAAGTGCGTCAGCAGTACTGCGGCCAGTGGGGCGCTACACACCTGGCGCAGTTCGACCAGCGCGGCGACCATCTCCTCGATCGACTCGCCGGTGTCGATACAGATGACCCCAGCAGGTCCGAGGACGAAACTCTGATTGGAGAGGCCGTTGCCCACCAGAGTCCATGCCCGACCGGGCACCACCTCATACAGGCGGCGCTCGAGCCGGGACGTCTGAGCCAACGCAGCCTGGTGGACCAAGGCCCCGGACGGTGAAGTGACCGTGGCTCGGTCGTCAGGTTCGATGCTTCGATATCGATCGGTGTGGCCCATGCACCGAGGCTAGGCAGACGGAGTGCCGAGCGTCGGCTCCCTCGCCTGCCTCACTCAGATCGCCCGAAGCCGGGCGCCTTCGACCGGCCCGATCGACGCTCCACGAGAACAGCAAGACCACGATGTCTTCTCACGCACTGACGTCGGTGGTCGGTGGTCGGTGGTCGGAGGTCGGAGGTCGGAGGTCCAGCGACCAGTTCTGGGATGGAGAGCAGGGCGGAGCCCGGTTCAGACCAGTCCCTTCCTGGCTCGGATCGCTGCGTTCCAGCCGCCCATCCCGTGCACGCCAGGCCCGGGTGGCGTGGCGGCCGAGCACAGAAAGACTCCGGGGATCCCTGTGGCATAGGGATCGAGACCAAACCGCGGCCGTACCAACAGTTGGCGGAGCGTGGTCGCCCCGGTGGCGATGTCGCCACCGACATAGTTGGCGTCGTAGGAAGCGAACTCGGCCGGCGTGCGGGTATGGACAGCCAGTATGCGTTCCCGGGTGCCCGGGGCGAACCGCTCGATCTGATTGATCACGGCATCGGTGGCGTCCCCGGTGTACCCGTGGGGCACATGGGCATAGGCCCAGATCGGGTGGCGGTCCCCCACCGACCGAGTCGGATCGGCCAGATACTGCTGCGCCACCAGAACAAAAGGGCGCTCCGGCATGATCCCCGCCGAGATAGCCCGCTCGCCAGCCGCCACTTCGGCCACAGTCCCACCCATGTGGACCGTCCCAGCCCGCCGGGTCTCCTCGTTGATCCACGGGATCCCACCCTCTACCTCGAGGTCGACCTTGAAGGCCGATGGCCCATACGTCCACCGTCGGTAGGCCTTGGCCACCCGTGCGGGTAAGCGGTCACCGGCAATATGGACTGCGGCCTGGGGTGACACGTCCAGCAGGGTCACCTCGGGCGAGCCCAGCTGCGCCAACGATGTCACCTCGACCCCGGTCTCGATGGTCCCGCCCAGCTCGGTGAGCAAGGACACCAACGCGTCAGTGATGGCCTGAGATCCGCCTTCGGGCACCACCCATCCGAACCGATGTCCTGCCGCAGCCAGGAGCAGGCCGATGGCCGACGTGGCTGGCTTCTCCAACGGAGCGATCGAGTGGGCGCTGATCCCAGCAAACAGAGCCCGGGCCTGCGGGGTGGCGAACCGTTTGGCCAGGGTGGCTGCGGGCACCAGGGCAGGCAGGCCAAAGCGGGCCAACGTGAGCGGATGGCGAGGCGCATGCACGATGGGCTGGAGCAGCTCGTCGAAGAGCTCGTCGAGTACCGGCTCCATCCAACCGATCAAGCGCTGCCAGGCAGGGCCGTCGGCACCTAACGCGGCCAACGAGGGGGCCAGCGGACCAATCAGCACCCCGGCCGTGCCGTCGTCGAGGGGATGGGCCACGTCGATCTCCGCCCGGTGCCACGTGAGTCCGTGGCGCTCGAGTCCGAGAGTAGAAAAGAACGGGGAGCCGGCGGCCAGCGGGTGCACGGCTGAGCAGTGATCGATCAGTACGCCCGAGTCGGTGCGGCTCGAACGAGCCCCTCCCCCGATGGTGTCGGACGCTTCAAGCACCTGCACATCAACGCCAGCTTGGGCCAGCGCCACCGCGGCACTCAGGCCGTTTGGCCCCGATCCGACGACAACTGCACGTGCCATGGCCGTCAGTTACCGCCTAGGTCTGATCCCGATGACGTGCCGGCAACCTGGATCTCGGCGGTCCAGGGTTGACGTTCGATCATGGGGAAGACGCTAACCGTCCCCACATCGACCTGGCTCGCTGCCGCCCAGGTATCGGTCTGCCAACGGACCGGCTCGGGCCCCTAGACCACTGTGGAGTAGTGGATCATGGAGGTGTTCCGAGCGAGGCCACCGTTGAGTTGGCAGCCGCCCTGGATGATGCTGCCCAGCACTGGCCAGGCCTGAGCTGATCTCCACTACTCACACGGCTTGCACTCGAAGGACACCGGACTGCCGTGTCTTGGTGATCTCAGAGCACCATCGAGCCTCGGTTGTCACCTTCGACGGCCGCCTTGGTCAGACAGCAGCTGACCGAGGTCTGACCGTGCTCGCTCGCTGATGGGCGAGATCTCGACTCAACCGTGAGCCTGCAGGAACGGAACGATCCGGTCCTTGGGGCGTCCGATGATGGCCGTGCCTTCAGCGATGAGCACGGGACGCTGGATCATCTCGGGATGGGCGGCCAGCACATCGGCCACCTGATCCGCGGTTTGCACATCGGCTTCGGCCAGGCCGTGCTTGGTGAAGTTCGCATCTCGACGGACCAGGGCGGTGGGCTCGTCTTCCAAGACGGCCAGCAGGGCAACGAGCTCGTCACGGGTCGGACGCTCGGCCTTCAACTGATAGCGACGTATGTCCACGTCAACGCCAAGCTCATCTGCCAGCTCGGTGGCGGCCCGAGAGCTCGAGCAGTTCGGGTTGTGAAAGATGGTGATGTCAGCCATGACGGTGAACCTACCCTCCTCAACCCGGTAGATCGTCGCCCTCGATCATTTAGTAGGGCCAGGCAAGCACGATTGGGGCAGCACGATTGGGGCAGCATGGACTGATGGCCAGATCGGAGATGACGTCAGAGGGAGGCAAGGTTTCCTCGTCGCTTGCTCGGGCTTCTCATGCCGATCGCCAGGTCCATTCGCCGATGCCTCCGCCTGATCCGATCATCGCCCGTCACCCGGCTGGCGTGGTGGTCGATACCGCCGAGGGTTCCTGGGGTCTGGCAACAGCCACGTTCGACAGGTCTCGCCGCCACCGCTTCCGCCTGTCCCGAGTCTGGGACCCGAGCGGGCTCCGGTGCTGTTTCGTCATGCTCAACCCCTCGACTGCCGACGCGCTGAGGCTCGATCCCACCGTGACCAGATGTGCAGCGTTTGCTCAGGCCTGGGGATATGGGGCCCTCGAGGTGGTCAATATCTTCGCCCTACGCAGCACCGATCCCTCCGTTCTGCGGACCGATCCGCATCCGATCGGCCGGGGCAATGACCGGGCCATCATCGAAGCATCCCGAGCCGCCGATCTCGTGGTGGCGGCATGGGGAACCCATGGCGCCATGGATGCCAGAGGGGAAGCCGTACGGCGCCAACTGGCCCGGGCCGACATCGCCGTGCACATCCTGCACCTGACTGCCGGGGGACACCCTGGCCACCCCCTCTACCTACCGGGCACCTCCCGGCCGGTGGCATGGTCGGAGCATCCCTGACCCCACGGCGACGTTCCGTGAGAACGCCGGCGGCGGCGAGGGTAGATTGACGATGCGTCGAGGAGGATCGCTCCTCGATCGAGCACGACGACCACAACACCGGACGGAGCCCAGTGACCGACGCACTCGACCAGTTGGCCATCAACACCATCCGTGGCCTGAGCATCGACATGGTCCAAAAGGCCAACTCTGGCCACCCCGGAACCCCTCTGGGTGCCGCCCCCGTGGCCTACACCTTGTGGAACAAGGTGCTCCGCTACGACCCTGCCGATCCCCTGTGGCCCAACCGTGACCGGTTCGTCCTGTCAGCAGGACATGCTTCGGCCCTGCTGTGGTCTCTTCTCCACCTGACCGACGTCGTCGCCGTCGGGCCCGAGGCCGAGTCCGACCCTGGCCGTACCAGGGCAGTGACTCTCGACGATATTCGGGCGTTCCGCCAGATCGGCTCACGCTGCCCTGGCCATCCGGAGCACGGCTGGACCAGTGGCGTGGAGACGACCACGGGCCCACTCGGACAGGGGGCTGCCAACTCTGTCGGTATGGCGTTGGCCGGCCGCTGGTTGGCTGCTCGCTACAACCGACCAGGCTTCGACCTCTTCACCAACGACGTCTATGCACTGGCTGGTGACGGCTGCATGATGGAGGGCATCGCCTCGGAGGCAGCGTCCTTCGCCGCTCATCAGGGCCTGTCCAACCTCTGCTGGATCTATGACGCCAACCGGGTGACCATCGACGGACACACCGACATCACCTTCACCGAGGACGTAAGTGCACGGTTCCAGGCCTACGGCTGGAACATCGTGACCGTGGCCGACGGCAACGACACGGCGGCCATCGAGCGCGCGTTCCACGATTTCAAGGCAGAAGACGAACGACCCACCCTGATCGTGATCCACAGTCACATCGGCTATGGCTCACCCGTCGAAGACAGGTCCAAGGCCCACGGTGAGCCCCTAGGTGATGCCGGCGTGGCTGCCACCAAGGCGATGCTTGGCCTTCCCGTCGATGAGCCTTTCTGGGTGGACGACAAGATCCGTAGCCACTTTGGCGAGGGCATCGGCGCTCGCGGTGCGGCTGCCCGATCCGAGTGGAACACCCTGTTCGACGCCTACCGGGCCGAACATGCCGACCAAGCCGCCGAGCTCGACCGCATCTTTTCCAACGACCTGCCCGATGGCTGGGATTCGGCGCTTCCGGTCTTCGAACCTGATGACGGCGGCCTGGCCACCCGAGTCAGCTCGGCTCAGGTGCTCAACGCCGTAGCTGGAGCGATCCCCTGGCTGGTGGGCGGTGCGGCAGACCTTGCTGCTTCCACCAAGACCACGCTGACCGCAGAGGGCATGGGCTACATGGACAAGGCAGAGCCGGGCGGCCGCAACATCCACTTCGGTATCCGCGAGCACGCATCGGCCGCCATCTGCTCGGGCATGGCCCTCACCGGCCTCCAGTCCTTCTGGTCGGGATTCCTGATCTTCAGTGACTACGCCCGAGGAGCGATCCGGCTCTCGTCGCTCATGGAGTTGCCTGTCACCCACATCTTCACCCACGACTCGATCGGGGTGGGAGAAGACGGTCCTACCCATCAGCCCATCGAACAGCTGGCATCGCTGCGAGCCCTTCCGGGTCTTCTGGTCATGAGGCCTGCAGATGCCAACGAGGCGAGCGAGGCATGGCGGACGTTGCTCAACCACCGCCACGAGCCTTCCGTTCTTGCCCTGTCCCGCCAGAACCTGCCCACGTTGGACCGATCGACACATGGCTCGGCTGCTGGCGTGGCCCGCGGGGCGTATGTGCTGGCCGAAGCAACGGATGGAGCACCCACGGTCATCATCATGGCCACCGGCGCCGAGGTGCACCTTGCCCTGGCCGGCCGTGCCGAGCTCGAGGCATCCGGGGTTCCCACCAGGGTCGTCTCCATGCCTTGCTGGGAGCTCTTCGAGCGCGAGTCCCAGGACTACCGCGACTCCGTCCTGCCTCCTGCGGTGCGAGCCCGGGTGTCCATCGAGGCCGGCTCTGAACTTGGTTGGGCGCGCTGGACTGGTGACGCTGGCGAATCGTTGGCCATGCACAGCTTTGGTGCATCGGCACCCCTGGCCGACCTACTTCCCCACTTCGGATTCACCCTTACTGCCGTGGTCGAGGCGGCTCACCGTTCGATCGACCGCGCCGCGAGCTGAGCCACACACGCCACCATCCGAACACCGCCTCTACTAACACCGCCTCTGACAACACCGCCTCTGACAACACCGCCTCAGATACAACCGGCCGAGACGGCGTCTTGTCGTCCGCTCAGCGCCATCACCTACCACCAGTGACAACAGGAGTGCACATGACCCGAGCAACCCACGACCTCCACGACCTCGGCCAGAGCATCTGGCTCGACAACATCACTCGGACCATCCTCGATGACGGTTCATTGGCCAAGCTCATCGAGGAGTACTCGGTGACCGGCCTGACCTCGAACCCTTCGATCTTCGACAAGGCCATCAGCTCGGGTGTCTACAACGACGCAATCCGCTCCTCGGAAGCCGGGAAAAGTGCCGAAGAGGTCTTCTTCGATCTGGCCATCGAAGATCTGACTCGCGCTGCTGACCTCTTCCGGCCCATCTACGACCGGACCGCCGGAGTTGACGGCTTCGTCTCGCTCGAGGTGTCCCCCGAGTTGGCCTACGACGCCGAGTCCACGGTGGCTGCGGCCATCGAGCTCCACGCCCGGGCGGCACGGCCCAACCTCTTCATCAAGATCCCAGGCACCCCCGAAGGCTTGCCTGCCGTCGAAGAGGCCATCGCTGCCGGCGTGCCGGTCAACGTGACGCTCCTCTTCGATGCCGCCCAGTATGAAGCGGCCGCTGATGCCTACCTGCGGGGCGTAGAACGTCGCGTCGCTGCTGGTCTCGATCCATCGGTGGCTTCGGTGGCTTCGGTCTTCATGTCCCGTTGGGATCGTGCTGTGGTCGACTCTGTCCCGGCCGAACTCAAGGATCGCCTGGGCCTGGCCGTGGGCGGCGACACCTACCGCGCCTATCGACGCGTTTTGGATTCCGAGCGCTCCCAGCGCCTGCTCAGCTTCGGCGGCCGTGCCCAACGGCTGCTGTGGGCCTCGACGTCGACCAAGGACCCGGCGTCCCCTGACGATCTCTACGTCCGCGGACTGGCCGCGCCAGGCACGGTCAACACCATGCCCGATACGACCCTCGAGGCCTTCTACGACCACGGCACCCTGGCCGGCGTCATGGCCGCGGATGGTGGCGGGTGCGACGAAGCGTTGGCTGCCTTCGCTGCCGCTGGCGTCGATGTGACCGCCCTTGCCGCCACCCTGCAAAAGGATGGCGCCGATGCCTTCGTCACGTCGTGGAATGACCTGATCGCCATCGTGGCCGAGCAGCTGGCTGCCAGCTGACACCGTGGCCCGATGCGGGCATCGAGACCTGAACGATCCACGCGCAACAATGCCCTAGGGGTGCAGTGACCCGCTTGCCTGACACGAACCTGCACAACATGGCTTGTTCGATACGGCCGGAACAAGACGAACTAACTGACATGGATGGGATGACATGGACGCACTGACGACGACCCCCGAGTGGGCCGCACTCATCGACCACCACGCACAGATCGGCACCGCCCATCTGCGTGACCTCTTCGCTGAGGATCCAGAACGGGGTCGGCGCCTCGCAACTGAGGCCGTCGGCCTCACCCTCGACTACTCCAAGCAACGAATCACCGACGAGACCGTCTCGTTGCTGACCGCCCTGGCTCGGGCCCGGGGAGTCGAGTCCAAGCGCGATGCGATGTTCGCCGGTAAGCGCATCAACGTGACTGAAGATCGTTCGGTGCTGCACGTGGCCCTGCGCATGCCCAAGCAGGCCCAACTCATGGTCGAAGGCACCGATGTGGTCGCTGAGGTGCACGCTGTCCTCGACAAGATGGGTACGTTCTGCGATGCCGTGCGTTCGGGTAGTTGGGTCGGCCACACCGGTCGACGCATCCGCACCGTCATCAACATCGGCATCGGTGGCTCGGACCTGGGTCCCGTCATGGCCTTCGAGGCTCTGCGCCACTACGCCACCGACGACCTCTCGTTCCGCTTCGTCTCCAACGTCGACTCGACCGACATCGTCGAGGCAACGCGGGGCCTCGACGCCGCCGAAACCCTCTTCATCGTCTCGTCCAAGACGTTCACCACCCAAGAGACCATGACCAATGCTCAGTCGGCCCGGGCCTGGTCACTGGCCGGTCTCGGCGGAGACGAGTCAGCGGTGGCCAAGCATTTCGTCGCCGTGTCCACCAACGCCGAAGCTGTAGCGGCGTTCGGGATCGACACGGCCAACATGTTCGGCTTCTGGGACTGGGTCGGGGGCCGCTACTCGATGGACTCAGCCATCGGCCTGTCCACCATGCTGGCCGTCGGTCCCAACGGATTCGCCGAGCTACTGGCTGGGTTCTGCGCCATGGACGAGCACTTCACCTCGGCACCGCTCGAGGCGAACCTTCCGGTTCTTCTTGGACTCCTGGCCGTATGGAACCGCAACATGCTCGGATGTGCCACCCAAGGGGTCATGCCCTATGAGCAGTATCTGAAGCGCTTTCCCGCCTATCTCCAGCAGTTGACCATGGAGTCCAACGGCAAGCATGTGACCTTGGACGGTTCCCCGGTCGATGCCGACACCGGGGCCATCGTCTGGGGTGAACCGGGCACCAACGGCCAACACAGCTTCTACCAACTCCTCCATCAGGGGACCACGGTGGTGCCGGTCGACTTCATCGCCTTCGCCCGCTCCCTCAACCCCGTGGGCGATCACCACGACCTGCTCCTGGCCAACGTTCTGGCCCAGGCCCAGGCCATGGCCTTCGGTCGCACGGCAGCCGAGGTGGCAGCCGACGGCACGCCGGATGAACTCGTGCCCCACAAGGTGATGTTCGGGAACCGGCCGACCAGCATTCTGCTCGCCGAGGTGCTCACGCCCTTCTGTCTCGGCACGCTGATCGCCCTCTACGAGCACAGCGTCTTCGTCCAAGGCGCCATCTGGGACATCGACTCCTTCGACCAGTGGGGTGTCGAACTCGGAAAGGTTCTGGCCCGGGCCATCGCACCGCAATTGCTCGATGGAGCACCAGCCCCAGCCGGCCAGGACTCCTCCACGAATTCCCTGCTCGAGCGCATCAAGGGCATGCGATCCTGACTGAAGCATTCGTGACCACGGAAGTCGATCTACTTCCCTCACTACGCTCACACTGAAGTTCTTGCACTGACAACACGACCTGTACTGCCCAAGGAGGCACACGATGGCTACTGACACCCCGATGGAGCTGGGCATGATCGGCCTAGGACGCATGGGGGCCAACCTCGTGCGTCGCCTCATGGCCGATGGACACCGCTGTGTGGTCTGGGACGTGAGCAAGGAGGCTGTCGACGCACTGGCCGCCGAAGGTGCAACCGGAACGGCCACTCTCGAGGAGTTCGTGGCTGCGTTGAGCGGTCCTCGGGCCATTTGGATCATGGTGCCTGCCGCATTCGTGCAGGGGACCATCGACAAGTTGGTTCCCTTGGTCGCCGAGGGCGACATCCTCATCGATGGCGGCAACTCGTACTACCGCGATGACATCGATCGGGCAGCAGCGCTCGCACCCCATGGCATCCACTACATCGACTGTGGAACGTCGGGAGGCGTGTGGGGTCTCGAGCGGGGTTTCTGCCTCATGATCGGTGGCGAGGACGGTCCTGTCACCCACCTCGATCCCATCTGGCGCACCATCGCCCCCGGCGAGGGTTCGGCCGAGCCGACGCCGGCCCGAACCCGCACCGATGGAACGGCCCAGGACGGCTACCTGCACTGTGGCCCCAACGGGGCGGGCCACTTCGTCAAGATGGTCCACAACGGCATCGAGTACGGGATGATGGCGGCCATCGCCGAAGGTCTCTCGATCATCGAGCACGCCGGGGTGGGCAACCAGGCCCAGGTTGACGACGCCGAGACCACGCCGCTGCGGGATCCGCAGTACTACCGCTACGACATCGACGTTTCCGAGGTGGCCGAAGTCTGGCGCCGGGGGTCGGTGGTCGGCTCATGGCTGGTCGACCTCACAGCCGATGCCCTGGCCCGCGATCCCGAACTGGCCGGATTCGAAGGCCGGGTATCCGACTCGGGTGAAGGTCGGTGGACCGTGCTGGCGTCGATCGACGAAGGCGTGCCCGCTCCGGTGATCTCCGCTGCTCTGACCGAGCGGTTCGAATCCCGTCAGCTCGGCCAGTTCACCGGCAAGATCCTCTCGGCCATGCGAGGCGAGTTCGGTGGCCACGCAGAGAAGCAGGCCTGATGGACCTGGTCGTCCTCGAGGATGACACCGCTGCCGCCCGAGCGGCAGCAGAACTCTTGGCGGCATGGCTGACGGCAGTTGTGGAAGCCAAAGGCTCGGCCACTATCGCCGTTAGTGGTGGTCGCACCCCGTGGCTGCTCTTTGCCGACCTGGCTGGCATGGCTGTCCCGTGGGAGGCCATCACCATGTTCCAGGTCGACGAGCGTCTGGCTCCCGATGGAGATCCCGAGCGCAACCTCACCCACCTCGAGGCTGCGCTCGCCGGTGCGGATGTTCGCATCGTGGCCATGGAGGCCGCATCGGCTGACCCAGAGGCCGCCGCCGAGCGCTATGCCGCCCTGCTGCCTGAGCACTTCGACGTGATCCATCTCGGGCTGGGGCCCGATGGCCACACGGCCTCGCTCGTCCCCGGTGACCCCGTGCTCGACGTGGACGACCGGATGGTGGCGTTGACCACCCATCCGTATCAAGGCTGTCGCCGCATGACCCTGACCTATCCGGCCCTGCGTAGGGCAGACCGGCAGTTGTGGGTGGTAACGGGTGCAGAGAAGCGTCCTGCGCTCGCCCAGCTCGAAGCTGGCGACCCCACCATCCCAGCCGGCCGGCTCGTCACCACCGACGCGACCATCGTGGTCGACGAGGCAGCCACTGCACAGACGTCGGCCGACAAGGCCACAACAGAGGAAGAAAACTGACATGACCCGACGTTCGACCAACCGCACTGCTCCGATCACCCCACAGGTGATCGTCCTCTTTGGGGCCACCGGCGATCTCGCCAGCCGCAAGCTGCTCCCCGGCCTGTTCCACCTGATGCTCGCCGGCCTCCTGCCCGACGAGTTCCGATTGATCGGAACCTCGCCACAGGTCCATACCGAAGATGAGTTTGCTGAGCACGTGCGCAATGCCATCACCAACTTCGGCGATGACAAGGTCGACGAAGCCACATGGAACCAGTTTCGGTCCCGGTTCACCTACTCGATCAGTTCCGCCGACGACATGGACGACCTGGTCGGCCAGATCGCCTCAGCCCGCAAGGCCCTCGGCCCCCATTGCCACGCCCTCTATTACCTCTCGATCCCGCCATTCGCCATGCACGAGACCATCGAGGGCATCCACACGTCAGGTCTGGCCACGCCCGATGCACGAGTCGTGCTCGAGAAGCCCTTCGGCACCGACTACGACTCGGCAGTGGCGCTCGATGCGCTGCTGCATGATGTCTTCGCTGAAGAGCAGATCTTCCGGATCGACCATTTCCTGGGCAAAGAGGACATCCAGAATGTCCTGGCCGTGCGGTTCTCGAACCGGCTCTTCGAGCCCATCTGGTCAGCCGAACACGTCGCCAGGGTGGAGATCGACGTGCCGGAGACCCTGGGCGTCGAGGATCGCGTCGCCTTCTACGAATCGACCGGTGCGTTCCGAGACATGATCGTCACCCACCTGTTCCAGGTGGTGGGGTTCTTGGCCATGGAGCCACCGACCTCGTTCAGCCCCGAAGGGCTCCGACCGGCCAAGCTGGCCGTGTTCCGCTCCATGATTCCTCTCGACCCGACCCGGGTCGTGCGCGGCCAGGTTGAGGGTTACCGGGACCTTCCCGGAGTGGCTGCGGACTCCGACACCGAGACCATGGTGGCAGTCGAGTTGTTCGTCGACAACGACCGCTGGCGAGGCGTTCCCTTCTACCTGCGCACCGGCAAGCGCATGGCCCAGAACCGACGGGTCATCACCCTCACCCTCAAAGAGCCGGCGATGGAGCTCTTCGATCTCGAGCACGGCACCGGACCCAACCAACTGGTCTTCGAGATCGGCGAGCCGGGCTCCATCTCTGTCTTCTTCCGCACCAAAGAGCCGGGTCCCGACATGCTTCTCGGACGTGGCGACCTGCACGCCGACTACACGAGCGGGGACGGTGTGGCCCACGAGCTCGAGGCCTATGAGCGGTTGATTCACGACGTCATGCTGGGCGACGCCACGCTCTTCAACAGTGCCGCCGGCATCGAACGTCTGTGGGAGGTGGCTGCCCCGTTGCTGGCCGACCCGCCACCCGCGACCCCCTATGCCGCGGGTTCGTGGGGTCCGCCGGCCGCTGTAGATCTGCCTGGGCCGAGCGGCTGGTATCTACCTGACCACGATCACGGCCACGCCTGATCCAACGGGGCGGCACTCGTGAACGGCCCCCAAGCCGACGGGTCGAGCTCACACAAGGCGACGAGCGGGTCGCGCGCCCAAGCTGCCGGTGCCCGGGGTGAGGCGGACATCAAGCACCTCCTGCAGCGTCTTCGCCTGACTCCGGTGACCATCGTCTTGTCGATGGTCACCTTGACGGCGATCCTCATCGGCGTGGTGTGGGTGACGCACCTGCCGAGCTATCTGCGCACCACGCAGGTCAACTGGCTCTTCTACGTCGCAGCCTTCATCGTCGCCTATGGGCAGTACGTCGGGTTTGCCACATCACTTCGCGGTGCATCGACGACGCGCCTTCCTTGGGGCCAGACCATCGAACTCGAGGTGGCCGAATCGCTCACGCAGATGGCCACCCCCGAAGGGTTCGGGAGTCTCGCTCTGTCGCTGCGCTACCTCACCGCCAAGGGGCTGGCCACGGCAGAGGCAGCAACGGCCGTCGGCTTGTCAGCCTTCGTCACTACGACCAGTGGCGCCATCGTGATCCCCATCGCCGGGATCGCTGCCGCACAGTCAATCAATGTGGATCAGCTGAAAAAGGACATTCCCAGTTCCAACTGGTTGCTCATCGTCATCATCTTGGCCATCGCCGCTGCAGTGACCGTGCTCGTCAAAGCACCCAAAGCCCGCCAGAAGGTAAAGGAGTGGGGCATCCAGGCCAAGGCCTACGGCGACACGGTCATCCACCATCCGACCCGAGGTCTCGTCATCGCCGGAGGGGAACTGTTCACCATCGGCTGCCAAGCGGCATGCCTCATGCTGCTCTTGGCCGCTCTCCACCTGCATGGCAACGTGGCGGCAGTCCTCGTCATCACGCAGTTGGCCGGCACAGCATCGAACATCGTGCCCGTACCGGGAGGCCTTGGTGCGCCCGAGGCCCTCTTGGTGGCTGGCCTCACGGCCATGGGCCTGCATCAGACCGACGCCATTGTGGCTGGCCTCTCCTACCGGATGGCTACCTACTGGCTGCCACCACTGCCCGGCACGGCACTGCTGTTCGACATGATCGCCCGCAAGCGCATCTAGAGCGTCCGGCCAACTCCATCTGGTCGGACGGCTCGCTGGTCGGACGGCTCGCTGGTCGGATGGCTCGCATGGACATGGTGGGGTGACCCCAGCAGGCGCCCTCGACACTCCTCGTGCTCTGCATCTGGAACGGTTGGTCCGGGCCCGAGAGGACCAACCTTCACCAGCGACCTGCTGACACCGCATACTCGTCAGTTGGTTAGCTGGTCAGCTCTGCCTTACGGGCGCTCCAAGAGCTGGCGCAGGACCTCAGCCGGATTGCCCTTCCCGTCGACCGAACGCCAGCTCACATGCTGGTCAGGCCGGATCAGAAGAGCCCCATCAGCGCCAAGGCCCGACACCGAGGCCCACGCACCGTCGGGATCCTCGACATCCCGGCCCATCAGGATCACGTCGAGCGGGAGATCGCCTACCGACTGAGCCACGTCATCTGCACAGGAGGCGGATGACGTCAGGACCAGATACCGGCCGGGGGTCGTCAGATCCAGCGTGGAGCACCGATCTCCGTCTCGGGTGATCCATGCGTGAGGAAGGCGGGCGCCAGGTCGCGACGAAGGCACGTAGTCGTGCACCGGATCGTCGGCCAGGTGGGGCGGGCTGCCGTCGGCCACGACGGTGTGCGGCCCCGGGGGATACGAGTAGCCGAGCTGTAGTCCCAACAGGTCGAAGTGACCCCACTGCGATTGGATAGCCGCGGCGATCCCCGCTCGCCCTTCGTCGCTTCCCATCACTGCGGCATACGCCCCTGCC
>CAIQOJ010000070.1 GCA_903873395.1 uncultured Acidimicrobiaceae bacterium
AGAATCGACATTCGAAGCTTCCGATAGGACTCGGCGGCCGGCGATGACGGGCGATCGACAACATCGACGATGCCCGGGGCAGGTGGGTAGGTCTCGGGAATCTCTGCGATCACCGGGAACCTGAAGTGGAACTTCGCCCGATTGGCTCGGCGAATCGACTTGTTGAGAAGTTCACGCACCACGATGATGATGAGGGCGACGATTCCGCCAGCCACCAGGCCGAGAAGCAGGCGGACTTTCGTGCTGTCCAGAGTCGACACAACGGGTCGGTTGATGCGCTTCGCCAACTGAGGCGTTCCTGGGAACAGCACCTGGTAACCGGTGTTTGTTGAAGTCCCAGACGACGATGTGCCGCTTCCTTTGCCTCCCGAACTAGCCGCCGCCCCTTGCCGAGAGGTCGCGACGCCCTCGAGCGTGTTGCCCAACTCCTGCGCATAGGCATTGGCCAGGTCAGCTGCGAGCTTCGGCGTCTGAGCAGCGGCGTAGAGCGTCACGTTGCCGCCCGCGTTCTTCTTAGTCGAGACCTTCCCGTTAGTGGCCAAGATCGAGGCGTACATGCCTCCAGCGAAGACATAGGGGTTTCCGGTGAGTCCGACGTCGCTCACGGCCGCCAGTTTCACGGGGAACGTGTTGGCGTAGAACTGGATCTGAGCACTCGACACCGTGCCGGCGATGAGTCCGCTCGATGCCGGGGCCCCGACCAGCGCCGTCGTCTGCCATCTGAGCACCGTCTTGGGGTGCTTGGTGACCGACGATGGGTAGAGCACCCCGAAAATGGCGCCTATGACGGCGCAGACGACAATCAGACGCCAGCGCTGCCTGATGGCCCCCAAGAAGTTGATTGGCTCGATCATTCCCCCGTCCGATCTTTCGGTGCGTGAGTGGGTTCGTGCGCCCCGCCACGGCGACGCAAATCGATGGTACACCCCACTACCAGCGGTTTCGCCAGCACCTTTCGTGTGATTCCTGGTGCACGGAGGTGCGGATCGGTAGCCGTCGATCGGCTGCCAGGAGCGCCTCGGATGCCCGGAATGCGACCGGTCTCAACTGTATGGGCTGATCAGGGACTCTTCGGGCTGATCAGTGACGCAGGCCCGTACAGCGCTTAGTGGAGATGTGACCATCTCGAACTCGACGAGGGTCAGGCACGCAGGCACGTCGCAACGACTCCTGGATCGCTCGCTGACCTATCTGCGAACATCATGGCTACGTCGATGTTCACACGTAGTCGGAAAGGGTCTACCGGAGAGCAACAGTCGCGGCGAGAGCCGCTCCCAGCCAGACGCCGGTGCGCAAGGTATGGACCACTCGCAGTCTCCGCAACACCGAAGTACTACGAGTATCACTGACCTTACGGTGGAGATCGACGGCTACGCCGGCCGTCAGGGCTACGGCGGAAAGTGCCAGAACCGCGGTACACCACCATGCCACCAGCTCCCCGCCACTGGTGAACCACCAGAGAATACCGGCGGCCTGAGCGACCCACGCGGGACCTACTGCCCAAGAAATTCCGCTGCTGTGCCGCTGGTGAAACGCAGGCCACTCGTCGTCGCCAACTAGGGAAAACGCTGGGTACGTCGTGGTACCCACCGTCACGCTGAGCCCCACCAGGTACCAGCTCGCTGCTGCCGTCAGAACAATGGCCCACCGCACGTCTTCAGGCTACGACCTCACGATAGTGATCGGGATCGCCCAGATTTCGGTGGACGCTGCAACCACCTACTGACCGTGCCCACTCCCCTTCTTCGGGACATGTGGCAAATGTCATGCTTCAGTTGACCCACACCATCTGCCGATAGCAGGGCAATGCCCCCCCTGACACTCGTGCATGCGCCACACGTCAAGCGCCTCGGCCCTCATGTCCCTCAGCCTCTCACCGAGGGTCGTGTGCAGCCCGACCACCAGGAGTTGCTCCTTGGGTGCCATACGGATTACCCAATTTTGATGGTGTCTAACGTCCCGTTCGGGGATAGTGTGGGGGGCGACGACACAGGGCAGAGTGTGGAGTGCAGGATGTACATACCGGTGGTGCGGGGGCACTGCCGAAACCGGACGGATGTTGAGAGAACCTCAGCCATCCCGGGGCAACCCGGGGCCGCCGGAACTACTTGCACAACTGAGCGAGGGGCAATCACATGAACGGGGCAGGTTCTGAGGGGGACCACGACACCGACGCTCACGCGTCGACTGCCGAGGACATGCAGCGAACAGATATACGGAGGGTGGCGGCGGCCGCGAGTCGGATCCGCTCAGCCGTTATTTTCGTAGCGCTCGATGCCATGTGGATCGTCGCTGGCTACAGCATTTCCGAGGTGGCCTACTTCCACAACCGAGCTCCCGCTCATTACTGGCTCCACTTCGTCGAGTTCCTCATGGTGGCCGTTGTGGTCACCGTGTCCTGCAACCGGCTCTTCGGCCTGTACGGCCGCATGTGGCGCCATGCCGGTGCCGACGAGGCTCGTCAACTGATCTTGTCCGTGGCAACCTCGCTGTGCGTGCTGATCGCCTTCTGGCCAATCGGAAGCACGCTGCGCATTGAACTCGTACCACCAATCGTTGTCATTGTTGGCGCCATGTTCGCCGGGGCCGGCATGGGTCTCCTTCGCTTTCACTCGCGGCTCTTCGCCTGGCAACGGGGCAGTAAGCGGATGGGCCTACGGGTAGCAGTGATCGGCAGCCGAGATGCTGGCGCCGCTGCCATCCGTGAGATGCTTCGTAGCCCGGGGGCTGGCCTTGTGCCTGTGGCCGTGTTCGACGATGACGAGCGGTCTCACGGACTCTCCCTGCTTGGCGTACCCGTCGTCGGAAGCATCGACGAGATTCCTAAGGCAGCTAGTCGGTTCACGATCCAACAGGTTCTGCTGACCATCCCCAATCCCTCCCCCGAACTGGTCGAGCGAGCGCTTCGTGCGGCGGAGAACGCCGACGTGGCCATGAAGATCCTTCCTGGAGTGAAGGACATGCTCAACGAGCCAAATCACCTCGCTGGGCTTCGCCAAGCACGCGCGCCCCAGATCGAGGATCTCCTTGGACGCACACCTGTGCCCACCGACCTCGACGCAGTTCGTCAATCGATCGAAGGCCGGCGCGTCCTGGTCACCGGTGCTGGCGGTTCGATCGGCTCGGAGATCTGCCGCCAGGTCTCTTCGATGAATCCGGCCCTACTCGTGCTCCTTGACCACGACGAGACCCATCTGCACGACACCGCAGCCACCCTGCTCGGTCCTGCGATCCAGGCCCTCGTCGACATCTATGACCGCGAGGCCATCTTCGACATCTTCGAAGAGCACCGTCCCGAGGTCGTCTACCACGCGGCGGCGCACAAGCACGTCCCCGTGCTCGAGCAGTATCCGATCGAAGCGGCCAAAACCAACGTGTTGGGCACCCGCAATGTCGTCGATGCCGCAGCACTGGCCGGCGTCAAGCGCTTCGTCCAGATCTCGACAGACAAAGCGGTCCGCCCTTCCAGCGTCATGGGGGCGTCCAAGCGCCTGGCCGAGCAGACCGTGCTGGCCCACTCGCCCGAGGGTGCCGCCTACTGCACCGTTCGCTTCGGCAACGTGCTGGGCAGTCGTGGCAGCGTCATCCCGACCTTCTCTCGCCAGATCGCCCAAGGCGGACCCGTCACTGTTACCGATGCGCGGATGACACGGTTCTTCATGAGCGTGGAAGAAGCCGTGCAGCTGGTGCTCCAGGCTTCCGTGCTCTCCAAGGGTGGCGAAATCTTCATGTTGGAGATGGGCGTGCCCGTGAAGATCATCGACCTCGCTGAACGGATGATCCGCCTCTCGGGCTGTCAGGTCGGCATCGACATCCCCATCGAGATCACCGGCATGCGCCCCGGTGAGAAGCTCAACGAAGTGCTCTGCACTCCCGACGAAGAGATCCTCGGCACGAGCCATCCCTACATCAACCGGCTGGTGCCCATGCGTGCCCCAGCCGATGTCTTCGCCACCGATATCGATCGCCTCGAGCAGGCCACGCTTCTCCGGGATAAGGAATCAGTGCGGACCTTGCTCTTCACGGCGGCCACTACGGACGAAGTTGCGGCAACCCCTCATCGTGAGGATGGACGTCAAGAGTTGCGCGAGACCAACGGCCATGGCGCTAACGGGCATGCAACCAATGGCCATGCAAGCAATGGCCATGCAACCAACGGACATAGCGCCGGTGACTCCGAGGTTGTGGCTCCGGTCGCCTCGAACGGATCGGGTGCCTATCAACACGAGGCCGCACCTGATCCATTCTCGTGGCCCGAACTCGACGACGCAGAAGACGACCTCCGGTTGAGCAAGGTCCTGGCCGTCCACCGAAGCGACGTAGAGGCCGGGCCCAACCAGGTGTCGGCATGACGCAGGACCCCGGCGTGAGTCTCATGGAGGACACCGACCGATGAGCGAGACGACCAACCTGGGCAAGCTCGTCGTCGTCGGGCAGGGCTACGTCGGCCTGCCCCTGGCCTTGCGGGCCGTGGAAGCCGGCTACAACGTCGTTGGATTCGACCTCGACGTGGACCGCATCAAGCGGTTGGCCGACGGCGACTCGTACATCGAAGACATCACCGACGAACGACTCGGGGCGGCGCTCGACTCGGGTCGGTTCTTGCCCTCCATCGATGCAGTGGACATGGTTGGCTTCGACGTCGCCGTTATCGACGTACCCACGCCGCTCGAAGAGGGGAATCCCAACCTTCGCTACGTAGAGGAAGCCGCCGCCACGCTTGCCGTTCATCTTCGGCCGGGTGCCACCGTCATCCTCGAGTCGACCAGCTATCCCGGCACCACCGAAGAGCTGGTCGTCCCCATTCTCGAAGCCGTCTCTGGCCTCGTCGGCGGACGTGACTTCCACGCCGGATACAGCCCCGAGCGCATCGATCCCGGCAATCCGACGTACCAGCTCGAAAACACCCCCAAGGTGGTCTCGGGCATCGACGCACAATCTCTCGCCATCGTGGACGAGTTCTACGGTCGACTAGTTGAGCGCACTGTTCCCGTGTCGGGGACACGGGAGGCGGAGCTCACCAAGTTGTTGGAGAACACTTTTCGGCACGTGAACATCGCTCTGGTCAACGAGTTGGCCATGTTCGCAGCCGATCTCGATATCGACGTGTGGGAGGCCATCGATGCCGCCTCCACCAAGCCGTTCGGCTACATGCGTTTCACGCCAGGTCCCGGCGTCGGCGGGCACTGTCTGCCGATCGATCCGAGCTACCTCTCCTGGAAGGTCCGGCGCAGCCTCGGCCAGCCCTTCCGGTTCGTGGAACTGGCCAACGACGTCAACGAGCACATGCCCGACTATGTCGTGCGGCGACTGATGTTGGGCTTCAACCGGATGGGCCGATCCATCAACGGCTCGCGGGTGCTCATCCTCGGATTGGCCTACAAGCGCAACACCGGAGATGCCCGGGAGGCGCCAGGCACCGTGATCGCCCGATCCCTTGCTGCCCTGGGGGCTGAGGTGCGCGTCGCTGATCCCCACCTCGAAGGGGACACACTGGCCTACCCATTGGTCGAAGCCACCGCCGACGAGCTCGCTGGCGCCGATGCCGTGCTGCTGGTCACCGACCATGACGCCTTCGATTACGACCTGGTGCACCAGCATGCCCGCTACGTACTCGACACCCGCAACCGGCTGGACGGCCCGTCCATCGAACGGCTCTAGGCAGCACATGAGGGTCATCGTCACCGGTGGGGCCGGATTCATCGGTGCCAACCTCTGCCGCACACTCCTCGCTGCCCCGGAAGTGGCCGAGATCGTGGCCCTCGACGACCTGTCCACCGGATCGAAGGAGAACCTCAACGGCCTTGATGGTGTCGACCTTGTCGAAGGGTCCATCCTCGATGCCGACCTGCTCGACCAGATCGTGCCTGGCACTGACGCCATCGTGCATCTGGCCGCTCGACCGTCGGTGCCCCGATCCATCCTGGATCCGATGGCCAGCCACGAGGTCAATGCCACTGGCACTATGCGAGTCCTCGAAGCTGCCCGCCTCCACGGCGGCCCCCAGGTCGTCGTGGCGTCATCGTCATCGGTCTACGGCGCCAACCCCCTGCTGCCGAAGCAGGAGGACATGGCTCCGATGCCAGTCAGCCCCTATGCCGCTTCCAAGTTGGCCACCGAGTCCTACGCCATCGCCTATGGACACTCTTTCGGCCTTCCCGTCCTGGCCTTCCGGTTCTTCAATGTCTTTGGACCGCTCCAAGCCCCCGGGCATGCCTACGCGGCGGTCATCCCCGCATTTCTCGACGCCGCCCTACAGGGAGTACCGCTGCCCGTCCACGGCGATGGCGGACAGACCCGGGACTTCACCTACGTCGGCACGGTATGTCGCGTCCTGGCCGACACCATCATTCGCAAGGTCACCGACCCCCGGCCCGTCAACCTCGCCTTCGGTACTCGTGTGTCCCTGCTCGAAGTCATCGCCCTCATCGAGTCTCTGCTCGGCCATCCACTCGACCGAGTGCACAGCGACCCTCGGGCTGGCGATGTCCGTGACTCACAAGCAGATCGATCCAAGCTCGAAGCGCTCTTCCCCGATGTGGACCCCGTGCCGCTGGAAGAAGGCCTGCGGGCCACGTTGGACTGGTTCCAGGAGCGAAAGTGACCATGGCGGAGACCGGAAGACCCGTTGGTGGACGAGTCGACGGGTCGCGCCGGGAAGGTGCCTCGACTGGTCAGCCTGGTGCCAACGTGGGCGGTGCCGGTGACGTCGATGAGGACGAGGAGCGCCTCGAGGATCCTTCCTACGGAATCCTGGTGGCCGGCACGGTATTGGTGGTCTGGACGCTGATTGCCGCCCTCGTCATCCGCTACCACCCCGGAACGAATGCCTTCGACCGCTGGGGGACATCGGTGGTTCCTCCCGCCCGCGGCAACTCCTTCTACATCCAGGTGGCGGCTGTGAAGTCTGTCGTTCTCGTTGGTGGTTCGATCCTGGCCGCCGTTGTCGTGGTCGCTCGGGACCGGTGGCGGGCGCTTGCCTGCTTGATTGGTCCCTTGGTCGCCGTCCTGCTGGTCGAATCCGTCATCAAGCCCTACATCTCCCGGCGCCTCTATAGCGAGTTGACCTTCCCCTCCGGCACCGTCACGGCAGTAGCCGCTGTAGCCGCCGCCTGGGCCATCGCCGTGCCTCGGTGGCTCCGTTGGCCGGTCGTGGTGCTTGGGGTTCTTGCTGTCACCATCGAGTGCCGCGCCGTAGTTGCCCTCCAGTGGCACTTTCCAAGCGACGCCATCGCTGGGGCGGCATTCGGCGTTGGCGTAGTTCTCTTGGTTGACGGACTGCTGCACGTGGTCGGGCCGGCGGCCGTGCGCTCACTGGGGCCGCGCGTTCGGTGAGTACGCCGAGAACTCGAGAGGAGCCGGCGGGTCCCCTCGTTTCTCCATCACCCGCCAGCCCCGCGTGTCTTGTGGCATGGATCCATGTCCACTCTGCAATGGTCAGCGTCACCGGGTGCGTCGATGCCAACATCCTCGTCGAACGGCTTGGCACCACGCTGCGCAGCGAGGACCTGGTGTGTCCGGTGGCCTCGGGTCGGGTGGGTGTCGTCTTCGATCCTTCCACCTCGCCGGCGGCAGCACACCTCCTCGGAGAACGCCTGGTTCGCTCCCTTCGTCGGTCCAACGAGGGGCACCATCTCGAAGTTGCCGTGGGTATGGCCACCCGTCAGCGTGACGACGAAACGTCGGACGCACTGGGCAGTGCACGACGCATGGTCACCGCAGTGCGCCGCGTCGGCCCTGGGGCTGGCACGGTGGCCATCGACCGACCGCTGGTTCCGGGTGGATCCGCGGTACGAGGGCTCAACGATGCCACCCCGGTCGCCTTGCACTTTCGGCGGATCCACGTGGTCCCGCGCGATCGACGAACCGTGGCTCCCATCGGCCAGACATCGCCCGGCCAGAGCGCCTCGATTAACGACCCGGACACCATGGGCCCTGTCCTGGTAGTCGACCCCACCGGACACCACCGTCATCGAATACGACCCGGGGCTGTCAGCGCTGTGGCCTTCACCAGGCGAGCTGGATGGGTTGCCGCAGCCGTGATCGGCCCGTTCGACGGATCGCCTCCCACCTCTCTCGACGGCATGCCGGTCAGTGTGGCCGTCATCGTGCTCGATGCCCCTGTCCACCGTCTGAACGATCGATGGATCGACGGACTCTGGGGTCAGGCCGGCCGGCTCGCTGCCGCATATCAAGCGGCTCGCATCCCGGTCGTGGCTCTGGACACCGGTGGCGGAACAGGGGCGGTGGCTGCCTGCGCCGTCGAGGGCGCGGTGCCGCTCTTCGATCTCGAAGCTCTGCCCGACCTGCTGGACCGAGTCACCTCATCATCAGATGGGTTAACTCCCGTGGTGGCCACACCTGTCGGTTTCGAGGCGCTTGTCTCATTGACCACAGCGGAACGGCGGGTGCTCTTCTATCTGACCGAGGGACGCACAGCGCAAGACATCGCCGACCATCTGGTGTTGGCGGTGACCACGGTGCGATTCCACATTCGCTCGATCCTCCGAAAGCTGGGCGTCCGCTCACAGTTGGCTGCGGTGGCATTGTCTGGAGGGCGTACCTTCGTCAGTCCCTAGAAGCAGGTGTTCTTCTGCGACCGTTCGACGCCACGCCTGGTCGATCGATTGTCACGGTGAGCCCGGGCATGGTGATGGCCACCGAGAGGTTCACTCAACCCGTCGGAAGCTCAGGTCCGCCAATCCCTTCGGCCGCCAGACGACGGAGCATCTCGTATTCGGGTGCCACCATCGTTCGCAGGCGATCCAACTGCCCCTCGGTCACCTCGGATCGGGTGCCGGTGACCCGTGCCCGGTGCATTTCGAGCGGGAGGTCGAGTTGAGTGGCCAGGTCGCCGAGGCCCCGGGCGAATCCCTCGGTCGAGAAGACGACGGAGCACGCAGCGATCCGCTCCGTTGCTTCTGTGACGTCCAGCCGGGTGGAGAAGGTGTGCAGTTGCGTGAGCAGGTGAGGCGGCGGTACTCGATCGAGGAATGCATCAAACCCATCGGCGGCCAGCTTCCGCTCTTTGGGAGCGACCTGTCCCGGCGAGTCGATGGCATCACCAACCACCAGGTAGTCGTAGTAGGAGCGGACTCGGGCCACGGGGTCTCGCAGGACGGTGACCGTGCAGGTGTCGGGGGGCAGGGGCTGCTCCTCGGCCGGCCGGTGAGCACGGCCGAACAGATAGGCGCCCTCGGCCAGCAGCTTGCGGTGGATCGAAGCAAAGGCGTAGGGGCCACTCGTCGTGCGAGCCAATCGGCGACTGTTGATCCTGGCCCACACGTCCATCGGATCCTCGCCTCCCAAGGCAAGGAAGCTCATCATCAGGCTCGTGCCTGCCGACTTGCGGATGTGATGGAGGTAGACGCGCCGACTCCCATCGGCCAGACGGGTGTCGGCCGTCAGGCGTCGATAGGTCGGATCGAGGCGCATCTCCGTGATGTCGGCGAGCCCTCGGGCTCCGGCCACCGTGCGCCGGGCAAGCCACACCGGCGAACCCTTGGGAGCCCGCGTTGGCTGGCGACCGCTGGGGGGAGCACCTCGTGGCACGGCCCAAACCTACCTGGCACCACGTGACCCCGGGGAACCCATGGTGCGACGGTATGTCCATTGAGCACGGTCGTGACCCTGTGGGAAGATCGGAGCGTGGCAGGAGACCTCCAGGCACGCCTCACGGCGCCGGTGAAGATGGTCATCTGGGACCTCGATGACACGCTGTGGGATGGCACGCTCAGCGAAGGTCCCGTGGTGCTGCCCCCTGGCCGGGCCGACCTTGTGCGGACGTTGAACCGACGAGGCATCGTCAATGCCATCTGCTCCAAGAACGATCTGATGCCGGTGCAGGACGAGCTCGAGGCCCTCGGCATCTGGGATGAGTTCGTCTTCCCTCGAGTCGACTGGACATCCAAAGGACCTCGTATTGCCCAGATCATCGAAGATGCTCAACTCCGGCCCGCCAACGTCCTCTTCGTGGATGACCATCCCCTCAACCTTGGTGAGGCCGAGCACTTCGCACCTGGTCTCCAGACGGCAGGGCCAGACATCCTCGACACGCTCCTCGAACTGTCCGAACTAGCGGGCAAGGACGACGTCGAGCTCACTCGGTTGGCTCAGTATCGGATCCTGGAGCACAAGGTCACCGATCGCCGGGCGGCTCGCCAGGCGGCCGGTGACGGTACGCCACTTCGCTCCACGAGCACCGGAGTCTCCTCACAGGCTGACGGCGATGGTGACTCGGCCAACGAGGCGTTCCTCCGCTCGTGTGCAATCCGAGTGACGCTTCACCACGATGCCCTCCGCCAGGCTGACCGTCTCCACGAACTCGCCCTGCGAACGAATCAGCTCAACTTCACCAAGCGCCGGCTCGGCGCCGACGAGTTCGAGGCCTTGCTGGCCGACCCGAACATCGATGCCGGCTACCTCGAGGTGCGGGACCGCTATGGCGACTACGGGATCTGTGGTTTCTATGCCCTCGACCGACACGAGCGTCGTCTCGTCGACTTCCTGTTCTCCTGTCGTGCCCTCAACATGGGAGTCGAGCAGTGGCTGTATGGCCACCTGGGGAGACCCTCGCTCGACGTGGTGGGCGAGGTGGTGTCCTCCTTGGACGGCGAGGTCGACTGGATCACCCTTGACGACGGGTCAACGGCCGCAACCGCCTCGCCGCCATCACCAACCGAGCGGTCCGGGACGATCCTCATCGTCGGCGGATGCGACCTGTCCACCACGGCGGACTTCCTCGGCGGCGAGATCAACACCGAGTTCGCCCATCCCGGGACAACCGGCGCGTTCATCCACGCAGGCCATACCGAAACGCTCCGCCAGTCCGCCCAGGGCCTTACCGATGCTCAGTGGAACGTGGTTGACGACCTACCGATGGTGGATCGAGCCACCTTCCGCTCCGCCACCGTGATCGAACCCGACTACGACGTGCTCGTGCTGAGCGTGTTGACCGACTACACCCAGGGCCTCTATCGCCATCGTGCCACCGGCCTGGTGCTGCCCTGGAACCAGTTCACCCTGGACGCCACCGATCCGGCCAACCGGGCACGACTCCTCCAGCGCCATGCACGCGAAGGGATGGATGCGGACTTCTTCGATCGTTTCGCCGACGAGTTCGAGTTCCTCGGCGGACTGACTCCCAAACGCTTCCAGGAGAACATCACCTGGTTGGCTGAGACAATCCCCGAAGGTGCGACGCTCATCTTGGTCAACGGCGCCGAATTCCCTCTGGAGAACCCGAAGGAACCAGAGCGCCACCTCCATCACGCCACCATGAACGCCGCCCTCGACGAGATAGTGGCCGGACTCCCCCAGGCCCGGGTGTGTGACGTTCGCACCTTCATCACCTCGGCCGATGACTTCACCGACCATCTGCGCCACTACCGACGTCAGTGCTACCTCCAGATGGCCGAGGAGATCCGGTCAGCAGGGGCAAGCCTCGACGTTCGGCCCGAGCCCTGGGTCCATCGCGCCTACACCTCGGCCTACCGATACGCCGGCCGTCGCAAGCTCGATCTCGCCCGTTGGCGTACCCGGATCCGCTCGACCAAGTCCTGATCAGCCCGGTCGACCAGGCCCACTGCATCGATCACCAGGCCGAACTGTCAGGCCGAACTGTCAGCCTCAACCGTCAGGCTGATGAGGGATCAGCACGACGGGTGGACGACGAATGCTTTGACCAGGGCTGCCGAGTCATAGGCCACATCGAACAGCAGGTGGTAGCCGTGATCGCTGATCGGCACCACGACTAGGGGCACCGAACTGCAGCGTCGGAACAGCAGGCGAGCCCGGGTGGCCTGCGTGCGTCCAGGAACGATCATCATCGACGTCCAGTGATGCGACGCTGCCGCTTGAGCCGCATACTCCATCTCCCCTCGGGTGTTGAGCGGATCGGGTCGAAAGCAGGTCAGATTGATGCCCGGTGGCTGTTTGGGGCAAGGGGCAGCGACGAACCCGCCGAGTGAGACCAGCACGTTGTGGGAGTAGCCCTGCTCGGCGAGGCGGATGGCCTCGGTGGCCCGTGCCTGATTGGGGTCGCCCCCCAGGGCCACGATGGCATCGACCTTGACCGGGGTGTCCGTGGGTGGCCACAAGAAAAGTCGACCCACGGCTATGACAGCGAGCAGGCCGACCACCCCCGAAAGAAGGACCGCCCAAGCGGCCAGCCACGCCAAGGTGGCCCTGCGAGCTTCACGCCGAGACGGTGCTCGTGGCGGCGGATAGGTGTCCGTCACGAATGCACGATCACGCAGTGCGCTCGCGTGGCTGCACCAACGTGGTCACGGGCATGCTGCTCTGCCTACGGGGCCAGGTGGCCGGAGCGGCTGAGCTCATCGCGTAACGCCTCGAGGCGAGCACGGCCGACCTCTCGGTCCGGCTCAAGGTAGTTGCCCTCCGCCCATTCGTTCCACGATTTGATCATGACCACCCGCTCCCCTTCAGGAAGTCGCTCTGCTGCCTCGAGGGCAGCCCGCACGTGCCCGGCAAACCTCTCTGGCGTCGATCCTTCGGCCACCTGACCGCGTCGGCCGAGCCGCGGGGTGTTATCCCAATTCGGGAAGATCCCAGGGAAGAGCAGCCCGGTGAAATCGTTCGATGGATCGACCCAGGTGTCGGGATAGGGATAGCGACGCGGACCTCGGGCCAACCTTCGAGCCACCAGTCGGTCCATCACTTTGACCCGAGGCGTGCGGGTGAAGGGGAATCGGTAGACCACTCCGGCATCGAACCCGTCGGCCACCTGGTTCCGATAGCCCGACTCCCCCAGGGATGCCACGAGATAGAGCCCGCCGAGGCCGGCCTCTGTGGCCATGGCTTGCCAGGTCTCTACGAAGCGAGCCGGGTCGGGAAGGCTGCCCGGCTGGTAGACGAAGAAGACGGGGCGGCCACCCACCCGCACATAGCGAGGGTCGCGGAACGCGGGCACGAGGGAGTCGAAGTGTCGTCGATCATCCTCAAGGCCTGGATAGGTCTGCTCGACGAGCACCCGGTCTGCAGCACCATGCCAGATGCCCGACCACGTCTGATTGGCCCAGGCGAGACAGAAGGGGAAGTCGGGCTGCCCTGAGGCCAGCACCTCGTCGAAGGGACGCTCGAGCAGGCGAGTCCCGGCAAACCAATAGTGCCAATAACAAAATCCGGTGATGCCGTGACTTCGAGCCAGATCGGCCTGGGCTTCACGGGATTCCGGAACCCGGAGGTCGGTGAAGCCCAGCTCGGTGGGCAGATGAGGCTGGGGATGACCTCGATAGAGCGGGCGTGCTCGCGTCACATTGGTCCACTCGGTGAAGCCCTCGCCCCACCAGCGGTCATTCTCGGGAATCGGGTGGTACTGAGGCAGGTAGAGCGCGAGTACCTCCATGGGCCGACATGCTACGGCCGGCACTCGCTGCTCGCGCACACCACGCTGACCCAGTGCCCCACCACTCCCGACCCCTGTTGCAACTGCTCGCCCAGAAGTACGCTTGAGACAGGCCACCCATGAATCGCACACGCCGACTGGCACTCAGTCTCGTCCTGACCTCAGGACTCGTCATTCTCCAGGTCGCTGTCGGCCTCGGAGCTGGCTCCACGGGCCTGCTAGCCGATGCTGGCCACAACCTGACCGACCTCGGCGCCCTTGGACTCTCGCTGGTCGCCGTGCGTCTCGCTCTTCGACCGGCCAGTCCCCAGCGTTCGTTCGGGAACCACCGGGCCACCATCCTGGCTGCCTTGGCCAACGCTGTGCTCATCGCCGCTGTCACCGTGCTGATCGTGGTCGGAGCGCTGCACCGCCTGGCCCATCCCGAGCCCACCCAAGCAGGGATCGTGGCCGTCGTGGCCGCAGTCGGCCTTGTCATCAACGGACTGGCTGCCTGGGTGCTTTCGGAGGGCTCGGGAGACCTGAACATGCGCTCGGCCGTGCTCCACATGTTCGGCGATGCTCTGGCATCAGGTGCCGTGGTCATCGGTGCCCTTGTACTTCTGGCCGCACCCTCTGCCACGTGGATCGACCCCGTGTCCGCCCTGGTGGTGGCGGCCCTCATCGTGACCCAAGCAGTCGGCGTCTTGAGGGCCAGCGTCGCCATTCTCCTCGAATCGACTCCCGCCGACCTTGACCTCGACGACCTCACCGCCGCCATGTCGGACGTGGACGGCGTGGGCGGCGTCCACGACCTCCACGTGTGGAGCCTGACCAGCGACATGCGGGTCCTCTCTGCGCACGTGTCACTCGACGGCACCCCCAGTCTCGAAGAGGCCCAGATGGTCGGTGAGCGGGTCAAGCGGGCCATCTGTGACCCGTTTGGCATCGCCCACACCACCTTGGAGCTCGAGTGCGCACCATGTGCCGCGACAACCGACGATGGGTGCGTGATCGAGGTCGCTCCCGTCAAGATGCCCTCAGGGCATCATCACCACTGACGGCTAGAAACGCACCTTGGGCTGCGAGGTCCACCACTGCGCCAGCGCAGTCGAAGCCCACGTGGGCCACCCGTTGCACACCTAGCACCGGGCCAAGGGTTGCCTGACGGGCCGAGTCCAACAGGTGTGATTCCGTTCCCTACGACCCGCGCCCACTCCGATACGACATTCGCATCGTTGGGAACGACGTCGGATGTGATGTCGTCGTTTACGCGACGAGGCGCGTCCAGCAGTACGTCGATGGCTTTCTCTGCCGCCTTGCGTGGCAGGCCAGTGGCCTAAGCAACCTCGGGACGTAACAAAGTCGGGCCTCGGACGCCCGTACACACCGTTCGTCGTGCCTCCGACGGATGACACTTGGTAGAGGTCTCAACAGGGAGAAGTCGATGAAGGTCATGTGCGGGCGCCACACGAAATTCGCCGGGGCCAACGTCGAACACGGTCAGGTTCTCCGCACGCACATCTCCGTGGCCAGTCAACCAAGCACACGTGCGTTGCCTGCGCACCTTTCAAGCCGCCCCAGGACCTGTTGGCGTAAGCCACCCAGAGCTAACCCTGAGAAAAACGGTGCGGCCCCGAGTAACCGAACGACCGAAGCCGCCCGTGCTCCTCGGGGCCACGCACCTCGCAGGCCGGAGCGGCCGGGCAGAGTCGTGTCGGGCGACCCTGGCCCCAGCCTCGGACCGGCACACCGCAAGGGCGCTCCGATCCGTCACCGGACCACATCGTCGGCCACCTACGGTCCCGATGACCCCCCGAGCGGTCCTTGGGTCAGACCTTGCGGCCCAACTTGGACACCCGCTCGGGTGACCGGTGGAACTTCGATGCTCCGAACTGGCGACACTGTGAACCTGACCGGCTGAGGGATCAAGGGGTTCACGCGAAATCCCGAGCTTGTCCACGACATTTCTCCAGATGTCCCCAGGATCAACCAAGATCTCCACTGGTCTTCCCCAGGCAGGCCTCCGTCAAGCGAGACACGAGTTGGACCGAGCGCACCTGTCCGCCGTGCCGTCAGGGGTAGATTTCAGAGGCCAGATGACTGACACCTGCCCACGTGGGAGTCGGTGGGACAGCGACGGCTGGCTCCAGGTGAAGCTGACAGGACGCAGCAAGTGGATCAACGGGGGATGCAGCAGGGAATGCAGCAGGGAATGCAGCAGGGGATGCAGCAGCACGATGCAGATGTCGCCACGGCGAGTACCGATGCCCCTGGGTCGTCCCGGGCGCCGGGTAAGGCGAGCCCGGTCGGACCTGCACGGTCTGTGCTGACCGGCCGCCGACGTTCGATGCTGATCGGCCTCATTGTCACCCTTGCCGCAGCCACGGCCTTGGGGCTCCCCGGTGCGGCCGAAGGGTCATCGACTACGAGTCGAACCACCTCGTCACCCAGCGCCCACGGTGCCGTGTCCACCACTCGTGCCACGCACCCCACCCGCGGGCGGTCCCATCACCTCCAGGTCGATGCCGCGCTCCAAGCGCTCGTCACCCCACCGGCCACGGGGAATACCGCAGCACCTGGGACCCTGATGCCGGTCCCCCTCCCCCTCTACCAGTCAGATCCCTTCATGACCGTGGCCAATGGTCGCTACCTTCTCTTCACCAGTGGTGAGCCCCAGGCTGGAGGCCGTCACGTCCCGGTGTCGACCAGCACGGACTTGGTGACCTGGACGCCGGCAATAGACGCCCTTCCCCAACTTCCCCAATGGGCCTCGCCGGGTCTCACCTGGGCCCCGGATGTCCACCGCTTCGGTAGCCGGTGGGCGCTGTATTTCACCTCGGCGTTTGCTGGCCTCACCCCAGAGACCGAGTGCGTGGGAAGTGCGTTCAGCGACAGCCCCACCGGGCCCTATGTGGCTCAGCCCACCCCCATCGTGTGCCAACTCGACCAAGGCGGCACCATCGACCCTCGGGTGTTCGTGGACAGCGACGGCACTCCGTGGATGCTGTACAAGTCCGAGCAGAACCGGGGAGGTGCCGACACACCGACCAAGCTCTGGAGTCAGCGACTCTCGTCGGACGGATTACGCGTGGTAGGTCAGCCCTATGCCCTCATGGGTCCCGACCGGGCATGGCAGGGCACCATCGTCGAGGCGCCCGACATGATCAAGGTGGGCGGGGCCTACTGGGTCATCTACTCGGCCAACTGGTTCAACAACCCGACCTATGCCATCGGTGCGGCCCGCTGCTTGGGACCAGCAGGGCCTTGTGCCGACGTCACCCCGGGACCGTTGTTGGCCTCCAACGCTCAGGGCAAGGGACCCGGTGAAGCATCGGTCTTCACGGACCCTGCGGGGATCTGGATGCTCTACAGCCCGTGGCGCTCGCTGGCCCCACTGCCCGACTGGCCGCCCCGCCCGGTTTACATCACCAGGCTCGGCGTGGGCCCGGACGGCCCCTACCTGGCCGACGGACCCTTACCTCAGACCACAGACCTGCTGGGTCTTCCCCTGTGGCAGACGATCCCCTGATACAGAACGTCTCACCACCTGTGACGAGAAGCCCATGCGCTCAGGCAGTCCGGACTCAGCAACGCCGTCTGAGCCAGTCATGCGCCGGCTCGTGAACACCTGGCCCAGCGACAAACCCGTATCAGCCTCGTAGGCGTCGCAGTTCGGCGGCCACGGCCTTGCCGTTGGCCTGCCCCTTGGTGGCTTTCATGACCAGGCCCGTGAAGAACCCTGCGAGCTTGTCGTCCCCCTCGCAGAACCGTGACCACTCATCGGGATTGGTCTGGACAGCCTCAGCCACCGTGGCCGCCAACGAGTCCTCGGACATCGCCTCGAATCCCTTGTCGCGAGCGATGGCGGCGGGGTCGCCCCCACCAGCGGCCAACAGATCGGCCAGGACTGCTTTGGCTTGGGTGGCCGACAACGATCCCTGGGCCTCCAAGGTCAAGAGTTCGGCATACGCCTTGGGGTCGAGGACTCGTGCAGCCTCGGCGTCAGTGGCCGCCTCGTTAGCCGTCCGAGCCAGGGCCAGTGCCGTGCCCACCCCAGCTGCCACAGCCTCGACCACCAGGTCGTCGAGGCCGAGATCGACCACCGTGGTGATCTGATCAACCTGGGCTTCGCTCGGGCCACCTGCCTCGGTCAGAAGTTGGGCCAGGCGCGCCCGTCGCTCCGCCGGCATCATGCCGAGGGTGTCCGAGACTGCCTGGATCCACTCCGCATCCGGCACCAGGGGCACCAGGTCGGGTTCCAGGAAGTAGCGGTAGTCGTAGGCGTCTTCTTTCGAGCGAAGTGCGCTCGTCCGTCCCGCCGACTCGTCCCAGTGACGGGTCTGCTGGACCACTGACTCACCGGACTCGATGAGGGTGATCTGGCGCTGAGCCTCATACTCGATGGCTCGCCCGAGCGACCGGACCGAGTTGAGGTTCTTGATCTCACAGCGAGTTCCGAAGGGGGCATCAGCACCGCGTCGGACCGAGACGTTGGCATCCACCCGCATGGAGCCTTCCTCCATCTTTCCGTCCGAGGCACCCGAGGCTACGAGCACGGCTCGCAGCTCGGTTACATAGGCCCGGGCCTGATCGGAGGTGCGGATGTCGGGGGCGCTGACGATCTCCACGAGCGGGACGCCCGAGCGGTTGTAGTCGACCAAGGAGTAGTCGGCACCGTGGATCCGTCCTGACGATCCGGCATGCGTCGTCTTGCCCGTGTCTTCTTCCATGTGGGCACGTTCGATGCCCACCCGGAAGCCGTCGGGCAGGTCCAGGTAGCCGTCCACGTTGAGCGGCTCGTCATACTGACTGATCTGGTAGTCCTTGGCCTGGTCCGGATAGAAGTAGTTCTTCCGGTGGAACGTCGACGGCCGGATATCACAGTGCAGTGCCGTGCCGATGGCCATGGCCAGCTCCACAGCCCGCTGGTTGAGCACCGGGAGGGAGCCGGGCAGTCCTAGGCAGTTCGGACAGACATTGGTGTTGGGCTCGTCACCGAACGCATTGGGGCACCCGCAGAACAGCTTGGTCGCCGTTTTGAGCTCGCAGTGCACCTCGAGGCCGATCACCATCGTCCACTCCGTACTCATGAAACGCCCTCCCTGTTCTCCTGGGAACCACCACGGAGTGACGCGGTGAGTGCCGGAGGTGCCATCGGCGGGGCGGCAGCCTCCACTACTGCAGCCCCCCGCAACAGATCACCTTCAGCCAGGGCTGGCCCGAGCAGTTGGACGCCGATGGGCAGACCATCGTCTCCCGTCCCGAACGGCACACTGATGGCCGGGTGTCCAGCGAGGTTGGTGGGAATGGTGCACACATCGGACAAGTACATGGTGAGGGGGTCTTCCGTTTTGGCCCCCAAGGCGAATGCCGTGGTCGGCGTGGTCGGACCGAGCAGAAGATCGCACTGGGCATAGGCCCGATCGAACCCTTCGATGATCTTGGTCCGGACCTTGAGAGCCTGGTTGTAATAGGCGTCCATGTAGCCCGCCGAAAGCACGTAGGTGCCGAGCATGATGCGCCGCTTGACCTCGGCCCCGAATCCGGCGGAACGGGTCGCCGTGTTCATGCCCGCCGTGTCTTCGGCATCGACCCGGAGTCCGTAGCGCACGCCGTCATAGCGAGCCAGGTTCGACGAGGCCTCACCGGGAGCGATCAGGTAGTAGGCCGACAGGCCGAGGGCGACCTCTGGAACCGAGATCTCCTCGATGCGAGCCCCTGCGGCAGCCAGCGCCTCTGCGGCCTGGTGCACCCGGGCCGCCACGTCTGGATCGACACCGTCGAGGTACTCAGCGAGGACGCCGATCGTCATGCCATCCACGCCCTCATCGAGCACGGACAGGACTCGTGGAGTCGGTCGGTTCAGCGAGGTCGAGTCCAGTGGGTCATGACCGCCGATGACGTCGAACAACAAGGCGGCATCGGCCACCGTGCCAGCAAACGGGCCGATCTGGTCGAGGGAACTGGCGAATGCCACCAGCCCATACCGGGACACGGTGCCGTAGGTCGGCTTGAGCCCGACCACACCGCACAGCGCGGCGGGCTGACGGATGGACCCACCGGTGTCGGATCCCAGAGCCAGTGGGGCAAACCCTGCAGCCACCGCGGCAGCCGAACCGCCCGATGACCCTCCGGGCACCCGGGTCAGATCGTGAGGATTGCGGGTGGGGCCGATGGCTGAGGTCTCGGTGGAGCTGCCCATAGCGAACTCGTCCATGTTGGTCTTGCCCACCGACACCGCTCCAGCGGCGGCAAGGCGCGTCACCACGGTGGCGTCATAGGGCGGGCGCCAGCCATCGAGGATGCGCGACGAACAGGTCGTGGGGAGGCCTCGGGTGCAAAGATTGTCCTTCAGGGCGATAGGCACGCCAGCCAGCGGACCGGGATCCTCACCTTTCGCCACAGCAGCATCGACGGCCCGAGCCTGCGTTCGAGCCTCGTCTGGGGTGACGAGGGTGAAGGCACGCACGTCGTCCTCATGGGCCTCGATGGTGGCCAGATGGTGCTCGAGCACCTCAACCGCACTCAGCTCGCCGGCCCGCACCATGGCGGCCGTCTCCAAGGCGGGACGGGGCGCAGATCCCAGGGCGCTCACGGTGCCTCCCCCAAGATCCGAGGAACCTTGAACCGGTAATCCTCCACGTCAGGAGCGGCGGCCAGCACCTCGTCCCGATCCAGGCAGACCTGGGGCTCGTCGAGCCGCATCACGTTGGTCACGGCCATGGCATGGGCCGTCGGGGCCACGCCGTCTAGATCAAGAGACGAGACATCGGCGGCGTGATCAAGCACCTCGGCGAGCTGCCAGGTGAAGGTGTCGAGTTCGTCGTCGCTGAGGGCCAGACGGGCCAGCGAGGCCACATGGGCCACGTCCTCGCGGGTCAGGCGTGCAGGTTCGGCCATCAGGCGTCGGCCATCAGCACGGAGGCCAGGAAGCCGTCGACCTTGGCCTCGATGATCGGAGCATCGTTGTCGAGGGTGGCCACGTGGTAGCTGTCCTCCAACCAGACACGCTCCACCGGGCCTGATGCTCCAGCCTCGAGTGCGGCACCCGACGAGGCGTCCACCACGTGGTCCTCCCGGCTGGTGAGCAACAAGGTCGGGCAGTGGATGTCGCCGAGACGTGCGTGCACGTCGTCGACGCCTTCGAAAAGCGACAATGCGGCAGCCAACGGCGTGCCGGGATAGGAGGCCTCGTTGTTGCCTTCCTTCTTGATGTCGGACCCGATGCCGTCGAAGGTCTCGGTTCCAGCATCCAGCAGCGCTCGGATGCCAGCCCGGAACTCCTCGTCCGGTGGGCTGACCAAGGGGTTGATCAGGGCAAGGCCGGCCAGGTGCTGGTGGCGTTCGGCCAGCCAGCAGGCCAGTGCTCCACCCATCGACAGACCAACCACAGCGATCCGGTCGGTGCGGGCTGCGAGGGCCTGGAAGTGAGCCTCGGCCGCTCCGGACCAATCCTCCCAACGGGTGGGGACCATGTCCTCCAGTGAGGTGCCATGGCCCGGGAGCAGCGGAAGCTCCACGGTGAAACCAGCACTGGCGATGGCCTCGGCCAGCGGTCGCATCGACTGAGGGTTACCGGTGAAGCCGTGCAGTACCAGGACGCCGGCCGCGCCGCCGTCGTGAGCGAAGGGCTCGGCCCCGGACATGATGGGAGCGGTCATGGCGCCGATGCTAACGGAATCTAGGACCAGTCCTCCTCGAAGCCCCCTACCGCTACTCAGGCTGCCCGCAGGTGCGATGGAGGGCGCAGCGGTAGTCTTTGCCGACCCGGGGATGCCCCGGATCAGAGCCAGGTGGTCCGTCTCGGTCGACTTCGGTCGTGCCGATGGCCACCACTCTCGAGGTCGGATCGACAAGGAGCAGCACGCCAATGGCCACGTACCTCTTCCTCAGCGACGACTGGCTGGAGGCCGCTCGGGCCATCCGTGCCGAGTACGAGGGTGCAGGCGGGTCCATCGACCACTCCATCCGCATGAATCTCATCGTCATCGAGGTGCCGTTCGGCGAAGGTGCCGTCCATGCGCATGCCGACACCTCGACAGGTGAACTCGTCCTCGACATCGGCCACATCGAAGGGCCCGACCTCACGGTCACGGTGGGCTACGAGATCGCCCGAGCACTCTTGGTCGAAGGCAATGCCCAGGCTGGGCTCCAAGCCTTCATGCAGGGCAAGATCAAGGTCGATGGAGACATCGCCAAGTTGATGGCCCTCCAAGGCATGTCCCCCGACCCCACGGCCGCGGAGATTGCCGTCCGCATTCAGGAAATGACCGAGTAAGACCGCGTTGCTCGGTGTAGCGGCACGCCACACAGCACCGCTACCTTCCCCTCACACCTGTTCGGGCTCTCGAGCGAGGGCGGGCACGCTGGCAGCACAGGGTCAGTGCGGCGCCACCTCGGCAGTCGCCCCCTTCTGCCTCCGGGGCGTGTCTTTGACAAAGAAGCCGAACACCACGGCGGCCAGGGCCACCAACGCTCCCACCAGATAGGCCCGGTGGAACGAGGCCAGGGAGTCGGCACCACCGTGCCCGGCGGCCTGCACGGTCACCATGACCTGGATGCCTGCGACGATGCCGATCTGAGTGATCAGCAGCTGGGCCGCGCTCATCACCCCAAGTTCGTCGTGGGCCACTTCATTCGCAGCCGAGGCTGCCGTTGAGGGCGACGAGACCCCATTACCGAGGCCTGAGAGAGCTAGGGCGACAACGAACAGGGCGATCGAGGGATGGGGACCGACCTGGGTGAAGACCAGCATGGAGATGAACAGGGCTCCCGCCCCGGCCACCACCGACCACCGCTCACCCACCTTGATCGCCACATAGCCAGCTATCGGTGAGGACAGGGAGAAGACCAACGGTCGAGCCGTCGACAACAGGCCCGCCGTGGTCTCGCTGTAGCCGTAGACGCTCTCCATGAGGATCGGGAAGAGAAAGAACCCGCCCATGTAGGCGAAGTTCACCGTGGCCCGTGCTCCCAGCGGGAAGACGAAGTTGGGTTTGCGGAAGTAGCGCAAGGGAATAAGCGGTCGAGGAAAGCGCCGCTCATGCCGGACGAAGACGGCCAGCAGCACCGCCGAAAGGGCAAACATGGCCAGCGTCCACGGTGAGGTGATCCCCCACGAGGGGATCTCGTTGAGCGCGAACAGGGCGGAGGTCACCGAACCCGCCAGAGCGATCGACCCCACCCAGTCGAGCTCTCTCCAGGGATGAGCGGAGGGCTCAGCCACCGAGGATCCTTCGGCCTTGGCGGCCGCCTCAGCAACCTCGGCCTGGCGGTCACGGCCAGGCAGGACGATGACGGCCAAGATCGCTGCGGCAGCCATGAGCGGAAGTTCGCCCCAGAACAGTGCTCGCCAACCCCAGTACTGAATGATCGGGGCCCCGATGGTCACACCCAGCACCGGGCCTCCAGCCCCGACCAAAGCCCACCACCCCAAGGCCTTGACCCGGTCCTCGTGGGAGAACGCCTGAAGGACCAGAGCCATGGACGCGGCCCCAGTGGCTGCTCCCTGGACGCCGTCGAAAATGCGGGCAGCTATCAAGATGCCCGCTGTGGGCGCCGAGGCTGTCAGCACCACGCTCAGTGCAGCACCGGCCAGACCCCAGAGATAGAGCCGCTTGTACCCGCGCAAGTCACCGAGCTTGCCCAGGATGGGGGCTGCCACCCCGAAAGCCAGCAGAGGTCCCGTCGACGTCCACGCCAAGGTCGTCGTGGTCGTGTGCAGCTCGTGGGCGACCTTAGGTAGGGCCACCACAAAAACGGTGAAGGTGATGTTGACCGACAACAGTCCAGCCAGCACCGTCCACAGGATCCACCACTGATAGCGATCCGAACGTGCCACCTTGTGGTGCATCCGGTGCCGAAATAGCACCGCCCAGTTGACGGCGATCCCGCCGTCGCCACCCGAGCCAGTCCCGCTGAGTAGGGCCTCTGCTTCGCGGAGTTCGTCCTCGTCGAAGGCCTGGTCGTCCGGTGGGCGGCCGGGCCCTTCGGCCCGGTCCACCGCTCAGCCCTCGAGCTTGTGCATCTCGGCCTGGAGCTCAGCCACCGTCCAGCGGTCGTCCTTCTCCAGGGTTTCGGTCAGCGTCCACGGCTGGTAGAGCCGGATCTGACCGCCGAGTGCGTAGAACACCTTGCCGGTAGCCGGGCAGCCTTCGGTGCCCAGGTAGGCCACCAACGGTGCGATGTTGGCCGGGTCCCAGGCATCGAATACCGAGGCATCTTCGGGGGCGGCAACGATGTCGGACAGCCCTGGGGTCTCCACGGTCATGCGGGTGCGGGCGTTGGGGGTGATGGCGTTGACCCGGACCCCGTAGCGAGCCAACTCGGTGGCGGCGATGGTGCTGAACGCAGCGATGCCGGCCTTGGCGGCGCCGTAGTTGGTCTGACCGGGGTTACCGAAGAGTCCTGAGGTCGACGAGGTGTTGATGACCGACGCCTTGACCTCCTTGCCCTCCTTGGTCTGCTCACGCCAGTAGGCGGCGGCATGACGGGTGGGCACGAAGTGGCCCTTCAAGTGGACGTGGATGACTGCGTCCCAATCGTCCTCGGACAGGTTGATCAACACCCGGTCACGCAGGATGCCGGCATTGTTCACCAGCACATCGAGGCCGCCGAACGCATCGACGGTCGAATCGATCAGGTGCTTTCCTGCGTCCCAGTTGGCCACGTCATCGTTGTTGGCGATGGCCTCGCCACCGGCCGCGGTGATCTCTGCGACAACTTCCTGGGCGGCATCGCCAAGATCGTTGACCACGACCTTGGCGCCTTCGGCCGCATAGAGGAGGGCGTACTCACGGCCAATGCCTCGCCCGGCTCCGGTGATGATGGCGATCCGTCCGTCAAGTGCTCCCATGCTGGGCTCCTTACCCTCGTTGCGGCCTTATGCCGCCGTTGACTTGCTTTGATCTCAGGCCGAAACCGACCTACTTCTACCTCTGGCTGACGGTCGCCCGTCGCGAGCCGCCCCTGGTGGCGCCCTTGGTCATCATGACCGAGAAGCGGGAACGTGCCTGGCCTTGGCTTCCCCTCACGTTCCCATCGGGGTCCGACTCCGGTCAAACCGGAACACGAAATCTACCTACCCACAAGGTGAGGAGTGGAAGAGCCGGCAACGTGGTCACGCAGCCGACACGGGCACTGGAGCCTCAACGCGCACGCCAAGTCCGCCCGCCTCCACCGCTGCTGCCATGGCCCTGACGCGCCGGGCTGGTCCGGCCAACACCACATACTCGGTGTTGCGGAGATGCGAGACCGTGCCGACCTTGACTCCGGTGGGATTGTGGATGCCGATGCGAGCCCCGACGTAGCGGGCCTGATCGAAGGCGAGCACCTCGACCGCACCGCGGGGTGCGCACACGGCACGCAACTCCGCGAAGGACAGCCAGGACTCGTTGTTATACGAGAGGACGACCACCTCGGCATCGACCTCGGAGACCACCTGGGTCAAGGCCGGCGCCATGGTCCGTCGGCCGTTGAAGATGCTCCGTGACTCGGGTGCCCGGAGATCGACGCGCTTGCACGCCACCCCATAGGGCTCCGGGGTGTCCCAGGCCACCAGGGTCTCCCACACGTGATAGTTCGAGTCATAACGGTGCTGGTTGTAGGGCGGATCGAGATAGGCGAGATCGACGTGAGGCAGGGCACCCGTGCTCACCAGGTGGGCTGCATCACCCCGCACCGCTGTCCCGGGACCTGCCAGCAACAGAGGGCGGCGCAGCTCGAGTGGTCGAAACGCCCGAGGCGCCCAGGATTTCAGGTAGGCCATCTGCAGACCTGTGGTCGAGTCGACCCGGTCAGCCGCTTCAATCAAGCTGGTCAGCAGCACCGGCCACAGCGGGCTGTCGGCCCAGTCGTCCTCGATGGCTTGGCGGATGGCATCGATGCGGGCGCCGTTCTCTGGTCGAAAGAAGCGTGCCCGCTCACAGAACGTCTCGGTCACATAGCCAGGCACCCCAGGCAGTGCGTTCAGGGCAGCCACGGCGGCGTCGATCTCATCATCGACGTCAGGCAGGGCCGTTGGGTCGGTGGCCACGTAGCAGCGAGCCAGCACGTGAGCGCATCGGGTGACGTCGACGGCTGTGACCTCGAGCCCGAGACGTTTGGCTGCTTGAGCGACCCGGGTGGTCCCGCAGAAGAGGTCGAGGACGGACGAAGCACCTGACGCCCGGAACATTACGTCCAAGGCCGGCACAAGGCGGCGCTTGGAACCGAGGTACTTGATCACCGTCCTGTCATCCGACCCTCAGCGCCCGAGCGGTCAGGATCGTCCGAAGCGCCGGACCCACCACTGCGGGTCTCGGGCGTGGGCGTGGAAGTGATCAGGGATCTGACGCATCACCCGGTCGTAGCTCCAGGTGCCCTCACCTAGCACGCGATCAGCCACGGATCCCAGATTGGCCAGCATGTGCTCGACCTCGGCCTCGGGAGGCTCGTTGCCATGCTGCTTCCAGACGACCATGGGCACCGCACAGACTTCGCAGTCTGCCACCCAGCAGATGTCGTCCTCGTAGTGCCACTCGGTGATGCGGGCCGCTTCGCACAGCTCGCACGGGCGTGCAGCCGACGTCACTGGACTTCCCCATCCGTGCAGACAGACAGATCAGCACACGGCACGACGAACGGGCGTCTCATCGACCTAGGACTCCCGGATTCGATCATTGGGTGTAGACGTTCACGGTTGCACCGACATGGACCGAGGTCCCTGCGGCTGGCGACGTCGAGATCACCGTGGTCGAGGAGGCAGGCCCGTAGGGGCCACCCTCATGGAGTCCCAATGCGGCCAACTTTGCCGCTGCCGCCGACGGAGATACGCCCACCAACGACGGCACGGTCACCGGTTGCGGGCCAAGAGAGACCTCGACGGTCACCTTGGATCCGTAGGGTTGAGGCCCTGAGGCTGCTGAAGGAACGGTGGCGATGATCCCGCCCGGAGCCACGCTCGACGAATAGCGATTCGACTGCACAGGCACCAACCCGACCGCTGTCAGAGCAGCGGCCGCCGCGGTGTAACTCGTGGCGGCTGCTGCAGACGCAGGCACCGTCACCGGGGGGTGGCCCTTGGAGATCGAGATGGTCACGGTGGAGCCGTAGGGAGCGGTGCCTGTCGGTGTCGTCGAGATGACTGCACCGGCCACCACCGTCGGGCTGTACTGGGCGGCAGCGTCGGGACAGGTTCCGACCAAGTGGACGGCGGCGAGCTGTGCGGTGGCGTCTGCGCAGGACGTCGCTGACGTCAGGCTGGGGATGGTCACGGGCGGTGGGCCGGATGACAGAACCACAGCAATGGTCGACCCCTCCTTGATGGTCACTTGTTGACCGCCTGACCGAGCCGCAGGGTCTTGGCTGATGATGGCACCGGCTGGCACGGTGATGGAAGGGCGACGAGCAGTGACCCGCACGGTGAGGTGCTCAGGGGCGGTAGCCGACGTGGCCTGAGGCAGCGTCATGCCAGCCAGTGACGGCACCGGATGCGAAGGAGTGAACAGTTTCGCCTGGACCGCCCAGGCCGCCCCTGCCCCCAAGAGGGCAGCCACCATAACCACGGCGGCGAGAATGATCGGCCACCGACGCCGGATACCAGTCCGGGCCCGCGTTCGGCTAGATGCGTCGGCGTCGTCACTCGTTGGCCCTCCAGCGGCCACTCGCATAGCCACGGGCGCCATAGCTGCATCGATGCTTGGAAGACCCAACTCCGTGACGTCTGGGCCAACCGTGGGGCGGCTGGCGGCAAGACTGGTGCGCACTCTGCGCTCCACAGGAGCCGTCAATCCAACGGCAGCGGCCAACTCAAATGGATCGTCACCGGCCGGTTCGCCTGGCGCCGACTCAGCCCCGACCATGACCAGAGGCAGAGCCTGGGGCTGAGGGAGTCGATCGGCCAAGGCCCGCAACTCAGCGCCGAGGCGAGTGGCGTCGTAGCGCTCTGCGGGATCCGGTGCCGCGGCCCAGGTGAGCACGTCAACCAATGGTCCGAGAGCGGGGTGCTCGGGAAGGAGGGCACCGACCCGCGCCATGAGTGTCGCCACCGTGGTGTCCCCGGCAAAGGCTGCCTCGCCCGTCACGCCTTCGTAGAGGACAAGGGCTAAGGCGTAGACATCCGCTTTGCCGTCGAGGACGTAACCCTCCACTTGCTCGGGTGCGGCGTAACGGGCGGTGCCCAAGATGGCACCGTCAGGCTCGGTCCACGCCGCCTCGGCCAGCGCTCGAGCCAGGCCGAAATCGGCGATGCGCAGCCGACCTTCTCCATCGAAAAGCAGGTTGGCCGGTTTGATATCTCGATGGATGATGCCCCGTCGGTGGGCATACTCGAGAGCGCTGCACGCCTCGATGCCAACAGCTGTGGCTTGCTCGATGGTGAGCAATGCTCCTGTGTCGTAGATCTCACGCAAGCTGCCACCAGCCAGGTACTCGAGCACCAGATAGGGCTCTCCGTCCTGCTCGCCCCAGTCGTAGACGGCGAGGATGTTGGGATGGCTCAGGGCAGCTACGGCCTGGGCCTCGGCCCGGAACCGTTTGAGGAATGACGAGTCCCCAGCCAACGCTGGGTGGAGGACCTTGATGGCCACCTGACGCTTGAGAGTGACATCGTCGGCTAGATAGACGTGAGCGGACGCACCGGTGCCTACGGCGGTGACCAGTCGGTAGCGGTCACCAAGAACGCGCCCGATGGAGTCAGTGAGACTCGGCATGGTGCACCTCAGGCTAGTGAGCGGGGCCTTGAGAACGGTGGAGGGTCGTCCGATCGGATCGTCTCCTGCGCAACCCTGAAAGCAGACGCGCCGAGAGCGGGGCCGAAGCCCCGCCCTCGATGGTCATCTTGCTCTAGCCAGAGCCAGAGATCGGTTGCTCAGGCCTTGGTGAAGGTCAGTGCCGAGTTACCACCGAAGCCAGCCGAGGCAACGGTGATGCCGGTGTTGCCGGCGTTGGCCAACACCACGTCGGCCAAGAAGTTTCCGGACGTCCCAGGACCAGTGTCAGTAGTGAGACACAGTGCGAGGGAGTAGGTGAGACCAGCCACACTGGTCGAGCCGGAAAGCTGGAAGCCAACACCTGCGGCACCACACACGCCGTTCGGCAGGACCTTGGCGACATTGTCTGCGTTCAGGGTCACCTTGTTGCCGGTGTTGTATGCCTTAACTCCCTTGGACAGCGATGCCTTGATGGCGTCGATGGAAGCAGTCGAGCCAAGGAAGGAAGACGTGGAGTTGTACCAGTACTTGTTCTTCGCGGTAGCCGAAGCGCACACGGGAGCATCGCCGATGCCGACGGTTCCCGGGTTGGTGCACAAGGTCGTGGGGGCGGTGATCTTGGAGATGATGGCCGCATACCCGCTCAAGCCATCAGACGAAGCACCACAAGCACCACTCGTCGGGGTGACGTGATCCCCGGACTTGACCGTGGTCTTCTTGGACAAGGACCCGTCAAGCGAATAGCCCGGAGCGGCGAAGTCCACGCCCCCGGTGAGCGCACACACGGTCGACTGGACCGGAGCTTTGGCGGCGCCGGCGATACCGGTGCCGGTAACGGCGGTGAGGACGGTGGCGGGCATGGCTACAGCCGCTGCCACGACGAGCATCTTGCGGATCATTGGTTCTACTTGATTCCCCCGTGTTGCCACGGATCTGGCGTCTGGTGGCGGTCGCCCCCGACGTACACCCAACTGGGCGCCCCTGCTGCACTACCGACGTACCTGCACTACCGACTGACCTGCACTACCGACTGACCTGCACTACCGACTGACCTGCACTACCGACTGACCTGCACTACC
>CAIQOJ010000071.1 GCA_903873395.1 uncultured Acidimicrobiaceae bacterium
AAGGCTCCGGCCTGGGTGATGTGGGCCTTGGTGGTGCCCGCATCTCCGCGGCGGTGGGCCTCGGCAGCGATCCGGAAGTGGAGTCGTGCCAGGACCTCGTCGTCACTCAGGTCGGCGACGGCGTCTCGGGCATCGGACGGCTCGATGGGAAGCTCGCCCGACCGCACCCACCGCCGGACCAGATCGAGATGAGGCGCGGACTCATGGCCGGTGAAATCGGCGAAGGTGTCCGTTCCGAAGGCCTCACCATTGGGCCGGGCGATGTGGTCGTCTTCGTCGATCCACACAACGGTGGGTACGTTCGAGATGGCGTAGAGCTCGGTGAGGAGATGGTTGGGGTCGTAGAGCACCGGCATGGTCAGACCCTCGGCAAACGGCCGGACGTCATCGGCGCTCTGGTCGATGGCCACTGCGATCACCGTGAACCCCAACGGGGCGAGCTCGTCGTGGAGTGCCTGCCAGCCGGGCAGGTCGTAGCGACACCCGCACCATGACGAGAAGGTAACGAGCAACTTCTTGCGCCCAGCCCACTCGGAAAGCGAGTGGGGCGTGCCGTCGAGGTCAGGCAGGGTGAAGGGCGGCGCCTCGAGATCGTGCAGGGCTCGGCGACGCAGCTCAGCAGGAAGGGCCACGGCCATGATGGCGGCCTCGACATCCACCACGGCAGCCTGGTGCACGGCAGAGGCTACGGCTGCCAGATCGAGCATGCCATCCACTGCGAGAGCATCCATGTCTCGAACCGGCACACACACGTCCCCTCGGCACAGCCCGCTCGGCTTCAACTCCCAGCCCAGCGCCTCCTCGAGAGACTCGGGTGCGACCAAGAACGACTGTCGGTCCTGGTCAATGACACCAACAATCGTCACCACGACATCGGTCATCACCGTGATCTCAGCCATGCAACCCCCATTTTGGTCAGAGACGCCGTTGGTCAGTGGTGCCGCAGTTCAGCGATGCCGTTGTTCGGCGTACCAGGTGTTCGGCGTACCCGTTGTTCAGCGCACCAGTTGTTCAGCGCCACCGTTACCGCCTCCGGGCGACGTGTCAACCCGGGCGGCCTCGATGAATGCTCGGGAACGCACCGAGTACCCCCCGCCTCCCGGCGGTGTCGGAGCACCCGGGGAGAACAGCACGACGCCGCCAGCCGGGGTCAGCCGATCGGCGGCCGCAACAGCCTCGGCAAGATCCTGCACCGTGGTCACATCGATACCTCGGTTGGATAGATGCCCGGCCAACCGGTCCGCTTCGGGCGGCAGCACAACGGCGGCAGCCGAAGGACGATGCGCAGCCAATGCGTCGATCAGCGGGGCGGGGTCGACACCTCGATCTGCACCGCCCAGGATCACGGTGAGCCCTCGCCCCGCGAACGCCTCGATGGAGGTTGCGGTGGCGAAGGGGTTTGATGCCAGCGCATCGTCTACGTAGGTACGACCATCCCTGACACCCACCTCATGGCATCGCGAGGCAAGCCCTGAAAATCCAGCCAACGCATTGGCTACTGCCGAGGAAGACGGGACCGCTTCCGTCGCCAAGAGCACTCCGGCGAGCGCTCCGCAGAGGTTCCAGACGTTGTGCCGTCCGGGCACGTTGAGTTGGTCGACGTCGGCCACTCCGGTCCCATCAACCTCGATGATTCCTGCTGATGTGGCCACGACCCGTCCCTCGGGTCCATACAGCGTGCGGTGGGGATGGGCTGCGGTGCGGCTCAGGGCTTGCGAGCTGGCCGCACTCACGGCGATCTGACCTGGAGGCACGGCCTCGATCAGACGCAGCTTGTCTCGGTAGTAGGGCTCGACGCCTCCGTGCCAGTCCAGATGGTCGGGTGCCAGGCTGGTCAGCACGGCCACCTGGGGCGACCGGGTCACCTCAGCCGCTTGATAGGACGAGACCTCGACCACGGTGATGTCGGCAGCGGGCCGGTCATAGGTCTCGACGACCGGTACGCCGATATTGCCCACCAGGTCGACCTGCCAGCCGCTCGCCTCGAGGACGGCGGCAGCCAAGGTGGCCGTGGTGCTCTTCCCTTTCGTGCCGGTGACGGCCAGGACCCTGTCTGCGCCATGGTCTTCCAGCCACAGCGCCATCGTTGTCGTCACGACGACACCTTCTCGCCGGGCTGCTTCCAGCTCGGGCCGATAGCGACTGACCCCAGGCGATCGCACGACTACCTCGAGACCGGCCCACTCCACGTCATCAGGAGCGAGCACGGCTCGATCCGCACCGAGGAGGTCCGTCACCCTGGCTCGTGATGCATCGGCCTGGTCGTCGATGAGGACTGGGTCAATCCCCTTGCGGGCGGCCAGGGATGCCAGAGCCAGACCTTCCTGACCCATTCCCCAGATGGCCATCCGTCTTCCGAACGCCTCGGCGAGGGTGAGAGCGTCAGGAGGCTTGGATCTCATGCGCCTTCCAGAAGGGCGCTTACCGCTGCCACTACCTCGGGTGCTGGGAATGCCGGGCCAGACCCTGGTGCCAACAGCTCGGCCAGGCCGGCGTCGTCCACCAGTTGTTCGGCAACTGGGCCCAGGGCAACCACCACCGGGCTGTCCGCCCACTCGGGGATCACCGCTAGCAGGCGCAGAGCCGCTGCCGACTCCCTCCGCTCCCCCACGCACTCGAAGGGTTTGTCGACATCGCTCATGAGTGCAGCAAACCCGGTGATCTGCGCCGGATCGGCGAACAGATCGGCTCCCAGGATCTCGGTGAGCTCCGAGCGGCCAACAAAGGGGGCCAGCATCAGGGCCACGAATCGACACTTGGGGCAGTCGCCGCACCACCGAGCATCGTGAGCGGCATGTTGGCGGAACACGGAGTTGCAGCTGCAAAACGTCGATCGATAGCGGCCTGTGCCGGCAAAGGCCCGAGAGATAGCCAGCTCCGACCAGGGCCGTAGGGCCGAGCCGACGGTGATCCCTGGAGACACCGTCGTCCGCACCAGGCGATCGAGCGCTGCCTCGAACGGCGCTGACTTCGAGTACTGATGGTTGACCGGTACGCCGTGAACCAGTCGGGTCTCTTCGCTGGCTGAGCGCTCGACGGCCAAGGCAATGGTGTCGTAGCCGTAGAGGAAGGCACCGGCGACGGCGATGAGCGAGACGATGGCCGTGATGGGCACATGCCCGTTCAGAGCGCCTCGTTGATTGAGATCAGCCAGGCCCGGTTCGAGCCGTCGGCGGACCACCACCAAAGGCAGGCCGGCCTCAGCCACCAAGCGCTCGACCAGCGGACGAGGGTTGACGGCAAAGAGCAGGGGCTCGAGATGACGAACAGCCTCGATCAGCACCATCGAGTCCTTGCCGCCCCCGATGGGCACCAACAGGCCCGCACCCGGTAGGCGATCGCTCAGCCAGGAGGGATCAAGAGGCGTGCCCTTCGCCTGGATCGTCACCGGGCGGGGCACGGGCAGCCCGTTGGTCACTGCGAACTCGCGCAGCCCGTCGTCGTAGAGGTGGTGATGGAAGTCGGACTCGACCTCGGTCAGCCCTCCCTCCTCGACGACCACGAGGTCAGGAGCTGCCGTCTTGTAGTAGCTCGTGCCAGCGGCGATATGGAGATGGTGGAGCGCCCGCTCGAAACCGGGACCCAGGTCCGGGGTCGGTCCCGCTGGGTCGAGTGCCGTCTCGAACGTGATGGTTTCAACGAACGATGGACCGTCGTCGAGGGCGTAATGGAGGGAGATCGTCCTGGTGCCTGGGTCGAACGACCGTGCACCGATGCGGAACGCCCGGTGGGCCTGGGGTTCGAACTGGTCAGGGACGGACATCGGGCGGTCAGCGTACCGTCCGGCATGCATGGGCACTGCCCGGCCACATCCCGACTGACCTCACGGCGAAGGCTCCGGTCGTAGGTGCTCCGTGATCGCCGGCCGTCCATTCTCGGATCCCAACACCCAGGCATCGCCTTTGCCCAACCGGAGTCGATAGCGGGCTTTGGCAGTGGCACCGGGCGTGAGCGCCTCGAGCAGTTCAGTGGCGACGTCTCGATGAGTACAGAGGATGGCCGGTTCACCGACCATGCGGACGACGAGGCCGAGGGCGATGGTGCCTCGGCCTTCGCCGAGGGAATCAATGGGCTCGACGGGCAGACCCAGGGCGTCGGCGAGAGGAGCCACGGTCTGCATGCAGCGAACTGCGGGGCTCGACAGGATGCGACGAGGGTGCAGCCCGGACAGCAGGGGGATCAGAGCGGTGGCCTGAGCCTGCCCACGCGTACTCAGTGGCCGCAGTACATCCTCGCCGGTCCAGGCGCTTCGGCGACCTGCCCGTGCGTGTCTGACGACGATCAATGGCATTCCTTGATGCTCCCACGCCATCCCAGCCATGTGGGCGGACACTTGATCAGTTGGGCATGGAGCAGTGCACGTCTCTAGCTTTCCTCCCGTCGACGCGGCGTTCACCCTCCCCGGCCCACGAGTAGACGGAGCACCTCGGCACGCAGAGGAGCGGCTTCGTTTAGACCCCGGCACCCGGCACTGCGATGCCGGGATCAGTGGGTAGACCGAACACATCGAGAGTGCCCGCATGCCGGGCCAGCGAGTGATAGCGCCGTTCTGCGAACAGCCACCGACCGCCTTGGTGGGCATAGCGGTCGTGGTAGAGCCCAAAGGCTGTGGTCATGCGCCCACTGGCGGCATCCTGGCGAATCTCACACATGAACAGGCGGCATACCGCGGTGCCCGCCGCAGGTCCGTCGGTGAAGACGATGTGAGCATTGAGCACGACGAACTCGAAGAACGAGAACCCGGCGATGGCCGTTCCAATGAACTCCCCCACCTCCCGGCCGCCGGCAAGGTGGAGGGGCTGGCTGGCTCGGGTATCGATGACCACTGGTGCGCCCTCCACGAACAGTTCTTCGAGCTCGTCCCACGCCCTCCGGTTGACGATGTCGGCATAGGCATGCTGGAGCCGGCGGATCCCCACGTCATGGACTGCTTCGGCTACCTGATCATCATGAAGCACGGCATGACGCTATCGGCGATCTCGACGGAGAACCTGGGCATTCCGGTGATCCTCGACTTCTCAGGCACCCTGAGCCCCCCGTTCGTCGACACTCGCTCCCAAAGATCGCCACGTGCCCGCCAGTAGGGTGAAGCCAGCCACCTCGCCCCACGTTGGGCGAGGTGCCCTGCACGACAATGGAGGTCTCCCATGCAGTACGTCAATCTCGGCCGGACCGGACTTCGGGTGTCGCGGGTCTGCCTCGGCATGATGAGTTTCGGCACCGGATCCGAGCGCCCCTGGGTGCTTGACGAGGACGCTGGTGAGCCCATCATCCGCGACGCCGTCGAGGGCGGCATCACCTTCTTCGACACGGCCGACACCTACTCGGGCGGAGCCAGCGAGGTGGCAACCGGAAAGATCCTTCCCAAGTATCTCGGCCGCGAGGAGATGGTTGTCGCCACCAAGGTCTACATGCCCGTCGAGGTCAAAGGTGAGAACGGCTGGGGACTGTCGGCCAAGCACATCAAGGCAGCGATCGACTCCAGCCTGCGTCGGCTCGACATGGACTACGTCGACCTCTACCAGATTCATCGCTGGGACGGCCGCACGCCCATCGAAGAGACGATGGAGGCCCTCCACGACGTGGTGCGAGCGGGCAAGGCCCGCTACATCGGGGCCTCGTCGATGTTCGCATGGCAGTTCGCCAAGGCACAGCATGCCGCCGACACCCACGGCTGGACCCGCTTCGTCTCCATGCAGAACCACTACAACCTCATCTACCGCGAAGAGGAGCGGGAGATGATCCCCCAGTGCATCGACCAAGGTGTCGGCGTGATCCCCTGGAGTCCGCTGGCCCGAGGCGTTCTGGCCGGCAACCGCACCCGTGCGGGCGACAAGCGCACCACCCGATCGGGAACTGACGACTTCACCGACTATCTCTATAGCCAGCCCACCGACTTCGACGTCGTCGAGCGTGTGGCCGAGGTTGCTGGAGCCAGAAATGTCACTCCCGCTCAGGTGGCGCTGGCTTGGCTACTCGCCAAATCAGGGGTGACCGCCCCCATCGTGGGTGCCACCAAGCAGAGCCACCTCGCTGATGCCCTGGCCGCCGAGACGCTCACCCTTACCGAGGACGAGATCGCCCGGCTTGAGGAGCCCTACGTCCCCCACCCCGTACTCGGGCACTTCTAGACCCTCTCGCCTCAATCCGTACGGCCAGATTGGCCAGCCTGACTAGCAAGGATCAGGCGCTCTCGACGTCCCCGCCGTCAGGGGTGTGCTGGAAGACGTAGTACCCGGCCAAGATCCCGGCCAGGATCAGCGTGAGTATTGGTGACACGAACGCTGCGGCCATGGCCACCACGTACGAAGCAGCACCCAGGCCGAACTGCAGCACGGCTCGTCGTCGCTCTTCTGGGGGAGGCGGGTTCGACAACAGCCCGGCCCGCAACGCGTGGACGAAGATCGCCGTGAAGGAGAGGGACATGCCTTCCATGACCCCGGCATAGAGCAGCCCCGCCACGGTGGCCGAACGGCTCCCGTGGCGCAGGTAGTCGGCCAAGGTCGATGTGGCGAAGGGGATGGCCACCACGAACATGAGCAGAAGAAGGTTCCAAAACAACTGCGCTCTGTCGAGGCGGGCCATCAGCGAGAAGAGCGCGTGGTGGTTCACCCAGATGATCCCAATGGTGAAGAAACTCACCACATAGGAGGCAAACACTGGCCAATGCTCGACAAGTTGGCGAGCAAGCGGCCCGCCTTCTGGTCCGGTCACCCCCAGGTCCAATGCCAGCAGGGTGATGGCTACAGCGAACACGCCGTCACTGAACGCCTCCAGACGGCCGCGATCCATCATGCGACGAGTGTACGGTGCCCGCAGCAGTGCGGATCGGCCTGATCCGGCAGCCAGATCCGAAAGGACCTCCCATGAGCGAGACCACCCGCCAGCGCCCGACCGTCGTCGATTTCCACTTCGACATCATGTGTCCCTACGCCTACCAGACCTCGCTGTGGATTCGAAACGTACGAGACGAGACCGGCCTCGACATCCGATGGCGCTTTTTCAGCCTCGAGGAGGTCAATCGCGACGAGGGCAAGAAGCATCCGTGGGAACGAGAGTGGTCCTACGGATGGTCGATGATGCGGATAGGGGCGCTGCTGCGCCGGACAGATATGGGGCTCCTCGATCGCTGGTACGAGGCTGCAGGGCGAGCCCTGCACATCGAAGGCCGCAAGCCCCATCGTCCCGAGGTAGCCGAGATCCTCCTTGCCGAACTCGGTCTCGATCCCGGCCTGGTGAACCAGGCCATCGCTGACCCGACTACTGGCGACGAGGTCCTCGCCGAGCATGAGCGTGTCATTGCCATGGGTGGATTCGGCGTGCCGACCATGATCTTCGACGACGACCAAGCGATCTTCGGACCCGTGCTCATTGATCCACCTGCTGGCGATGCCGCCGTGCGGCTGTGGGATCTCACCACCGGGTGGCTCGAGTTCCCTCATGTCTACGAGGTCCAACGCCCCAAGGGACGCGAGGACATCGATGCCATCGCCACCGCCTTCGCTCCCTATCTCAACGCTCGCGACTGGTTCTCGGTCCAGAACCCAACGCCATGAGTGGGCAGCCAGGAACCGGTCAACTCGCCGCGGACATGCCGGCGTGCTGATCCTGATCGAACCCCTGGCTGCCGCTGAGCACGCGGAAGCAGGCCATCCCGAGCGGCCTGAGCGCGTCGACGCGGCACGCGCTGGCGTTGACGACCTTCGTCTCGGATCCGACTTGCACCTGGTGACACCTGCACCGGCAGGCCGAGAAGCTCTTGTGCGCGTCCACTCCACCGACCACCTGGACCACCTCGAGCGCGCGTCCGCCACTGGGCCCGGTCACCTCGACCCCGACACGTTTGTAACTACGTCATCGTGGGACGCAGCTCGGCTGGCCGCTGGTGCGGGACTGGTGGCCATTGAAGCGGCCCGGGCCCTCGATCTCCCGGCCTTCGTGGCTGCTCGACCTCCCGGCCACCATGCCACCGGGGAACGGGCCATGGGGTTCTGCCTGTTGAACAACGTGGCTGTGGCCGCCGCCGACCTGGTGGCCACGGGCGAGCGCGTCCTCATCGTGGACTGGGATGTGCACCATGGCAACGGTACCCAGGACATCTTCTGGGACGATCCCAACGTCCTCTACGTCTCCCTCCATCAGTGGCCCTGCTATCCCGGTACCGGACGCGCCGACGAGGTCGGTGGAACCAACGCCCGAGGCACCACGGTGAACATCCCTCTTCCTCCAGGATCCACCGGAGCGACCTACCAACGGGCACTCGAGATCTTGGTGTCCCCCGTTGTAGAGGCCTTCGCTCCGACCTGGGTGCTCGTGTCCGCAGGGTTCGACGCCCATCGAGACGATCCGCTGGCTTCGATGGCACTGTCGGCCGAGGACTTCACCGCACTTGCGGCAACGGTCGCCGGATTCGCCCCCGCACCAGGTCGAGTCCTCTTCTTCCTTGAAGGTGGCTACTCACTCGAAGCCGTACGTCGGTCGGTGACTGCATCCCTGAGCCCTCTGGTAGGGGCTGTCCGCACGGGTGCCCGACCTTCGGCCGTACCGGTGAACCTCAACGATGACGTCGAGGTCATCGCCCGCATTCAGGTCGCTCGTCGGTCGGCCCTCGAGAGCACCCCCGAATCCAACTCCTGACTCAAGTGGCCGCCTAACGGCACTGCATCCTGGGGGCGACCACGGCCAGGTACGCTCGCCACAGAGTGAGGTTGGCGTCGCCCGTGGTGCCAACCGATGAGCCGGAGGTCCATCCATGACGGCAGACCAGACAACAACTAATAACGTCGTGGTTGGGGTCGATGGCTCCGAAGCCTCAACCCGGGCAGCCGAGTGGGCGGCAGTTCAGGCCAGCCTCACCGGAGGTCGACTCGAACTCGTGTCGGCGTGGGAGTACCCGATGAGTTGGGGCAACGTGATCCCTCTCCCGAACGATTTCAATCCCGAGGCCGACGCACGTGCGGTCATTGACCCGATCCTTGCCGACCTCCGATCCAGCCATCCCAACCTAGATATTCATCTCCATGTGGTCGAAGGCCATGCTGCCGAAGTCTTGATCGAAGCGTCGAAGCATGCGGCCCTTCTCGTGGTGTCTAGCCGAGGACACCGGAGCTTTTCTGGAGTAGTTCTCGGTTCGGTCAGCCAGAACTGCGTCACCCACGCCGAGTGCCCGGTGGTCGTCTTCCGCTCGCCCGCCAATCACAAGCACAACAAGCACACTGCCTGACGTAACACTGCCTGACGTAACACTGCCTGGCGTAACACTGCCTGACGCAACACTGCCTGGCGGGACACAGACCGACCACCAACGTCCGTCCACCTGGCCGTTCGGCCTCACCAGGTATCGATGAACCCCCGTCGACCACTCCCGGGTGACGTGGTCGGTGCAGCCCGCAGGATCTCGAGGATGCGCCCACGGGTATCGGCGGGATCGATGACGTCGTCGATCTCAAAGGAGCTCGCCACGTTGAGCGCCTTCCCGTGCTCGTAGGCCATCTCGACCATCGAGGCGAACAGTGCTTCCCGTTCAGCGGCGTCTTCGACCGCTTCGAGTTCACGACGAAACCCGAGACGCACCGCGCCTTCGAGGCCCATACCTCCGAGCTCCCCGCTCGGCCACGACATGACGGCAAGGGGCGAACGGAAGCTTCCACCAGCCATGGCCTGTGCACCGAGTCCGTAGGCCTTGCGCACCACCACGGTGCAAAAGGGCACCGTGAGGGCAGCGCCGGCCACGAACATCCGACTCACATGGCGCACTTGGCCGGTTGCTTCAGCCTCCGGTCCCACCATAAATCCTGGTGTGTCACACACAAAGACGATGGGCAGGCCGTGTGCCTCACAGAGCTGCAGGAACCGAGCGGCCTTGTCGGCTCCGTCACTGTCGATAGCACCACCGAGATGGGTCGGATCGTTGGCAACAATCCCGACGGGGCGGCCTTCGATCCTCCCTACTGCGGTGCGCATGCCGGGCGCGAATCCCCGGCGCAGTTCGAGCAGCGAATCCTCGTCGACCAACGTCTCAAGCAGGGCACCCATGTCGTAGGCCCGTAACCGCTGTTCAGGAATCGCCGACCGCAGCATCCGCTGGTCAGCGCACGACCACTCATCCACCGAACCTTGAAAATACGAGAGATACGCCTTGGCCAGCGCTACTGCCTCACCATCATCAGCGGCCACCAGGTCGACCACGCCACCGGCCACCTGGACGTCCAGAGGTCCGACCTCTTCGGGCCGATAGGAGCCAAGTCCCCCGCCTTCGATCATGGCCGGACCACCCATGCCGATGGAGGTTCCTTCGGTGGCAATGATGACGTCGCAGCATCCCAGGAGGGCGGCGTTGCCGGCGAAGCACCAGCCGGAGGCGATTCCCACCAACGGCACCAGCCCACTCAGACGAGCGAAGTGGGCGAATGCCTCGGTGTCGAGCCCGGTGACGACGGCAAAGTCTGTGTCGCCCGGACGACCACCTCCCCCCTCAGCGAACAGCACGATGGGAAGCCGCAGGCGCTCGGCCAGAGAGAAGAGGCGATCCTTCTTGCGGTGGTTCTGCTGGCCCTGGGTACCGGCCAGCACCATGTAGTCATAGGACACCACGGCACATCGGGCTTGGGCGTCGTCGAAGCGATCCCCGTTGATACGGGCCGTGCCGGCGATGAGTCCGTCAGCTGGCGTCTCGGCGATGAGTTCGTCGACCGATCGACGACGGCGCTGAGCGGCAATGACTAGGCCGCCATATTCGGCAAAGCTCCCTGGGTCGACCAGTGCAGCGATGGATTCTCTCGCTGTCCATCGTTCCCGCTGGCGCCGTCGGGCCACGGCCTCGGGACGGGCATCATCCTCCAGTCCAGCCCGGCGGGCCAGAACCTCGGCTAGATCTGGTCGGATGACATCGAGATCATCGTCGTCGACCACGACATCGATCTCGTCGGAGGCAACGCCGGCTTCTACCGTGGCCACAATGTCGCCCGCTGCCACCAGGTCGCCCACGCCGACGACAACTCGCAGCAGGGTGCCCGCAACCGGGCTCCGCACCTCGTGTTCCATCTTCATCGACTCGAGCACGACCACCAAGGCGCCCAGCGCGACCGAACCACCGATGTCGGCGGCCACCTGCACGACAGTGCCTTGCAGGGGTGAT
>CAIQOJ010000072.1 GCA_903873395.1 uncultured Acidimicrobiaceae bacterium
ACGAACGCTGGCTACCCGCCTATGACCAAGCAGTCGATCCTGTGCGGGCACGAGCCCTGGTGACGGCTGCGGTGGGACACCCGCCTACGTCTGAATCAGGGTCGTGGGTGTGGGTGGTGGGTAGGAGTGGTGGGTAGGAGTGGTGGGAACCGGCAGCTGACGAAGCCACGTCAAGGAACCAGGTTTCATGATGTAGCCACGGCCAGGTAGGGCAACTTCAGACCCTGGTGCGGTCGATGAACTCTCAGGCGGTGGTGCGGCCCCGGTGGACCCGAGTCCACTCCGCCATCACGAAGTCCCGGACCTCCTCGCCCTCGTCTCGGGAGCAGACGATGGTCTCGAGGTGGACCGGATGGTCGCTCACCCGCTGCAGGCGAATCGAGTCACCAGCCGGCAAGAAGGCCGGCGTCCACGCACACCAGACGAATCCGACACGTTCGAGTTCAGCGACGGCCCAGGCCGCCGAGGCGTCGCTGGCCGGCAGGTGAAGATGGACGGTGGCCGGAGCCATGGCCAGGTACTCGTCCAACACATCAGCCACCTGCTCGGCGATGTCTCGGCCGATGTCATGGACACGGATCTCCACGGCCCCAGCCAAGGCCGAGGCCGAGGTGTGGATGCGGGAACGGTTCCGGGAGGGCTCCACCGATGCCGTCAGGATCTCCCGCTCGATTCCCAGTCGCTCGACGACAGTGACCAGGTGGTCGGCCACATAGCTCGGCACGGTGATGGTGGCCGGAGGCAGCGGCCCGGTTGGGGTGAAGACGGCGAGCAGGGAGTGACGGACCGACTCCTGGTTGGGAAGCCCGCTCATCATCATGCTCTGGGGGCCGTAGCCGATGAGCAGTCCCACCTCGGCAGCGCCGCGCTGGATGGCCAGACGCTGACTGGCTGGGTGGTTGGTGACCGTTTCGGACCACACTCCGGGAATGGCCCGTTCGGCGGCAATCTCCTTGCGCTTGAGAGAGAGCCGCTCGGCGAGATGGTGACCCCGATAGCGGGGGTCGACGATCATCTTGCCCGCCTCAGGGATCACGTCGCCCGGGCGGTCGAAGGTCAACGCCACATGTCCGACCACCTCACCGGACGGGGCGATGGCCACCACCGAGATCATCGAGCCCGACTCGAGCTGACGGCGGATGGCCTTGGCCTGATACATCGACGGGTTGGGATAGGTGTAGCCGTAGCAGCGGAACACACACTGGACCAGGCCGTCGGCATCGGCCGGGGTCATGAGGCGGACGTCGATCTCGATCTGCTCCACATCAGGTGCATCGGGGACATCGGGCTCGAGCATCTCGGCGTGAAGCAGGTCATCAGGATGCGCTGAAGCCATGGCCAGACGACAGGTGGCGACATTGCCGGTGGTGCCCTCGAACCCGATGTGGAGGTAGTCCACGAATCCAAGAGAGAGCAGACGCCGGGAGGGAAGGTGACGTGACTGCTCGCTGCTGAGGGGCAGGCGATGATCGACCACGTGGACCTCCAGGCTGGTCCCGTCGAAGGCCACGTCCACGGTGATGTCACCCGGCGTGGTAGAGGCAGCCTCTCGGCTGCGGGACTCACGGAGCAGCTCTTCGACCACGACCTGGAGCCGGGTGGCTCGCTCGGCTTCGAATCCATTACCCACCGCGCAGGCCCGCACGGCAGCCCCAGCGGACTCCAGTGGTGCGGCATCGGTCAGGACGATGTGCAGCTCAGGGGGTGCAACAACACCCGAGGTGGTGCTCATGCTCGAATCTCCATACCGAGACTGTAGGCAGTCAAGGGTCGGGCGTCGGGTGCCGACAGGTTGCGACCGGGGCC
>CAIQOJ010000073.1 GCA_903873395.1 uncultured Acidimicrobiaceae bacterium
GATCTTCTGCTCTTCCGCCGCTACGTGGACGACGGCGCCGAGCGGGCCATGGGTGATGCTGCCCGGTTCCTCGATGCCACGTTGGGGGCACGCGTGGAACCGCCATTGCGAGATCTCGCGGTCAGCACCACTGCACCCGAACCCGATCTCTACCTGCGCCTTATGGCATTCGAGTCACTCGACGAGGGGAGCCTGGGACGAGCATTCCTCGATCATTACGAACGCAATGGAATTCCACTGCCGGGCCTGCATGCATCGGCCATCAACCACTTCTTCGTGGGCCACGACATGACACATGTCATTGCTGGCCTCACCACGACGGCTCTTGGTGAAGTGGCCCTCAGCGCCTTTCAGGTGGGCATGGACGACAACGACCTGAACATCGCCGCCCTCTTAGCGTCACTCGTGTGCCATGAAGCTGGATTTGGGACACCCGGTACCTTTGCGACCGAAGACTCGACCTTGGCTGCACCTGGTGCTGCTGACCTGTTCGGCCGCGAGCTGGCCCGAGGCAGTGCCTGCACGGGTGACTTCTCACTGGTCGACCACTTTGCGCTCGCACCATTGCCCCTGACAGAGGTGCGGGGGATGTTCGGCGTCCGTCCACCCGAGGCACCTGATGACGGCCATCATCACTGGTGATGCCCCTGGGCGCTGGTCGGTCCTGCCTCGGACTGGCCACGGGCACGCGAAGATGACTCCATGACCGACTGGACCGCCATCACCCGGCGCAACGCCCGTTCCGTGCAGACGACGATCGGGTGGATCTTCTGGGATCCGGGGGTCATCACCCGCTACGAGGCTGCCGGTCTGCCCGAAGGATTTGCCGGACCGCTTGGCTACATGGCGGCACGATGCGCTCCGTTGGCGTCATCGGGACCCGATGCGGTGATCGCCGCATTCGGTTCGATCAGTCCATTGGGCCTTCGAGCTGTCTTCGACCTGCTCGATGCTGACGGATTCGAGCGCATGTGGCACGCTCGGGACCAAGCCGTGGCGGAAGGCTTGGCCCGCTTTGCCCCCGGGGCCATCGAACCCTTGATCGCCATGGGTCCCGCGCTGTGGGACGTTGTTGATGCCCTTCCGCTTGTCGGCCGAACCTTCTTCGGAGCCCATCTGGCCATGTCTCGGCCCGAAGACCCATTGCTGTCCGCCTGGCACGCCGTCAACTGCCTTCGTGAATGGCGGGGTGACACGCACTGGGCAGTCGTGGTGGCTGCCGGCCTCAGTCATGCCGAGGCCTCAATCCTGCACAACGCCTGGCTCGGCTACGAGGCCGACTGGCTGGCTCTCTCCCGAGGGACCGCCCCAGAGGTGATCGACGAAGGCTGGCGGGCACTCGAACGGCGTGGCTGGGCCGCCGATCGAGCCGTGCTGGCTCCAGGTGTTGCCCTGCGCCAGCAGATCGAAGATGACACAGACCGCCTTACCAGCCTGCCGTGGGAGCTGGCCGGCGAAGAACTCGCCACTCGGTTCGCCGAGGAGCTCGAACCACCATGTGTGCAGTTGCTGGCCAGGGTCGACGTCACGGCCGGGCCGAACTACCAGCCGGCATCTCGGGTGCGATCGACCGATGGTTAGTCAGACTGATGGCTACAGCTCCACATGACTAACACTGCGGAGCGTCGAGCCCTGGTGACTGGCGGTACGCGCGGTATCGGACGTGCCACTGCGATCGCCTTGGCGTCCTCGGGTTGGGACGTTGCCGTGACAGGCCGGACTGCCCGACGCGGTGAAGGTCGAGACGACTCGGACGCCGGTGGAGGGCGGGTGATCCCCGGCAGTCTGGAAGAGACGGTCGAAGAGATCGAGGCAGCCGATCGGCGTGCGCTCGGTCTGGTCGTCGGCTTGCATGATCGCTCTGCGTTGGTGGGGGCCGTCGCCCAAGTCGGCGAGGCGTGGGGCGGTGTCGACCTGCTCGTCAACAACGCGGTGGACACATCGCCGGGCTCCATGGTGTCGTTCGATGCGCTGGCCGTGGCCCAGTTCGAGACGAAGTTGACCGCCAATGTCGTGGCGCCGTTCGTGCTGATTCAGGCTGTCCTACCCGGCATGCTCGCCCGAGGTGCTGGCATCATTGTGGACGTCACGTCCCATGCTGCGACTGCGGATCCTCCAGCCGCGGTGGGGGAGGGGGGATGGGGTGTTGCCTACGCTTCGTCTAAGGCGGCTGCCCATCGGTTTGCCCCTGCCCTCGCTGTCGAACTCGGACATCGAGGCATCCGGGCCTACAACGTGGATCCCGGCTACGTGGAGACCGAACGACAGGTCGTCAACGCCGAGGCCCTCGGTCTGTCCGGTCGCTACCGAGGAGCGCCACCATCGGTTCCTGGAGCGGCGATTGCCTGGTTGGTGGATCATCCCGACGCATGCGAGAACGGGGCAACTGTGCAGGCGCAAAAGGTGGCTCTCACCCACGGACTACACGAGGACTGGCGAAGATGACCGACGAAGAAGTGTCAGCCGTAAGCAACGTTCCCAAGATCACCCTCTATTGGCGCCCGGGCTGCCCGTTCTGCGTGCAACTGCGTCGAGGCCTCCGTCGGGCTGGTGTGCCCACCCACGACGTCGACATCTGGTCCGATCCACAAGCGGCGGCATTCGTGCGATCCCATGCGGGCGGAAACGAAACGGTGCCAACCGTGGACGTTGCCGGCACTGTGGTGGTCAATCCCTCGAGTCACCGTGTGGTCGAACTGGCCACCGCAGCGGGCATCGAGATGCACGCCCAGCCCGGCCTGCTGCGCCGGATGTTCCACTGAAACCCAGTACTGCGGACGGCCCCACATCGTCAGTGGCCTGCGTCCCGAGAGCACCGACGTCCCGAGGATCGACCGCCCAACTCAGCCAGCCAGCCCCGCCCAGCCAACCCCGCCAAGCCAGCCCCGCCCAGCCAGCGCAGCCCTGCGTCGGCGAGGCCAGGTTGACCTTGGGGCTCAGTCGCCTCCCATCAGTGTCAGACCTTGGCTGAAGTAGTCCACTCCGGTGCCCACAGGATCAGCCGACCCAACGACGACCTCGCTGGTGAGCAGTGAACCGAATGGGGCATTCCAGTAGTCGGCGTCGCCGGGCCGGACCTGGTCCCATGGCCCCACATAGAGATAGGGGGCATCGTGCCCTGCGTCGCCCGGTGAGACGCCGAGGTTGAGCGTGCCCTGATCAGTCGAGCAGGCGAACCCCAGGTCGAAGTGCTCGGGCCACAGTTGGATCGCCGTGGGATCTTGTGTCATCGGAAGGATGGCATCGAGGATCTTCGCCCCGAGGGCGAACCATGAGAGGACGATGCCCATCGACTCCTGATCGATGGCGAGTGGGATGGTCGGGTCACCCACCGGTGGAGCGTCGTTGCCGGGAGCAAAGGAAACAGACAGGTCGACTCCGGCCACAGCTGCCGCGTCGGCCAATGTCGCTCTCTCCAAGTTGGAGACCCAGCACTTTGCACCTTGGGCGGTCTGGCGCTCCACGATCATGGAAGTCCCGGCCAAACGCACCACCGAGTCGTCGTCGCCGAATGCAGGCGTGGCGATGCCGCTGCTGGTCGCCCGCAGTCCGAACCGGCCACCGTGGTCAGCTCGAGCTCGCGCCAATACGTGTGTCGCCAGCCGGTGCACCTCTGTGCACGTCGATCGATAGTTGGTGGGTAGCTGGCCTGTGGCTGCCATGGAGGTTCCTCGCAGTTCTGGGCTCGCGTCTCTGGAGCCTTGGCGGACAGGTTAGGCAGCACTGTGCCCGAATTGTCGGGTGTCAGGCGGGTTGTCGGGTGTCAGGCGGGAAGCCCAAGCCCGAAGAGGGCGGCCACCATCCCGACCACGCCAGCCCCCACCAGGACACTCACCACTCCTCGCCGCAAGACGAGCAGACAGAGGGTGGCCAGGACCAGCACTCCCACCTGCCACCACTCCGCCAGGCTGAGCGCCAAGGGAAGGGTTGACCCAGCGATGGCTCCGATTGAAGCAGCCCCGGCCCCGGTGAGGAAAGCCTGTGCCTTCGTGTCGGACCGCAGGCGGTCGAAGTGTCGTGCCCCGAGGAGCACGAAGGCGAACGACGGGGCGAAGGCAATAGCAGCGGCGAAGAGCCCTCCGGCAATGCCGGCCGCGGCGTACCCCACGACGGCGACCGTTTGGACGACTGGGCCTGGCGTGATCTGTCCGAGGGCCACAGCATCGAGGAACTGACCGGTCGTCATCCAGTGGTACGTGTGCACCGCATCGTGCTGCATGAGCGGAACGATGACGAAGCCACCCCCATAGGACAAGAGCCCGACCTTGAGCGCGACCCAGGCCAGTGCGCCGAGCCCTCCGGACGCCACCACGGCGGGTCCGAGAATGCCAGCAGTCCGCGTTGGCGGGCGTTGCCTGGTGGGTCGAACTCGAAAGCAGATCTCGAGGAGACCACATGCCACCAGCACGAGTGCGAGGTAGGGGCCAACAAGTGCAGCGCCGAGGCCTCCGCTCACGGCATAGGCCATCCAGCGCAGTTGCCCCGCTGCCCCAGATGCCCGCCGCCAACTACCAGGAGCCATACCGAAGGCTGCATGCAGGGCCACGGCGGCCACCGCAGCCCCGGCACCAGCTGCTGCTCCCCGAACGACGAGCGGCGCATGGGCGGAGAGAAACAAGGCGGCCAACGCCAAGATGATGATGAGGCCAGGAACGATGAAGCAGAGCCCACCGATCAGCGCCCCTAGTGGTCCGCCCAGGCGCCAGGCGCAGAGGATGGCCAACTGCGTGGAGGCTGGTCCAGGGAGGAGATTGGTGACAGCGATGCTGTCTTCGAACTCTTCTTCGGCCAGCCACTCGTGGCGCGTGACGCACAGGTCACGCAGCAGGGCGATGTGGGCGGGTGGGCCTCCGAACCCGGTGCACCCGATGCGCAGCCAACTACGTGCGATGACGCCGAGCGGCACAGATGGCGAACTATCGCCACGACCTCCACCCACCGTGCTGGCGGTCAGTCGATCCTGGCCACATACCGAGCCGATGGGGTGCCGGGTGGATGAGACACACCGGGCTCCGCATCGGGGTTGGCTACGCAGACTTCACCTTCCAGGCCGTCGGGATCACGGAAGAACAGGCTGAGAATCTGCCCGAAGTCGGTGACGAAGGCGTCGGCAGCCCCTCGGCTGATCAGGCGATCACGGATGGTCTCGAACGCGTCAATCGACGCAGCCTGGAGACCGAAATGATCGAGGCGACCCCTCCCGAAACCGGGCGTTTGGCGTTGGGCCTCGGTGTTGCCGTCGATCTCGAAGACGTTCAACTCCGACGTCGGTCCGATGTGGATGACGGCCAGGCGAACTCCAGACTTCCCGGCCTCTTCTGGACCGTCACTAAGAACTTCGGCATCGAAGACGTCTCGGTAGAAGGCACACAGCCGATCGGCGTCATTGGTCAAGAGCGCGATGTGGTTGATTCCCTGGGTGAGCACGTCTGTCTCCTCTGGCTATGTCGTGAAGTGCGCCACTGCACTGGCGACACAGGCATCGTACGGCAGTCGATGATCGGTTCTGCGAGGATGCGACCATGACTTTGCTCGATCCCGATCGCTTCCCCCTGCACGACACGACCGACTTCGCTGATGCTGATCGTGGTTTCCTCGGCGCCCTCGAGCCGTGCGTCATCACCGATGCCAACGGGCGAGTGGTCTGGGACAACGACGCCTACGCCTTCTTGGATGGACCGTGTCCCGACACGGCGCATCCCAGCCTGTGGCGTCAGGGGCAGTTGGTAGCTCGCCAGGGACTCTACGAGGTGTGCCCGGGCATCTACCAGGTGCGAGGGCTCGACCTCTCGAACATGACGTTGGTGGAGGGTGACGAGGGCGTGATCGTCATCGATCCGCTCATCTCCTCCGAGACCGCGGCAGCAGCCCTCGCCCTCTACCGCGCACACCGGGGCGATCGTGCGGTGACGGCGGTCATCTACACCCATGCGCACGTAGACCACTTCGGCGGTGTGCGCGGTGTCCTCGAGGGGGCAGATCCGGGTATACCCGTGATCGCACCACAGGGCTTCATGGAATCTGCTGTCGCTGAGAACGTCTACGCCGGAGTGGCCATGAGTAGGCGAGCGGTCTACATGTACGGGTCATCATTGGAAAAGGGTCCAGCCGGCCAGATCGGCTGCGGTCTCGGGATGACCACGTCGAGCGGGACAGTCGGTCTGGTTCCCCCAACCCTCGACATCACCACGACAGGTGAAGAGCACGTCCTGGACGGGGTGCGCATCGTGTTCCAGATCACCCCGGGGACGGAATGTCCTGCTGAGATGAACTTCTGGTTCCCCGAACATCGAGCGCTGTGCATGGCTGAAAATGCCACTCGAAACCTTCATAATCTCGTGACCTTGCGGGGGGCAGTCGTTCGTGATGCCCGGGTGTGGTCGGCCTACCTGGATGAGGCCATCCAACTTTTCGCCAACGAGGCTGATGTTGCCTTCGCATCCCATCACTGGCCGACCTGGGGTAGCGACAAGGTGGTTGGGTACTTGACACTGCAACGTGATCTCTACGCCTACCTGCACGACCAGACCCTGCGGCTTATGAACAAGGGGCTCAATGGATCTGAGGCCGCCGAGGTCTTCGAACTTCCCCCGACACTCGAAGCGGCATGGCATTGCCATGGCTACTACGGATCGGTCAGCCACAACGTCAAGGCCGTCTACCAGCGATACCTCGGATGGTTCGATGGCAATCCTGCTCGGCTCTGGCAACATCCACCCGAGGCCAGTGCGGAGCGCTATGTCGAGTGCATGGGTGGCGTCGATGCGGTTCTGGCACGAGCTGCGGACTATGCCGCTTCCGGAGATCTTCGGTTCGCTGCCGAGCTGCTCGACCGAGTCGTGTTCGTGGCACCGGACGACATCAGGGCCAAAGAGGCCCTGGCTGGCGTCTACGACCAACTGGCTTGGGGCTCGGAAAACGGCACGTGGCGCAACTTCTTCCTCACCGGAGCGAACGAGCTGAGGCACGGACTAGGCGAACCTGCTCCGGCGGTGGGGTCGTTGGAGCTTCTCGCTGGTCTGACCCCTGAGCAACTGCTGGATGCCGTCGCCGTGCGAATCGACGGACCGCGGGCGTGGGACGAGCGCATCACGATCGATTGGGCGCTGACCGATCTCGAGCAGACCCATCGGGCGACGTTGGCGAACGGAGTGCTCACGCACCGGTTGGTCCCCGATGGCAGTCCTGGAGCTGACCTCCGCCTGATCCTGACCAAGGGTCAAATGCTCGGAGCCATGATCGGCCTAGGGCTTGATCAGATCAACCATGAGGGAGATCTCGAGGCGCTGACCACGATCCTCGCTGTCATTGAGTCGCCTGATCGGAACTTCCCCATCGTCACACCGTGAGGACGAGCGGGCGATCTGCGTGAAGTGACATCTGTGTGAAGTGACATCTGCATGAAGTGACGCTGGGGACAGAACCTCCGTCACGCCCGTGAACTCCTCGTCTGACGCCACGAGCTCGCCTCGGCCGAACTCAGGCGAGCAACCCGAAGCCAGATGCGTGATCCCTGGCCGTTCGGCTCAAGATCAGAGCTCTGGCCGGTGAGTTCCAGGCCCAGTCAGCCGAGCAGGTGCAGCACGTCGACGATCACCAAGATCGCCACCATGGAGCCGACGATGGCGTAGACAGCGCTGAACAACCACTTCTGATGATGGTCGGCCAACCAGAAGCGGCGGATGCCGAGGACATCGAAGTACAGCGCCAATAGTCCCACGGGAATGCCTATCCACGGCCCGACACCTCGGGCAAGGCCAAGTGCTGGAAGCACGATCGGGAAGACGATGTAGCTGAGTAGACACCGAGTTGCAGACAGTAGGACGGAGACGCCAAAGATGCGCTGGGTCTCTGACTCGCCGACGGCAGGGCGCTGGTCGGGGATGCGCAACAGGCGGCGCATAGTGCGCTCGGCCTTCGACCCGACCTCGCCAGGTGCTGCTGGTGACACAGGTTGAGCAGTCGTCTCCACGTCCCAATGCTAGACCCGCCTCAGCCCACGCAGCCGCCACGAGCAACGTACCGAGACTGCGTCGGCGGTGGCGTTGTGACCGGATGCGTCGTCTGAGGCGACTCCAACCGGTAACGTGCCGGACATGGATGTGCCGGTATGACGTCGAACGCTTCCCGTCGGCTTGATGCTGCGGCTTCCCGGGAAGATGCCGGTACTGCCGTGGCCGACGAGATGTGGTCGTGGCGCACGGCCGACGGCACTCTCAAGCCTGGTTGGGCACTGCTTCCACTCCGCCTCTTTCTCGGCGTGACCTTTGTCTTCGCAGGCCTCCAGAAACTGGCCAATCCCGACTTTTTCCGGTCATCGAGCCCGATCTCCATTCATGCGCAACTGGTGGGGGCATCCCACACCAGTCCGATCGGTTCGCTGCTGGGTCACCTCACGTCCATCTCCACACTGGTCGGCGTGATCATCGCCGTTGGTGAAGTGGCAGTGGGAGTAGGGGCGTTGGTCGGCCTGTTGACACGAGTGGCAGCGGCGGGCGGCATGGCGCTGTCCCTGGGACTGTTCTTGGCGGTTTCCTTCCGAACCAACCCGTATTACAGCGGATCCGACATCGTCTTCCTGTTCGCTTGGACGCCGTTGCTCGTGGTCGGTGCGGCCGGGGCGCCAGCTCTGGATACGTGGCTAGCGGATCGGCGTGCAGCCGCACCAGCCGCGGAACCTGCCGGTGGGGTCTCCCGGCGGGCCGTCGTGTCGACGGGAGCGATTGCCGCGGGAGTTGCCGGCGGAGTAGTGCTGCTGAGTGGTGCCGTCGCTGCTCTCGGGCGAATGTTCGCACCTTCGACGTCGGCTGCCAACACATCGACGACCACGACGACCACAAGCACCACGACGACGGCTCCCACGGCGTCCACGACGACCACGAGCACCACCGCCGCAGCGCCTCCGGCTGGGACGGTCATCGGTTCGACTTCGTCCGTTCCTGTCGGCGGATCGGCGACGTTCACTGATCCCAAGACCGGTGATCCCGGACTCGTGATCCAGCAACCCGCAGACACGTACCGGGCCTTCGACGCAATCTGCCCCCATGCTGGCTGCACGGTGGCCTACCAGCCGTCGGCCAAAATCATCGTCTGTCCCTGCCATGGCTCCGAGTTCAATGCCAAGACGGGTGCTGTGGAGCTCGGACCGGCAACAACGGGTCTGACTCCGATCAAAGTCGTCCGAGGTCCCAACGGCGACCTCTATGCCATCTGATGGGAGCACACTGATGGGCACCGCCGTACTCGAACCCACCGGATCTTCCGATGTTGGGCCCGCAGAGACTTACGACCGGATCGACTGGGTGTCAGCCATTCCGTTCTTGGCCTGTCACGCTGCTCCGCTGGCCGCCTTCTTCGTCACGGTCACCTGGCAGGACTGGGTGCTTTGTGCTGTCACGTACCTGGTCCGGATGTTCTGCATCACCGCCGGCTACCACCGGTACTTCTCTCACCGGTCGTATAAGACGGGACGAGTCGTGCAGTTCCTGTTGGCGTTCGGCGGAACGACCGCCGTCCAAAAAGGACCGTTGTGGTGGGCTTCGCACCACCGTGTGCACCACCGCTTCACCGACCTCGATGGTGACGTGCACTCACCGCGTGATGGCTTCTGGTGGAGCCATGTCGGATGGATCCTGTCCACTCGCCACAAAGACACCGACCTGGACGGCATCAAAGACTTCGCCGCCTACCCGGAACTTCGCCTCCTTGAGCGTTTCAACTGGGTGGGTCCGTGGTCGCTGGCCATCGTCTGTTTCCTCATTGGTGGTTGGGGAGGCCTGCTCATCGGGTTCTTCCTCTCGACGGTGCTGCTCTGGCATGCGACGTTCTTCGTCAATTCGCTGGCCCACATCATCGGAAGACGCCGCTACGCCACGCCGGACACCAGCAGGAACTCTGTGTTCATCGCCATCGTCACGGGCGGTGAAGGCTGGCACAACAACCACCACTACCTGCCGGCCTCTGTTCGCCAGGGCTTTCGATGGTGGGAGTTCGACCCGACGTGGTACGCGCTGAAGGTCATGGAGGCAATGCATCTGGTCCGGGACCTCCGCAACCCCCCGGCCCGGCTGCTCGAGCAGGCCCGAGTCCGTGACGGTGCGTTCGACATCGGCATGTTCCGCAGCTACTGGGAGCGAGCCGCCAAGGTGACCGGCGAACGGATCGCAGACCTGACTGCTCGGCCAATGGCGCCCTCGTCGGAAGGAGCCACAGATGCCGACGCGCCGACGACCGGAGCGAACGACAGCGATGCCGCTGGTCAAGTCTCGGTTCCGTCGGAGTCCGACCGAACCCGCAGTGAATCACTCCCGCCGGTCGAGTCGGCAACGGGGGATGCGAGCGCCACATCCGAACCACTGGCCAACCTGAGTGGTCTGATCTCTCGTGCGCTCGAGTCGGCGGAGAGCCTTGCTGCGTCGACCCGTCGCCGCAAGGTGCCTGTCACCTCGACTTCCGAAGGTGACGGGGAGATCCGCTCCGGAGGATGACGGCCGAAGGAACCGCTGGACTCGGCAGCCCAGCTCTGTGGATCCTTGATCTGGACGGTGTGGTGTGGCTGGCCGGCACACCTATTGGTGATGTGGGTGGGGCGGTTGGTGCGCTGCGGGCCAGCGGTGCCGCTGTGGCCTTTGTCACCAACAACTCGTCTCCGACCATTGACGCCCTGCGTCGGCGCTTGGCCGGCGTGGGAATCGATGCCTCGCCGGACGAGCTTGCTACATCGGCACGGGTGGCGGCGTCGATGCTCGAACCGGGCCAGTCGGTGACCGTCCTCGCCGAACATGGTGTTTTGGAGGCCCTAGAGGAACGCCAGGTGAACGTCGTGGACGATGGCGGACCGGCAGGTGACGCAGCAGTTGTCGGGTGGTGCCGAAACTTCGACTTCGCGGCATTGACCCGGATCTCTACCGCCGCTCGCGAGAGCGGCCGCCTGATCGCCACCAATGGCGATCCCACCCACCCCACGCCCGACGGTCTTGTTCCCGGCTCGGGGGCGTTGCTGGCTGCGGTGGCCACTGCTTCGGGAGTGGCCCCGGAGATCGCAGGGAAGCCCCATCTGCCCATGGTGCGCTATCTCCATACCCATCTTGGAATCGAGCAGGGGGCGAATGCCGTCCTTGTCGGCGATCAACCCGGCACAGACGGTCTCTTGGCCCAACAGTTGGGGATTGGATTCGCTCTAGTGGATTCTGGCGTCACACCTCCTGGAGCGCCTACGGGGGATTGCCCGGTCGCTGTCCGCTCACCCGACCTCGTCAGTCTGGTGGCAGAGGTTCTCGGATGATGGCCAACACGGCTGTCAGCCACAGCACGGGAAGGAACCTCACTGACAGAAGGACGATTGTCACAACTGTTAGCAGAGTGCTTGCTGCTGGCAAGCAGGCAAGATAGGGTGAATTCATGGCGACAAACGACTCCTTTCAGCGGTATATCGATGCCGGAATGGCCTTCACCAACCTGACCCGCAAGCGGGCCGAGGAACTGGTGTCTGAACTGGTCCAGAACGGCGAGGTGCAGCGATCCGAAGCCCGCTCGCGCGTTGATGAACTCATCGAACGAAGCCGGAAAAGCTCCGAAGTTGTCGTCGCTACGGTGCGGGCCGAGGTAGGACGCCAGCTCGAGCACCTGGGAATCACCAACCTCGAAGACCTGGCGACTCAGGTCGCAGATCTGCTGGGTCGCAGCGCCGATACCGTCACCTCTGCAGCCAAGAAGGCTCCAGCCAAAAAGGCAGCGGCCAAGAAGGCTCCGGCCAAAAAGGCAGCGGCCAAGAAGGCTCCGGCCAAAAAGGCAGCCGCCAAGAAGGCTCCGGCCAAGAAGGCAGCCGCCAAGAAGGCTCCGGCCAAGAAGGCTCCGGCCAAGAAGGCAGCGGCCGACTGAGTAGGCCCGCCCGCCAGCGCCTCGATAGGGCGCTTGTGGGCAGAGGAATTGTGGCCAGTCGACCGCAAGCTGTGGAGTTGGTGCATCAGGGTCGCGTCCTGGTCTCGGGTGCCATTGCCGACAAGCCTGCTCGCCTCGTATCGCCAGCTGAACCGATCGAACTGGTGGGAGAGCGGCCGCCGTTCGTGAGTAGGGGCGGGCGCAAGCTAGAAGCAGCATTGACCCGGTTCGACATCAACCCCAAAGGTCAGCGGGCCCTGGATGCGGGCGCTTCGACTGGCGGATTTACTGACTGCTTGCTGCAGGCCGGGGCAACACGCGTCTTTGCTGTCGACGTGGGGCATGGACAACTCCATGAGCGGCTGCGTGCCGATGCACGTGTGGTCAACCTGGAACGAACCGACATCCGTGACGTCACCGTGGCCACTACCGAAGGTGCACCTGTCGACCTCGTCGTTGCTGACCTCTCCTTCATGTCCGCCACTCGTGCGGTGCCCGTCCTGGTGGGTCCCGTGGCGCACCGAGACGTCCCCGTCGTTCTGCTGGTGAAGCCACAGTTCGAGGCTGGGCGCGTCGAAGTGTCCAAAGGGCGAGGTGTCATCCGAGACCCAGAACTCCATCTGAAGGCACTCGTGGAGGTGGCAACCGCGCTCGAGGCCGCCGGAGCAGTCATCATGGGGGCTATGCCGTCACCCATCACTGGCCATTCCGGCAACATCGAGTTCCTCGTCTACGCCCGCACTCCGGGCCGACAGGCCGCATCGTTCCAGCATGCCGAGGTTGTTGCCGCTGCCGCAGTGACCGAAGCCCATGCGTCAATTGGCCAAGGCTGATCTGATGGCTCGGATCGCATTTGCCGCAAATCACTCTCGGCCCGAGGCACAAGCATTGGTGGAGCGAGCCACGACGTGGTTGCACGCCAAGGGTCACGACGTGGTTGATGGGGACGCAGACGATGGCAAGACTCTTGACCTCCTCGTGAGTTTGGGGGGTGATGGCACGTTGCTGAGGGCCGTAGACAGCACGCTCGGTACACCGACGCCGGTCATGGGGGTGAACCTTGGGCACCTGGGCTACCTCACTGAGGTGGAACCCGCTGGACTCGAATCCGCTCTCACCCGATTCCTCGCCGGTGACTACGAGATCGAGGAACGCATGACGCTCGCCGTCACCTACGAGGATCCCACCGGACACGTGACCGGCGTCCGGTGGGCCCTCAACGAGGCATCGATAGAGAAGACCGTTCCAGGGCACACGGTGCGCGTTGCCGCGTCTATCGACGACAGTCCGTTCGTGACCTTTGCCGCCGACGGCCTCCTGCTGGCCACGCCGACCGGATCTACGGCGTACAACCTGTCCGCTCGTGGGCCGTTGCTGTCACCTCGTCTCGAAGCGATCGTGCTGACCCCCGTGTCCCCGCACATGCTCTTCGATCGACCCATGGTCCTTGACGGTTCTCAACATGTTGACCTGGAGATCCTTGGTCCCCGACAGGCCGTACTGGTCGTCGACGGCGTCACCATCGGCACCCTCGAACCAGGTGCGACCGTGTCGTGTGCTCAGGGCGAGCATCCGGCCAGGCTGGTCACCTTCGGCGGCCGGGCCTTCCACACCATCTTGCGGGCCAAGTTCCACCTGGCCGATCGCTAGCGGCAGAAATGGCACACGTGCTCGTTGAGCTCCGGGTTCGCGACCTCGGCGTGATCGACGACGCCTCGTTGGTGTTGGCGCCCGGAACGACGGCGCTTACCGGGGAGACCGGTGCTGGCAAGACGTTGCTGATCGGCGCACTGAGTCTGCTCCTCGGAGGACGTGCGGATCCTTCGGTGGTCCGTACGGGCGCAACGGAGGCGGTAGTGGAAGGTCGCTTCTGTTCGATCGATGGTGATGACGAGATTGTCTTGGCCCGTGCGGTGGCCCAGCAGGGTCGTTCTCGTGCGTGGGTCGACGGTCGGATGGTGCCAGTCGGTGCGTTGGCTGAAGCTGCTGCTGGTCTGATCGAGCTCCATGGTCAACACCAACATCGATCACTCGTACACCCCGAGGCCCAGCGGCAGGCTCTCGACGCATTTGGTGCCATCGATATCGGTCCGTTGCTGTCTGCTCGGCGACGGGTGGCCGAACTCGAAGCCGAAGCAGATCGCTTGGGGGGCGATGCCCGTCAACGAGCCCGAGAGGTCGAGATCCTCTCGTATCAAGCTGACGAGATCGACCGTGCGGGGATCACTGATCCCGCTGAGGACGAGGTGCTTGCCGAAGAAGAAGAACGGTTGGCCGAGGCATCGAGTCATCGGGAGGCAGCCGCTCGCGCCTTGGTCAGCCTCGAAGGAGCCGGGGGATCTGGTCCGCCTGGGGGGATCGATCTGGTGGCTGAAGCTTCTGGCTCCTTGAGTGGTCGGGGCCCTCTGGAAGCACTGGATGCTCGGGCACGGGGTGCAATCGCTGACTTGACGGATCTGGCCGGCGAACTGCGGTCGGTCGTGGAGACCTGGGAGGACGATCCTGAGCGACTCGACGCCGTGCGAGCCCGACGCAATCTCCTCCACGAGCTCACCCGGAAATACGGGCCGACCCTGGCAGACGTCATGACCTTCGGCGTTGAGGCGCGGGCAACACTGGCCGAACTCGCCGGCGCTGAAGCCCGGGCCGCAGTGCTCGACGCCGAGATCGACGCCGCTCGGAAGGTGGTGGAGTCAGCCGAAGAGGTGGTGGCTCGGGCCCGTCGCAAGGTTGCGCCATTACTGGCTGACGAGATCCAGACGACCCTGCATCAGTTGGCCATGCCGTCAGCCAGGTTCTCGATTCGCGTTGGAGGCCCGGGAAGTGCCGACGAGGTGGTATTCGAGTTGGCGGCGAACGCCGGCGAATCGGCCCAGCCATTGGCCAAGGCGGCATCGGGCGGCGAGCTCTCGCGGACCATGCTCGCCCTTCGCTTGGCCTTGACCGATGCCCCCGGTGTCTTGGTCTTCGACGAGGTGGATGCCGGAGTGGGTGGAGCTGCGGCAACCGCCGTTGGGGCGGCATTGGCCGGGTTGGGTCACTATGCCCAAGTGCTCGTCGTCACCCACCTCGCGCAGGTAGCCGCCCAGGCTGACCATCAGTTCGAAGTGCGAAAGGTCGAAGCTGACGGCCGGACACGCTCCCTCATCACGGCGCTGGATGACGAAGATCGTGTGGTGGAGTTGAGCCGCATGCTGTCCGGGCAACCCGAGAGCGATGCCGCTCGAACGCACGCACGCGAGTTACTAGCTCTCAGGCCGACAGATGCACGCTGAAGATGTGGGGTCACCGACACGGCGGTCCAGGGTCGGGTACCCTCGCAACGTGCCAGATGCAGACGACTCCGGGGCCCGGCCGAGAGGCCCAAAGTTCATCTTCTTCACCGGCGGCGTGTCCTCGTCGTTAGGCAAAGGACTCACAGCGTCATCGCTCGGCCGCCTCTTGAAGGCCCGAGGCCTCAAGGTCACCATGTGCAAGTTGGATCCCTACATCAATGTGGATCCAGGGACCATGAACCCGTTCGAGCACGGCGAAGTATTCGTCACCGAGGACGGCGGTGAGACCGATCTCGACCTCGGCCACTACGAGCGGTTCATCGACGAGAACCTCCACAAAGGTTCCAACGCCACCACCGGTCGCATCTACTCGTCGGTGATCGCCAAGGAGCGCCGGGGTGACTACTTGGGCAAGACCGTCCAGGTGATTCCGCATGTGACCGACGAGATCAAGAATCACATCCGCAAACTGGGCCAGCCCGGTGTGGACATCGTCATCGTCGAGGTTGGCGGGACGGTGGGCGACATCGAGATCGTCCCGTTCATCGAGGCCATTCGCCAGTTCCGTGGCGACGTCGGCCGAGAGAACGTCAGTTACGTCCACCTCACCCTCGTTCCCTATCTCGGCCCGTCGGGGGAGCAGAAGACCAAGCCGACCCAGCACTCCGTCACCGAACTGCGCAGCCGGGGCATTCAGCCCAATGTGATCGTGTGCCGTTCGGATCGGATGATCTCCGACGACCTCAAGCGGAAGATCTCGATGCTGTGCGACGTGCCCATCCGCGCCGTGGTGTCAGCCGTCGATGCTGCAAACATCTATCAAATCCCACTCGTCCTGCATGAAGAAGGTCTCGACAGTTACATCCTCGACGAGTTGGACATCAACCCAGACGACCATCCCATCGACCTCGGCCCCTGGGAGCACCTCGTCGCCCAAGTGGATGCCGCCATTCGCCCGGTGCGGATCGGGATCATCGGGAAGTACGTAGATCTTCCCGATGCCTATCTCTCGGTGGTGGAGTCGCTTCGCCATGCAGGGTTCCACCACGGCGCCAAGGTGGAGATCGAGTGGATCCAGGCCGCCACCGTTCCCGATCTGCTGGAGCGTGACGGCTTGCGGGCCTTTGACGGTTTGGTCATCCCTGGTGGTTTCGGAGAGCGCGGCGTGGAGGGCAAGATCGCCGCGGCCCGCTATGCCCGTGAGCACGACCTCCCACTTCTGGGCCTCTGCTTGGGGCTACAGGTCATGATCATCGATGCCGCACGTTCCCTTGCCGGGCTCGAGGGAGCCAACTCGCGTGAGTTCGACGCCACCACACGTCATCCGGTGGTCGATCTGATGGATGACCAGGTGGATGTGTCGGACAAGGGCGGCACCATGCGCTTGGGCGCGTATGACGCCCGACTCCTGCCGGGGTCACAGGTGGCCGAGGCCTACGGCGACGTCGTCGTCTCCGAACGCCATCGACATCGCTACGAGGTGAACCCTCGGTATCGGGACCAGCTCCAAGAGGCGGGTCTCGTCTGCTCGGGACTCTCGCCCGATGGTCGCTTGGTTGAGTTCATCGAACTTCCCGGTCATCCGTTCTGGATCGGAACGCAGGCACACCCTGAGTTCAAGAGTCGGCCCGAGCGCCCGCACCCACTTTTCAGAGGCTTGGTTGGGGCCGCGCTGGCTCGGGCCGAAGGACGAGACCCCCATCTGATCGACATCGGTGCCGTCAGCTGAGCGGTCCGGGTTGACGCCGGAGTCTCTGCTCCCTCAGTTCACCCCGCTCGGCGAGGAAACGCTCCATCAGGGATGGTTCCTGCGTATCCAACGGGCCTCGTTTCAGGCTCCTGACGGGACCACCTTCGAACGCGACATCGTGCGCCACCCTGGGGCGGTTGCCGTCGTTCCCGTCACAGACGCCGGGGGCGTGCTGTTAGTGCGCCAATACCGTCCAGCCGTCGACGCCTGGCTGCTTGAGATTCCTGCAGGCACGTGTGATGTTCCTGACGAGCCCTTCGCAGAGACGGCCCGTCGGGAGTTGGCCGAAGAGGTGGGGTGTGCAGCAGCGTCCATGGTCCCCCTCATCCGTATGGCCAACACGCCCGGGTTCTGTGACGAATGGACCAGCATCTTCTTGGCAACGGGACTCACGGCGGTCGAACACGACCGCCACGGTGCAGAAGAGGAGTACCTCGAAGTCGTCGAGGTGCCATTGGCGGACTTCGACGCCCTTGTCGACGACGGCACCATCGTGGATGCCCAGACCGTCCTCGGCGTAGCGCTGGCTCGACGGAACCTGGCCGGCTGAATCGGGAGGTCCTGTGGCGGCACACCTTTCCACGGAGGCCGAGGAGTACTTGTCGTGGTTGGCCGTGGAGAAGGGTCGATCGACGAACACGCTGATCTCCTATCGCCGTGACCTTGCCGGTTGGGAGAGATGGTGGTCGGACCACGGACGAGACCCCTTGGCGGCGGATCCCGCATCTATCGAGGCCTACCTCGACCATCTGCGGAGCGACGGACGCACCCCGGCCACGGTGGCTCGAGTCACCACGTCGATCCGTGGTCTCTACCGGTTCTTGGTGGGGGAGGGGACACTGCGGGCAGACCCCACGGTGGATGTCCGATCCCCCTCGATTCCTCGCCGACTACCCAAGGCTCTCGATGAGCGTGACGTCATCCGCCTGCTCGAGTCGGTTGACGGGACCGAACCCCTGGATCTACGAGATCGGGCCATTCTCGAAGTGCTCTATGCCTCCGGGGCCCGCATCTCCGAAGTGGTCGGCCTATCTCTGCACGACGTCGATGGTGAGGACGACGGGATGCTTCGGGTATTCGGCAAGGGCGCCAAGGAACGCCTGGTACCCATTGGGCGACCAGCCCATGCCGCCCTGGCCCGCTGGCTGGGCCCCGACGGACGAGGTCGTCTGAGCCCAGAGAAATGGCAGCGCCGTGCTGACGCTGAGGCGGTGTTCCTCAATACCCGAGGCAGACGACTGACGCGTCAAGGCGCCTGGGCGGGAGTGCAACTTCGAGCCCAGCGAGTCGGACTTGGCGATGTGGTGAGCCCCCATGTGCTGCGACATTCGTGCGCCACTCACCTCTTGGCCCATGGGGCTGACATCCGAGTAGTCCAAGAGGTACTCGGGCATGTGTCGATTGCCACAACACAGATCTACACCCGGCTCAGCCAGGAACACCTTCGGGCCTCCTACGACAGCGCCCATCCTCGTGCCGGTGTGGGTGGCCGTGGGTAGCAGCGACAAGCCAGGTAGGATCGACAGATGACGTCCGACGCGCCCTCAGGCGCTCCAGTTGCCGATTACCGTGCCCTACTTGAGGTCGAGGCAGCGCAGCTTCGGGGCGAGTTGGGTGAGATCGGGCACGGAGAGACCGGCGGCCTCGAATACGACTCAAACTTCGCTGACACCAGTCAAGTGACCGCCGAGAGGGGCGAGGCCGAGGCTTTGGCCACCCGGTTGGGTGAATCTCTTGAGGAGGTTGCCGAGGCGCTGGCTCGCCTCGACGCCGGCACCTTTGGACACTGCTTGGACTGCGGCGACGCCATCGATCCAGCGCGTCTGGAAGCCATGCCGGCTACCCGGTACTGCATCCGCCACGCCACCCGGCCCTGACGGCTTGACGCGGTGACAACCTGGGGTACCGATCAGGGTGGTGGGCGACGCCGCCCGCTTACTCCGGGCCAGCAACGTGCACTGATCATCTCGGGCGTTGGGGTCGCCTTGGTAGTGCTGTTGGTGGCCACCCATCGGATCAGCCGGATCGAGATCATCTACTTCTGCGTACTGATCCCCTCGATCATCATTCACGAGATCTCCCATGGCGTCGTCGCCCTTGCCTTTGGCGATACGACGGCGAAACGTGCGGGTCGCCTCAGTCTGAATCCGATACGCCATGTTGACCCGGTGGGCACACTGCTGGTTCCCGCTGTGCTGTCGCTCTCGGGTGTCGGTGCCTACGGCTGGGCGAAGCCCGTCCCTGTCAATCCCGCCGGCCTCAGGAGTCCCCGGAATCACATCGTCGTGGTCTCGCTCGTCGGCCCCCTTACCAACTTCGTCCTCGCCGGGGTGCTCGGTTTCGTCTTTGTCGCCGCCGTTCCAGCCGACATTCGTGCTCTGACGGTGGGTTCCGGTTACTACCCGCCTTCACTTCTCGGCCAAGTGCTCTTCATCGGTGGAGTGGCCAACATCGTGCTCGGCCTCTTCAATCTCCTGCCCTGCCCGCCTCTTGATGGGGCGGCCGTACTGGAGCGACTCCTGCCCGCCCGACTCCTCCCCGGCTACTACAACCTGCAGCCTGCGCTGATGTTCTTGCCCTTCATCCTGATCTTGATGTTCCACAACGCATGGGCGCAGGCGCTCAGCCAGGTGATCAGGTGGTGGTCGGGCCTCCTGGCATGACGACCACGACGGTGGCCACCACGACCAGCCCTCCCGGCGCTCGTCGCGGACGCCTCGTGGGCTGGGCGTTGCTCGGCTTGGCGGGATCGCTGGGTCTGGTCTGTTTCGGATCGGCCATCGGGGCAACGCCCGGGCGGGGAGGAGTTCCGTGGTGGTACACGGTGGCGGCCGGAACGTCGTTCCTTGCCCACGTGGGTTTCACCTTGTCGCTCACGGCTGTCGTGGGGGCCTGGGTCGGCGTGGGCTTCGAGGCCCACGCAGGGCGCTTGACGACGTCTTGGGCATGGATACTGCTCGCCCTGTGGGGGATCCCTCTGCTCCTCGGTATTCCTTTGTTCAGCCGCGACCTCTACAGCTACGTCGCCCAGGGCCAACTTGTACACATCGGCTTGAACCCGTATCGGGCCTCACCGGCCGACCTTGGTCCAGGACCCGTCTTGTCGTCGGTGGCTTCGGTGTGGCGGCACACGGCCTCGCCGTATGGACCGCTGTTCGTGGCCATCAGCCGGGGCGTGGCTGCCTGGTTCGGCCCATCGATGGTGGCCCAGATCATGGTCTACCGGTTGGTCGAGTTGGCCGGGGTGGTGCTTGCCATGATCAGTCTTCCTGCCCTGGCTCGCCAACACGGCGCCGATCCTGGTCTTGGTCTGTGGCTCGGCGTGTTGAGCCCCCTCGCCCTTTGGAGCTTTCTGTCATCAGGTCACAATGACGGAGCGATGTTGGGGCTCTTGCTCGCCGGTTTAGTGATGGCGGGGCGGGGTCGTCTGTTGTTGGGCGTGGCCCTCTGCGCCTTGGCGGCAACGATCAAGCTCCCTGCTCTGGCTGGCGTGGTCTTTCTGGTGGCCGCTGACGTCGCCTCACGCCAACGTGGCCAGCGCTGGAAGGCCTCCGTTGGCCCGGTGGCCGTGGCCACCGGGGTGATCGTGGGGGTCACCATCGCCGCCGGATACGGCTGGGGATGGCTCGGCCCTGCCGCGCTGCGGATTCCGACCCAACTGCGGGTGCTCACCACTCCCGTCGTCTCGATAGGTACGTTCCTGTGGGGGATCCTCCACCTGATCGGCCTGCCCTGGAGTCGGCACGCCACGGTCACGGTGGTGCAGTTCGCTGCCGAGTTGGCGGCCGGTCTGGGAGTTGTCTGGCTACTCCTTCAGTCCGGTCGCTACCACCCTGTCCGCCTGCTGGGCTGTGCCCTCTTGCTGTTCGTCGCCTGCAGTCCCACGGTGTGGCCGTGGTACTGGACCTGGCCACTGGCCGTCTTGGCGGCCACGGGAGCGCAACGCTCTCGGGCACTTGCTGTCGTGGCAGGCCTTGCCATGGTTGTGGTTGGTGCCGGCGGGACCCCAATGCTCACCAGCGCCGACTGGTGGGTGTCTGGACCGATCCTCCTGGCCGTGCTTGTCGTGGTGACCACTGGAGGCCGCTGGCGGCACCTGCTTGGTCCGGTAGGCGGGGATCGACCGGTGGTGGCTGTGTCATGACCGAAGATCAGGCCGTGAAGGCCGACCACGTAGACACGGTCGGGGACCAGGAGAGCGAGATCGCCGATCCGTTGGTGGCAAGGACTCACGCCCAGACTGGCCGATCCCGGCGCCTCGCATCTCGCACGATCAACGGCATCGGTTGGGTTCCCACCACGGCGGTGCTCATCTTCGTGGGATGTCGGGTGGTCACCGTGTTGCTGGTGGCCATCATCAACCGCTTCGCCATGGGAAAGGTGACGGACAGCCTCACCATCTGGGACGGGTCATGGTTCCTTCGCATCGTGCACAACGGCTACCCGAGTCGTCTGCCCATGGTCGCCGATCACGTCGCCGCCAACCCCATCGCCTTCTTCCCGCTCTTCCCTCTGACGGTTCGAGGCGTCGCATCCGTCGGACTCGACCCCGGGGTCGTGGCCTTGGCCGTGAGTGCGCTGACCGGAGTGTGTGCCGTGGTGGCCGTGGGTCGTTTGGCGAGGCACATGCGGGGGGATGCCGCTGGCGAACGGGCAGCCGTACTTTTTGCTCTATGCCCCGGGGCATTCGCGTTCAGCTTCGCCTACGCAGAAGGCACCTTGATCACGCTTGTGGCTTTCGGGCTCATCGCTCTGCTGGATCGGCGGTGGTTGGTCGCTGGCCTGCTTGGGGCACTGGCCACGGCGACGTCACCGGTCGGACTGGCATTCGTGGTTGCCTGTGCCGCTGCGGCGGCGGTCGACATCGTCCGTCACCGACGCATGCAATCGCTGGTGGCGCCAGGCGTCGCTCCGCTGGGATTCATTGCCTACATGGCCTATCTCTGGGCTCACACGGGCTCTCTGTTCGCATGGCGGTTGACCGAACGAGGCGGCTGGCAGAGCTTTCCTTCCCTTCGCTATCCGCTCCACATCATCTGGACGTTCGTGTCCGATCCTCTGCAACCGACGCTGACCGGCCACATCCTGTTCATCGGGACGGTGGCTGGCATCATCGGATGCGTACTGATGATTAGGGAACGCCAGGCCCTACCTGTCCTCGCCTACGGCATCGCCACGGTGGCGTTGGCCGCCATCTCCCAGCCGGTCGGTCTGCGTCCTCGATTCTTGATGCTGGCATTTCCGATCGTCATCGCACTGGCCACCCGCTACTCCGGACGCACCTATCGGGTGCTCGTGGCCGCTTCGGCGGTGCTACTCGCACTCCTCAGCGTCTACGAGATCAGTTCTCGGGCAGTCTTCCCATGACGGCATCGGTGCCAATCACACCATCTCCAGACGTGGCCTCGATACAGCCTCCGGCAGCCGAGGCTGAGGGCGTGGCAGCCACGGGGGCAGCGCCTGCCCGTTCCCAGCATGAGCCAACCACGGGCGTTGCTGGCCACGGGACATCCATGGGAACCAGCGCGGTCGACGAGTTCGCCGACAAGGTGACCGACGATGCCGGCATGCTGCACCGTGTCCAACAAGCCGCCTGGACCTTGGTGTGGCTGGCCATCCTCAGTGCCGGGCTGGTCTACTCCGGATCCTGGTCGGCTGGGCCGTGGGCCGTCGCCGGGGCGTTGTTCTTGGTGGTGTCGGCCATTGCCGGCACAGCGCTGGTCTGGATCGAGCCTCGCTGGCTGAAGTCGTCCTTGCAACTCGCCGGCATGGCAATGGCCGCGACTGCCGCCCTGATAACCCAGGGGACCGACATTCACCTCCGCCACTACGTCACCACGGATTCATCTGCGTTCAACCAACTCGCGGCCCGCCTGCTCTGGGAAGGCCACAATCCCTACACCTCCTCGATGGCGCCGGCCAGCCAACTTTTTGCGCACGCCTCATCCTCGTGGACGTATCGGCTGGATGGCGGACATGCCCTCGGAGTGTCCTATCCAGCGGGATCGTTCCTTCTCCAAGTTCCACTCCAAGCACTGGGCGTTCATCACATGACGTCGGATTGGCTCGACCTGGCCGCCTGGATCCTGACGGCTGGCCTGGTGTTCTTCATGTTGCCCACTGCGTTGCGCTGGGTCAGCCCGATGCTGTTGTTGACCGGCATCTATCTGGGCGGCTTCGCCAACGGAGGTACCGATGCGCTGTTCCTGCCGTTCCTCGTCATCGCCGTGTGGCGATGGGATCGATATCCGGGTCGGGCCGTGGCATGGCTCCCGGCATGGGTCGGCCCAGCAGCACTCGGTGTCGCCTGCTCGATCAAGCAGTCACCGTGGTTCTGCGTTCCCTTTCTGGTTGCCGGGGTCACACTGGTCGCACGCCGCCAAGGAGTACGTCCCTTTGGCGTAGCCACCCGCTACCTCTCGGTGGTCGTTGCTGCATTCTTGGTGGTGAATCTGCCCTTTGTCGTCGCTGCCCCTGGGGCGTGGCTGCGGGGTGTCCTCCTGCCCATGGTCGACCCTCTCGTCCCTGACGGCCAGGGCGTGGTCGCGCTCGCCACCCACGGCATCACAGGTGGTGTGGTGCCCATGTGGCTGTCACTGGCCGGGGCGTTGGCAGCGTGCGCCCTCCTTGTCGCCTTCGTGGCCTGGCCCGCTCGCCTGCATAGGGCGTGGCTCTTCGTGTTGCCGCTGCCCTTGGCGCTTCCAGCCCGAAGCCTTTCCAACTACCTCCTCGATCTCGCCCCGGCGGCAATCGTCGCGGCGATCTCCGTGGGGCCGTGGGAGGCCACCGATGAGGCGGGCATGTCGATGCGACCACGTGCGTCCTCAACGAGATGGCGCTTGGCCGGCGCCATCGTGCTGGGACTAGGAGCAGCTGCAGCGGTGGCGACCGTGCTCGGTGTGACTTCTGCGCCGCTTCGGGTCGCAGTGGGGCCGATTCGAGCGGCCGGGGATCCGTCCTCGCCTAACCCGATGAAGTGGCGGACCGTCGTGGTGTCGGTGACCAACGACGCGGGGGCGCCCCTCCATCCCCGATTCATGATCGCTTCAGGGGGAGGTCACCCAGGGGGTTTCTGGGGGGCAGATCTGCGCCGCGGCCAAGACCCCATACCGGCCGGAGCAACCTCGGTGTTCGCGCTACACCCCACCACGACCACCTGGACCCCAACGCATGGACAGGGTTGGTTGGTCCTCGCCTACACGACTGCGCCCTCTGCCGTGAGCACGTCCGGCCGACAGGTGTGGCAACTAGGCAAGGCATTGCAGTGACCACCTGACGCAATCAAACCCGGCGTGTCGCTCGGAGTACACCGCAGTCGGACAAGTTGTGGTCCGCCTGGCGATCGTCAGTCAGGTGATCGTCAGTCAGGTGATGGCCGGTCAGGTGATGGTCGGTCAGGTGATGGTCGGTCAGGTGATGGAGGCTGCTCTGCGCCGCACGGACAGCCGGGCGACACACGCCACCATGAAACCGACCAAGAGCAGGAATGAGGATCCACTAGCCACGAGGCGCCAGCCGTGCATGTGGGCCCACCCTGGCTCTCCGCCAGTCCATTCGAGGGGTGACAGCCACAGAACAAACCATGCGCCGCCGGCCCAGAGCGCGCCGTGCTTCGGGCGATCTGGAGCGACGACCATCCACACGACGACCGGCACAGCCCACACCAGGTGGTGCTGCCAGGAGATGGGGGAAGCGAGCAGGCCGGTGGCCGCACAGATCAGCATGGCCAAGAAGGCAGATCCTTCGGCCCATGTCCACCGGGCAAGTGCGATTCCGAGGACGATGACGGCTAGCTGAAGGGCAGCCGCCAACCCAGGGGCCAGGTGATGGTGGACGATGCGATCACCCATACCGACAACGCTCTGGTTGAGAAAGAACCCGGGTTCGCCCACCCGAGATGCGTCACGCACGTAGCGAGTCCAATAGGCCCAGGACGGACCGGGAATAACGGCCACGGCCACCAGTGAGGCACCGAGGAAAGCGGCGACGGCCCACAGGGCGGCCCGCAGCCGACCTGTCACGGCGAGGAAGGGCACGAAGATCAACGGCACGAGTTTGATGGCGCCGGCTAGCCCGACCACGACACCCTGAGGAAGCGTGTATCGGCCCAGACGGATGGGGCGGGTCAGGTCCCAGAGAAGCAGGGCGCAGAGCACCAAGTTGATCTGGCCGAAATAGATCGTGAGACGCACCGGATCCATCAGGTAGGCCGGGGCGCAGAGTGCGGCCGACCACAGCCAGACCCGCCGGCGATCGGCCTCGGGGGCGACGCCGGTCAGGGAGAGTCTGAGAATGGCCACCAACGAGAGCACCTCGACCAGGCACCACACGACCCTGGCAAGACCGTCAGGAAGGATGGAGAGTGGCCAAAATGCCAGAGCCGCCACCGGTGGATACGTGAACGGCAGGTGGGGGATGGTGGGCAATCCGACGTGGTAGAGCTGACCATCACCCAGATGGTGTGATCCAAGGACGTAGACGGCCTCGTCCAGGCGGAACCAGTTGGCCGATGCGTGCCAGGTGGCCCAAGCCACCAAGGCGACCGAAACAAACCCGCACACACCCATGATCTGGGACCAGCGCCTCGAAGGAGCACCAACGAGGACCGAAGGCATCGGTTTGGCGAGGCCATATCGGGATGACCGGGTTCCGGGGTCGGTGCCGACCTGCTCGGTTGATGGATCGCTCACGGCGTCCAGTAGGGGCTACCCATGGCCATGGTCCCTAAGGCAGCCATGCACAGCGCTGAGAGGCCGAGCACCACTTCGAACCAGAATCGAGGCAGTCGTGCCCCGACGACGCCGAGGAGCACGAAGCCCCGGAGCAACAGACGCGGCGTGACGCCGATGATCGGGGAGAGTGCCCCGAACCCCAGTACCGCCACCACATAACCCACCCACGGTGCCGGGGGCCGGGCTCGGAAGAAGATCACCAACAGTCCGATGGTTACCAGGATCGAGATGGCCTTGACCCCGTAGTTGGGGTCGCCAAACCCATGTTGGACGAGATGGCCGAAGGCACGGGGAATGCCTCCGAAGTACGTTCCCGACTGCCAACCTGCTCGTTGTGCCTTGATGTACTCGAACGGCGATCCGGCATGAACCCAGAGATAGGCGAAGAACGTGCCTATGCCCAGCGGAGCAATGAGGGGTGCGGCAAGGGATCGCCACGCTCGCTCGGTGCGGATGGCGATCACGCAGGCGACGATGCACGGCACGACCGCAGCGGCACCGACCGGATCTGCCGTTGTGGCCACAGCGGCCGCCAGGCCGGCCAGCCCCCAACGCTGCCGGCGAAGAGCAAGCAGAGAACAGGTGACGAACAGCATGGTTGCGGCCTCGGTGTAGGCCATCGAGAGCACGAACGCGCCAGGGGAGAAGAGGATGAGCGCCGTGCCTCGGTCGGCTCCGGTGACGTCGAAGACGTCTCGCAGCAACCACCAGACCGCCACCGCAGCCAGCAGTCCCACGATGAACACCGTCACCAGGGCAGCAGGCTCCACGGCTAGTCCGGTGAACAGACGCGTGCCTCTCGTCAGCATGGGGAGCAACGGGAAGAAGGCGAGATTCGACTGCGCGGGATCGCCATGCCCTGGTGGAATGTGGGTCACATACCCGGAGCGGGCGATCGACAGATACCACTTGGCGTCCCAGGTCACCAGGCCATCACGGGTCGGCCGTCCCGTGACGACTCCAACGGCACCAGCAATGAGGAAGACCCCGAGCCTCGAGGCGACGTAGAGGGCGATGGGCCGGAGAGACCACCACCAGAAGCCGTGCCGTTCTTCCTCCGCTGACACCGTGGCAGTTCCGGTCAAGGACTCTGAAGCAGCCGCCACCTCGGCACCCGTCACGAGCGACCCAGAAGTCCCACCGCTTGGGCGGCACGTGCATAGGTAGCGCTGGCGACCTCTGTCGCTTTGTGGGCACCTCGGGCGAGCAGAGCGGGGACCGCACCAGGATCTGCGGCCAACTCGGCCCGACGGGTACGGATGGGACGCAAGAGTTCAACCAACGCTTCGGCGCAGTCGACCTTCAAGTCGCCGTAGCGCTCATAGGAGTTGGCGACGTCATCGGTCGTCCTCTGTGTCGCAACGGCCAGAAGTTCGATCACGTTGGCCAGGCCGGGCTTGGATTCGGGGTCGTAGCGGACCTCGTTGTCGGTGTCGGTCACTGCCTTTTTCACCTTGCGGGTGATCTCCTCGGGGCTATCCAGCATGAGGACTGTTCCGAGCGGTGACGACACGGACTTGGACATCTTGCGTTCGGGGTGCTGAAGGTCCATCACCCGTGCCCCGGCAGCCGGAACCGCTGCCTCAGGCACCACGAGGATCTCACCGAAGCGATGGTTGAACCGACCAGCCACCTCCCGAGCCAATTCGAGGTGCTGACGCTGGTCATCACCGACCGGAACCCGCTCGGCGTCATAGAGCACGATGTCGGCTGCCTGGAGCACGGGGTAGGTGAACAGGCCCACTCGCACCGAATCCTGGCCGGCGCTCTTGTCTTTGAACTGGGTCATGCGTCGGAGTTCGCCCATGGTGGCTGTGCACTCGAGGAGCCAGGCCATCTGCGTGTGTTCGACCACATGGCTCTGGACGAACAGCGTGCAGCGCTCAGGATCGAGACCAGCGGCCAACAGGTCAAGGGCGGAGTCATGGGTCCGGGCCCGCAACTCGTTGGGGTCGATATCCAAGGTGAGGGCGTGCAGATCGACGATGCAGTAGTAGGCGTCGTGGGCATCCTGGTCCGACACCCAGTTGTGGATGGCGCCGAGATAATTGCCTAGATGAAGGTCGCCACTCGGTTGGATGCCGGACAACACTCGGGACATGGGCTGACATCGTAGGCCGCGTCCTGCAGTGCACGGTGCCTAGCCGTCGGGGCGGTAGGGTTCGCCTCGTGGTAGCCACTGTCTCGATACCGGCCTATACGGGTCCCATAGAGGCTCTTTTGCACCTGGTGTCGAGCCATCAGCTCGACATCTTCGACATCCCTCTGGCCGACATGGTCGATGGGTTTGTCGCCGAGATCGCCTCGTGGGAGACCGTCGACCTTCAGGCGGTGTCCGAATTCATCTCCACGGCGGCCATGCTGATCGAGCTGAAGTCCAAGCGTCTGTTGCCCGGATCCGGCGAAATCGAGCCCGACGAGGAGCTCATCGGATGGGAAGAGCGAGATCTCCTGCTGGCTCGCCTGCTCGAATGTCAGGCCTACGCCGCAGCAGCCGACGGCTTCGCCCTTCTCATCGAACAAGCCGCCAAGGCCATCCCCCGCACGGCGGGACTCGACCCCGATTTTGTCGTGCATGCCCCTGACCTGCTCGAGGGCGTCACCCCTGACCAGATTGCTGCGGCCTTCATGCGGGCAACCGCTGAGCGGCCCGCACCAGTCGTCGACCTCTATCACGTGACCGTCGACGCAGTCACCGTCGCTGATGCCGTGACGGAGATGGTCCGTCGCCTCCCCGGTTCGGGCAGGGCCTCCTTCCGCCAGCTGACCGGCCACTTGACATCACGGATCGAGATCATCGTGCGCTTTTTGGCCCTGCTCGAGCTGTGCAAGCAGGGCAGGGTGTCCCTCGATCAAGGCCATACGTTCGGAGACCTCGAGGTGGCATGGGTTGAGGGTGCGCCGACCAATCTGGCCGTGACCGGTCTCCCGACCGACGAGTACGAGGGATAACCATGCCGCTGTCAGCAGTCGCCCGGGCCGTCGAAGCTGTGCTTATCGTTGCCGTCGAACCGGTGCCGACAGGCATCCTGGCTGAACTCCTCGAGTTGCCCGTCGACCAAGTCGAAGTTGTCTGCGACGAACTCATCGAATCGTGTCACTCGGATAACCGGGGCTTCGAGGTCGTCCGCATCGCCGGTGGGCTCCGGATCCAGACCCATCCCGACCTTGCCCCTTACGTGGAGCGCTTCGCCAATGTCGGCGTGTCCTCGAGACTGTCTGCAGCTGCACTCGAAACCCTGGCCGTCATCGCTTACAAGCAGCCCGTGAGCAGGGCGCAGGTGGCGGCCTTGCGGGGTGTCAACGTCGACGGCGTGACCCGCTTACTCGAACATCGTGGGTACATCATCCCGGTAGGCCGGGCGACTGGACCGGGCCAAGCGGTTCTCTACGCCACCACGGATGCATTCTTGGAGCGATTGGGACTCGATCGCCTTGATCAACTACCCCCGGTCGAAGACCTGCTTCCAGGACCCGAGGCCCTGGCCGAGCTCGAGGAGCAGATGCGTCCGGTTGGCGATGCCTGACCCGGGTGCGACGGACAGCGGAGAGGACGCTTCCGGTACCACGGAGGTAGATGGCGAACGACTGCAGAAGGTCCTCGCCCGGACCGGGCTGGGCTCTCGGCGTGTGTGTGAGGACCTCATCAGTGCCGGACGGATCACCGTGAACGGTGAGCTGCCCGTGCTGGGCCGCCGGGTCGACGTAGACGTCGACCTCATCGAACTCGACGGCGTTCCCGTGCCGGTACGCCCGGGGCTTGTGCACTACTTGGTCAACAAGCCGCCTGGGGTGGTTTCCACGGCGGAAGACACCCACGACCGTCCGACCGTGGTGTCCTTGGTTCCTGATGAGCCACGGGTATACCCCGTAGGCCGACTCGACATGGATTCCGAGGGGCTCATCATCGTGACCAACGATGGCGAGCTGACCCATCGGCTGACCCATCCCTCCTATGGCGTTCCCAAGGAGTACCTGGTCCAGGTGGAAGGGGCACCATCCCCTGGGGCGATCAGAGAACTGCGCGAAGGCATCGAACTCGAGGACGGCTTGACCGCACCGGCCAAGGTTGCCGTGGTAGCTCCGACTCTGTTGCGCATCGTGATTCACGAGGGTCGAAACCGCCAGATCCGGCGGATGTGTGACTTCATCGGACATCCGGTGGTCCGTCTGGTGAGGACCCGGATCGGGCCTGTGGCCGATCCGTCTCTGACTCCGGGCTCCTATCGGCCGCTGAGCTTCGACGAGGTCCGCGCCTTGGCGGCGGCTGCAGAGCCCACCCCTGGCTAACATGCCGTCCTGATGACCTACGCCGTCCGAGCCGTTCGCGGCGCCACCACTGTCGATGACGACACGACCGATGCCATCACGACGCGCGTGGTGGCACTGCTCGAAGCAGTGATGGAGCGCAACGAGCTCCATGAAGCAGATCTGATTTCGATCCTCTTCACAGCCACCGATGACATCGTGTCGATGTTCCCAGCAACCGCGGCTCGCACTATGGGCCTCGGTGCCGTGCCGCTGATCTGTGCTCGCGAACTTGCCATCACCGGTTCCACGCCACGGTGCATCCGGGTCATGCTGCACGTGAACACCGAGCGCAGCCGAGACGAGATGCGCCACGTCTACCTCGAGGGCGCCCAGGGGCTCCGTGACGACCTCCCCGGCTGAGCCCACCATCAGAAGCCTTCGGCCCGGACGGGCGATGGTGATGGGCACGGGACTGATCGGTGGTTCCGTGGGAATGGCATTGCGGGGCCAGGGCTGGTACGTCAGTGGCACCGACGCCACCCCCGGCGTGGCTCGCCGAGCTGTCGAACTCGGTGCCCTCGACGCCGAAGGCGAGGACCTGAAGGCCGATCTGGTCGTGGTGGCGACCCCGGTCACTGCTGCAGCTGCTCTGATCGACGACGTGCTGTCGTCGGGTCGATGGAGCCCGTCGGTCGTGGTCACTGACGTAGGGAGCGTGAAGGCACCGCTGGTGGCGGCCAGCGATCATCCGCGATTCGTGGGCGGACATCCAATGGCTGGAAGTGAGCAGGTAGGCGTAGAGGGTTCTTCGGCCGAACTCTTCGTCGGCGCAACGTGGGTGTTGACACCCACCTCGACCACGGATCCGGCTGCCTACGCCACCGTGCGGTCGGTAGCAGACAGTTTGGGAGCCAGAGTCATGGCGTTGCCAGCCGACGAGCACGACGCACTCGTGGCCATGGTCTCCCATGTCCCACATCTGACGGCCGCCACCTTGATGGCCATGGCTGCGGACATGGGGGAGGAGCATGGCGCGCTCCTCCAACTTGCTGCTGGTGGATTTCGTGACATGACTCGGGTCGCCGCCGGTCGGCCGGACATCTGGCCGGGAATCTGCGAGGACAACGCGGGGGCCATCGTGACGACGTTGGATCAACTCATCGCCCGCTTGGGCCATGTGCGCGACCAGGTGGCGCGAGCCGATCACGATGCGCTGTTGAGCACGTTGGGCCGTGCGGCCACGGCTCGTCGGGCACTGGGTGATGGAGCCCCTCTTCCCGACGCCCTGGTCGAGGTGCGCATCCCCGTAGAAGACCGGCCGGGCACGTTTGCTGAGATTGCCGTGTTGGCCACCGAACTAGGAATCAATCTCTACGACGTGGAGATTGCCCACTCGGCCGAAGGGGATCGGGGCGTGCTCGTCCTCGTCATCGACGCCGAGGCCGCGACCCGCTTTGATGAAGCATTGGCTGGTCGTGGTCATCGCTCCAGCACCTGGACCATCGGATCAGCTCGGTGAGTACCGGCCAACCTGGTTCTTTCACCGTGGGAGGAGGACGCCCGCTGACTGGCTCGATCACCGTGCCCGGAGACAAGTCGATCTCTCATCGAGCGCTTCTGCTTGCCGCCTTGGCCGATGGCACCTCGTCGATCACCGGTCTGTCACTCGGAGACGACGTGACGCGGACCAGGATGGCCATTGCCGCCATGGGTGCGACCATCGAGGGGGAAGGCACCTCCGTCGAGGTCCACGGGGGTCGAGCCCGCCTGGCTGCTCCCGTCGGCGTGATCGATCTCGGTAATTCCGGGACGGGCATGCGATTGATCGCCGGCATGGCAGCCACGCTCCCCGGGAAGACGACGTTGACTGGAGATTCCTCACTGTGCACCCGGCCCATGGACCGAGTGGCCCTGCCGCTGGCGCGCATGGGCGCGAGCGTCGTGGGGCAAGGAGAGAGGTGCCTGCCGCCTCTCTCGATCACCGGCGGTGAACTTCGTGGCATCGACTACACCACCCCGATGGCCAGCGCCCAGGTAAAGGGGGCCGTGCTGCTGGCCGGTCTCGACGCCGATGGTGAGACGGTGGTGCGTGAATCTGTGACCACTCGAGCGCACACCGAAGAGATGTTGGACGCAGCTGGTGCGGCGATCTCCGTGGACGATGGACCCGATGGGAGGGTGGTCCGCCTTCGTCGGTCCGTGCTTCAGCCTGTTGACTGGGCCATTCCCGGTGATCCGTCACAAGCGGCGTTCTGGGTGGTCGGCGCCATCGTCACTCCCGACAGCCGCATCACCGTCCGCCACATCCATCTGGGACCAGAACGGATCGGCTTCCTCCGCGTCCTCGGCCGCATGGGCGCCCGCATCGAGGTCACCGAGTCAGGTCCCGACACCGGTGACGTCACGGCATCGAGCGCGTCTCTCGTCGGCACGGTGATCGAGGCCGCAGAGATCCCCTCGCTCGACGAAGTGCCCATCTTGGCCGTTGCCGCCATGGCCGGCCGTGGTTCGACACGATTTCGTGACGTTGGTGAACTGCGGGTGAAAGAGTCGGATCGACTGGCAGGCACGGCCGCCCTAGTCGCCTCATTCGGAGGTCGGGCCACCATCGAAGGTAACGATCTTGTCGTCGAAGGCGACTCCGCGTTTCTCCCAGGTTCCCTCGATGCTCACGGCGATCACCGCATGGCCATGGCCGCCGCCGTGGCTGCAGCTGCCGGAGCCAGTCGTGAACCCTCGACGATCACCGGATGGGAAGCCGTCGCCACCAGCTACCCGGGATTCGACACGACCTTGGCCGCACTTTCTGACAGGAGTGAACGTTGAGTTCATCGCCCGAGAGGCCTACAGCCACCAGACCTGATGCCTCAGTGGTCATCGCCATCGATGGCCCTGCGGGATCAGGGAAATCGACGTTGTCGAGAGCGCTGGCCGAGCGTCTCGGCATCGATCGACTCGATACCGGCGCCATGTATCGATCGGTGGCCTGGGCCGTGCTGCGCGACGGCGTCGATCCCGTAGACCAGGAGGCAGTGGCCGCCTTGGCCCGCAACCTCGACATCATGGTGGGCGGCACCGTTGTAGCCGACGGAATCGACATCACCGAGGCCATCCGTGGCCCTGAGGTCAGCGCCACCGTCTCGGCCGTCGCTGCCAACCCGGACGTGCGTGCTGTCATGGTGACCCGCCAACGCTCGTGGGTCGATGCCCGAGGGGGAGGCGTCGTTGAAGGACGAGACATCGGTTCGGTGGTGTTGCCGGACGCTGATCTCAAGCTCTATCTGACGGCATCTCCTGAGGTGCGTGCGGCCCGAAGGTCAGAGGAGGGAGCCGAGGCCCTAGCGCGCCGTGACCGCCTCGACAGCACCCGGGCCGTGTCTCCGCTCGAGGTGCCCCCCGGTGCACGTGTCGTGGACACGGGAGCCCTTGAAGTGGAAGCCATCGTGGAACAGGTTCTGGCATGGCTGTGAGTGACGACAAGGATCGACCCATGGAGTCTTCGGAACCGCCATCGATCGGAGAACCCCAGGTGGGCGACGCTCCCCTCGACATCGACATGCGAGTCGATACTCGCATGACTGCGTGGTATCGAGCCCTTCGCTGGGCCGTTCACGCCTTAAACCGTCTCTTGTTCCGCACGTCGGTTTCCCCGACCGGTCTCGTGCCCAGTGAAGGACCGGTGATCATCGCTCCCATCCATCGGTCGAACGTCGACTTCTTCGTCGCTGCCGAACTCACCGACCGCAAGTTGCACTACATGGCCAAAGACTCACTGTGGGGAAACGGGATCCTGGCCGCCATCTTGCCTCCGCTGGGCGCATTCCCGGTCCATCGGGGCTCTGCCGATCGTGAGGCTCTACGCCGTGCCGAGCAGGTCTTGCGTGCAGGGGAGGTCCTTATCCTGTTCCCCGAGGGTGAGCGTCGCCTCGGCCCGGTCGTTGAGGACCTCCACGAAGGAGTGGCATTCCTCGCCGCCCGCACTGGAGCCACGGTCGTGCCGGTGGGTATCGGCGGCTCGGCTTCGGTCATGCCCAAGGGGGCCAAGTTTCCCAGGTTCCACAAGATTCACCTGGAGGTGGGGACACCGATGCCCCCACCCGAGCGAACGGGATCGGGTCGAGTGCCCCGCAGCCGTATCCACGCCCAGACCGAAGCACTGCTCGGTGTACTCCAAGAGCTCTACGACCGTTCGGTTGAGGTGGTCGGCCGCTACTGACGCGGGCGCACGGGCCACCACTGGCTGCCTGACCAGACCAACGATGCCTGATCGGGCACCGCCAGGATTTAGCGCCGGGTGCGGTTGCCCAGTGTGACCCTGGCCCATGTCGTCAGGATCGCTCGGGCGTAGTTGAACCCGAAGACCAGGTTGCCGCCCTTCTTGGACGTTCCTGATGCCCGGGGGTGCCACATCGTGGGGACTTGGCTGATGCGCCAACCTCTACTCGATGCGGTGATGACGACCTCTGAGGTCTGGTATTGGTCCTGAACCAGGTGGGAGACGATGTCGTCGAGGACGTCGATCCGAAACGCTCGGTAGCCGTTGGATGAGTCGGTGAGACGTTGGCCGGCGATCGCATTCAGTGTCGAGGCATAGAAGCGGACCCCCGCCCTGCGGAACAGGTCGGTGGTCTGATCGGTGCCGAGTCGGCGCGAGGCGATGACGAAATCCGAGGTGTCGTCCAAGATCGGCTGGAGAAGATCGCCCATCTCTCCCGGATCGTTCTGTCCATCAGCGTCGAGCGTCACGACGTAGTGGGCTCCGTGGGCCGAGGCCAACTCGTAGCCCAACCGAAGAGCCGCACCCTGACCGAGGTTCACGGGCAGCACACAGGTGAACACTCCTGCGTCGAGGGAGACCTGAGCCGTGTTGTCTGAACCTCCGTCGACAACCACCAGCGTTGTTACCTCGAGGTCGCCCAACAGCGTGGGCATGGACTTGAGGACGTCGCCGATGTTGTCCTCTTCTTGGTAGGCGGCAAGGAGACCGACGACTGGACCGAAACGTACGTTGGGATAGCGAGCCTGGAAGTCGCTCCGAGCCTGGTCGAGCACATAGGTCACCAGTGCGTGGGATCGACGCTTGGACCTAGAGTCGGGCAAGGTGATCCAGCGATGTCTCTGGGTCGCCATCAGATGGACCGAGGCTGTGCGAAGACCGAGCGCACCTTGGCCTCGAAGTGCGCCAACGGTTCGGTGGGGTAGTCAGGGTCGAAGCTCGTCTGGTCCCACTCGTCGGCAAACTGCTCCGCCAGTGCGAACCAGGCAGCGTCCACATGGTTGTCGCGCAGATTCGGATCCATGTTGAAGTGGGCGAAGTAGTGGCGCCCCTGAAAGTCCTGGTGAAACAGAATGGCTTGGAAGACCTCGTCGCGGACGTAAGGGCGCAGGATCTCGGCGGCGATTCGGGGATGGTTAGGGACCGACACAGCCTTACCGATGTCGTGGCAGAGCGAGGCGACGACCATCTCGTCGTCCGCTCCAGCCCGCTCGGCCCTGGTTGCCGTCTGGAGTGAGTGGGTGAGTTGGTCGACGGCGAAGCCATCGACAACTTCGGACAGGGACTCGAGCATGCCCAGGACACGATCTGCCACACGGGACTGGTTCTGCGCAGTCTCCGCGCCGATGACCGCCCACTGCTCGACGGTAGAGGTGTCCATGCTGGTGAAAGAGGTCGGGGACTGCGACGTCGTCGTCATCCCCCCAGTCTCGCGCCAAATGGCAGCCCGGGTCAGGTTGGGCCCTGGGTTAACCGCTGGGGGCGCACTGCGCTGGTCGGCCTGTCGGTCAGGCTGGTTCGAGCAGTTGGTTCAGGACGTCGGCCGCACCGGTGGTTCGATCGGTGGCCAACACGGCAGCAGAGGGGTCAGGAGCTCCAGTGAGGATCGTGATCGCTGCCTCGAGGCCTCGCAACAGGTCGCGCAGTTCAGGCGGGGGAGGGAAGTACTCCTCTTCGAGGGTGACAGCGGCAATCTCGACGCCTCCCGAGGGGTCCAATCGACGAACCACGGCCTCCACCAACGCCTCCGGGGCAGATGCTCCGGCAGTGACACCCACAGTGCCGGACAGATCATCGGGAACTTCGCTGGCATCGTTCACTCGGATCACCCGTGGGCAGCCGAGCGATCGGGCCACTTGTTCGAGAGCAACGGTGTTAGACGAGTTCTCCGAGCCAATCACCACAACGGCATCGCAGCGGCCAGCCAGCGAGCGCAGCGCCGCCTGACGATTGGTGGTGGCAAAGCAGAGATCGGACCGGTTGGGCATCCACAGGTCGGGGAACCGTTCCCGGGCTCGGTCGACGATCCCGGCCCACTCATCGTGGCTCAAGGTCGTCTGAGCCAGCAGGGCAACCATGGCATCGTCGGGCAGGCTCACGTCATCCACGTCCTCGACGTGCTCGACGAGGCGTACCGATTGAGGGGCAACGGCCATCGTGCCCACCGCCTCTTCGTGGCCGCTGTGGCCGACGTAGAGCACGGTGTAACCCTTGCGGGCCCGAACCTTGAGTTCGTGATGCACCTTGGTGACCAATGGGCAGACGGCATCGACCACCACTCGGCCATCGAGTCGTGCGGCATCGACAACCTCAGGTGCCGAGCCATGAGCCGACAGCATGAGAGGGGCTCCGCTCGGAACCTCATCGACGTGATCCACGAAGACCACGCCCTGGGCTCGGAATCGTTCGACGACGTGCCGGTTGTGCACGATCTCGTGGTAGCAGTAGACCGGAGGCTCGAACACTCGGACCATCCATGCCAGCGCCTTGATTGCTTTCTCCACTCCCGCGCAAAAGCCCCGGGGCTCGGCCAGCAGGACGCGTTCAACAGCCACGACTTCAGGTTACCGGGAGTACGACGCCCACTCGCCGCAGATCGTGGCGACCAGCTGCCGGGCGATCCCTCATCCGGCGGCGTTGTTGCCCTGCACGCAGCATCGCTAGCCTTGCCCGATGCCTCAGGCTGAGTTGGCATCGAGTCCCACGCCACTCGAACGTGACGGTCGCACAGCGACGGATGCCAGCGATACGTCGTCGGTCGGTTGGCTGAGGTCGCAGGCCGGTCGGGTTTCTGCCAATCGAGGGCTGACCGTCTTGATGCTGGTGCCATGGGTTGTCTTCTGTGCGCCACTCCTGTGTGGTCGGGTGTTTCTCGAAGCTGACAATTACATCCAAAACCTGCCCCTGCGTGCGTTGGCTGGACGGGAGATCGCCCAAGGTCATCCTCCGCTCTGGAACCACCTCCTCTTCAGCGGCAGCCCGCTTCTCGCCGGATTCCATGCCGCCGCGGCCTATCCCACCAGTTGGCTGTTCTCGATCTTGCCCATCTTCTGGGCGTGGTCACTGAACCTCGCCTGCGCCTACGACATCGCCCTGTTGGGAATGTTCTTGTTTCTGCGCCGCCAGCCGATGGAACGGACAGCGGCGATCCTTGGTGCGGCGACCTTTGCGTTCTCGGGGTACGTGGCGGGGCAGATCGTGCACATCGACCTGATCCAGGCCGCCTGTTGGATCCCATGGATGCTTCTTGCCGTCCATCAGATCACCAGACCCACCCGGCTGCCCAATGAGCGCTCACTACGCTTTTGGTGCATCGCCTTCGGTCTGGCATTGGCGATGGCACTGCTCTCCGGAGGGGCCGAAGCGGTCCTCGACGGCTCGCTCATGGTGGGGATGTACGCCGGAGCTCGATTGGTCGCGATGCTTCGGGATGGGTCCGTTCCTGGCCGCAACGCGTTCGGCCGGGCCGGATGGTTGGCCGTTGGCGGTGGAATCGGCATCGGCATGAGCGCCATCCAGTGGCTTCCCGGATTGGCCTTTCAAGCGAGTTCCCAGCGCTCTGTCGCCACCTACGACTTCTTCGTCAGTGGCCAGCTGCCCATCCGAGCGCTGGTGGCCCTGGTGACACCCTTCTTCCATGGCACCGGTCACCCGGGTTTTGCCTTCTATACGGGTCCCTACAACCTTCCCGAAGTAGCCAGCTACGTCGGCATCCTCCCGCTCATCGCCGCAAGCATGATGCTGACGCGCCGTTGGCGGAGCCAGCCTGAAGCTCGCCAATGGTGGATTTGGTATGCCGTGTTCATCGTTGGCCTTCTGGCCGCTCTGGGCAACCAGACCCCGTTCGGGCGCCTCATGTTCTTGGTCCCGATCATTGACAAAGAGCGCCTCCTCAACAGGAATCTGCTTCTCGTCGACACGGCGTTGACCGTGTTGTTCGCGTGGTGGGCGCACGTGATGCTCACCAGACAGGGTCGGCGACCGGAACCAGTCCCACGCGTTGGTCGCCTTCGTGAATCCTGGACATCCGGCGATCGTTCGGGCCTCGTGGCGACGTGCCTGCCGTTGGGAATTGTGGCTCTTGCCACGGTGGGCATGTGGACCATCGGAACCCCGTTCCAAGATGCCCTGGGAGCCCGATATGCCGTTGGCGTCCGGGCCCACCTACGGGAGGCGATCATCGTCACCGTCGGGCTTGGCGTTGCTGGCGCAGCGACCTTCATCGTTCTGCGATCGAACCGGTGGTCCACACCGCAATTGCGCCGAGCCCTCGTGGCGATCGTCATCGCCGACTTGGTGGTCCTCAACGTATTCCTCCAGCCCTTGCCCACAGCACAGGGGCCGGCTCTCGCCCACACCCACCTGGCCAACCAGTTTGCTCACCTGACGGCTGGAGGCCGGAGCATCATCTTCGACCCCGACCGCTTCTACAGCGATGACCTCATCGCCCTTGGTCAGACCGACCTCAATCTGTACACTGGCGTGGCAAGTGGCCAGGGGTACTCCGCGCTATCCGATGGCACGTATTCGGCCGTCACCGGCGCCCACTACCAAGAGGATCTCGATCCGAACTCGTTGGGCACCGACACGTGGGACGACCTGAACGCGCACACCCTGCTCTCCCTGCCCAGCTACTTCATGACCCCCTCGCCCGAGGTTGGTCATCCTCGCAGTGGCATCCCATTTCCTGACGCCACTCAAACGGGAACCAAGAGTTCCGAGCCGCAACCTGGTCCGACGATCATCAAGCCCGGGCGATCACACACGTGGTACTTCGGTGGCGCTCTCGGTCTGCGTTCGCTTGCCGTATCTCTCGAGTTGCTCCCCCGATCGGGCCCTAACGGCACCGCTACGGCCTTACCTGTGGCGGATCTGACTCCAGCGCGCCTTTCCCTGGTGGACCCCAAGGGTCACGGCATCGCCCTGGCGGACGAGAGCGCCACGTGGGCCGGATCAGAGAGTGTCCAGCACCTGGATGCAGACTTCGGAGCTGCTCGGATGGCCGGAGGCGTGACGCTCACCAACCAATCCAGCGCCTCGATGCGTGTCGGCATTCCCGAGGTGGTGACGGACGAAGCGGGACGTACTCATCTCGATGGCCCACTGCAGGTGAGTACAGGGCCACCTCACTGGGTGTTCACGGGAACAGTGGGGCCATTCGGAGTGTTCGAGAATGCCAGGACCAAGGGCTGGGCCTGGGCAGAGGGGTCGCATGGGGAGGCAACCCCCGCAGGAACGACGGTTGCCGCCGGGGAAGCCGGGATCGACGGCCGCCAGGAGATCGTCGTCCACGCAACCGGCCCTATCGTGCTGCGACGATCCGAGGCTTGGGCCGAAGGGTGGCACGCCACGGCCCGCCAACGAGGGCAGGGATCGTCGATCACGCTTGCCGTCGAACGTTCCGGCTTGGTCCAAAGCGTCGCCATTCCCGAAGCGGGCACATGGGTGATTTCCTACAGGTATCTGCCGCAGTCGGTGCAAAAGGGTCTGGGAATCTCGGCATTGTCCGTCACCGGAGTGGCGATCTGGGCACTCGTCGTTCGGTGCAGATCAGTCGCTCGGGTGAGGAGACAGGCGGCCCCCTAGCCACAGGCGGCCGGCCCGTTCCCTTCGCCCCAGACCGGTGATTCGGTCGGCGGAGCCGACGCTTCGGACCTAGGCAGTAGCCTGAGGCTCATGTCGGCACCGCGTGTGACCGCACCGCCCAAGGTGGTTGCGGTCACCGAGTCGTCCCCGGCCGCCCATGTCGGGCTGTTGCCCGGTGACGAACTCCTCTCACTCAATGGACGTTCCCCACGGGACGTCATCGAATACAGCCTGCTCGTGGACGAGCCGGTGCTGGACCTCGTCGTGCGCCGGCGGGGTAGTGGGACAGACCTCGAGATGCGCGTGGAGAAGGAAGCAGGTGCTCCACTAGGCGTCGAAGTGTCATCTGCCGTGTTCGATCGAGTCCGCACCTGTGACAATCACTGCGAGTTCTGCTTCATCCACCAACTTCCGCCCGGCATGCGGCGGAGTTTGTCGATGAAGGATGATGACTATCGGCTCTCATTCCTCTATGGGAATTTCACCACGCTGACGCGCTTCACCGAGATGGACCTCGAACGGGTCATCACCGAGCGACTCAGCCCCCTCTTCGTCTCCATCCACGCCACCGATCCCGCCATCCGCGCTGATCTGCTGCGCAACAAGCGGGGAGCGACGAGCCTGCGATGGCTGACGGCGATCCTCGATGCTGGCATCGAGGTGCACGGACAGGTGGTGGTCTGCCCTGGCCGTAACGACGGCGCAGTACTCGAAGACACCTTGGCCGGCGTACTGGACCGCTACGCCGATCTGGCCACTGTCGCCTGTGTGCCCCTTGGGGTCAGCCGCTACTCCACCGAAGGAGGTATGCGGCCGCACACCGTCGACGAGGCTGCTGCTGTCTGCGACATCGTCGAGCGTTGGCAGTCGACGTTCATGGAGGCTGTAGGCCGGCGCATGGTGTGGGCGGCTGACGAGTACTACCTGATGGCCGACCGGCCATTCCCAGCGGCGGCAACCTATGAGGGATTTCCTCAGCACGAAAACGGCATCGGCATGGCCAGGGCCTTCGAGGCCGCGTTCGGAGGCGACGAGCGTGCTGCTCTAGGCACACGTCCTGGGTTCTTCCAGGCCGTCGACGGAGCACCAGCGGCTGGGTATCGGGCACCACGGGCCCCTGGATTGACCCAAACTGATGGATCGACGCCGGCCGAAGGTGCGTCAGCTCAGGACGACTCCCGCCAGCGGACCACTGCCATCCTCACCGGTGAGTACGGTGCCAGGGTGCTGGCACCCATCATCGACGATCTCGGTCGAACTGATATTCGCATCGTTCCCGTAGAGAATCGGTGGTTCGGCGGAAACATCGGGGTGGCAGGACTGCTCACAGGACACGACCTGCAGCGCACGTTGGCCGACCAGCCCGAAGGGGACCGCTACCTTTTGCCGGACGCCTGCCTTTCCGAAGGGCGGTTCCTCGACGACCTCACTCCAGCCGATCTGCCCCGACCCGTAGAGGTCGTGGCCACTGATGGCGCCTCGTTGCGCCGTGCCCTGGTTGCCACGTGGCGATCGCCGGATTCCGTACCTGTGACGCTGGGAGCAGCCCGATGAGCCCGAAACCCCAACCCATCGAGCGGAGCCAGCCTCTCGTCGTGGTCGCTGGTCGCCCCAATGTCGGCAAGTCGACGTTGGTGAACAGGATTGTCGGCCGTCGGGCGGCAGTGGTGGAAGAGCGTCCTGGCGTGACCCGTGATCGAAAAGAGCTCGACGCCGAATGGTGTGGGCGAGCGTTCACCATCGTCGACACCGGCGGTTGGCTGGACTCCGATGACCCCTTGGACGCCAAGGTCAGTGCTCAGTCCGAGCGGGCGATGTCCGAAGCGGACCTCATCTTGCTCGTGGTGGACGTGACCGTCGGTCTGACCGAAGAAGATGTGGCCGTGGCACGCTTGGTGCGTCGGTCGGGTACTCCCGTGCGTGTCGTGGTCAACAAGGTCGACTCGTCCCAGCGTGAAGCCGACGCATGGGATGCGCTGTCGCTCGGCTTGGGAGAGCCCTGGTCGATCAGCGCCCTCCATGGGCGGGGGACCGGTGATCTGCTCGACGATGTCGTGGCGTCCTTCCCTTCGGGTGAAGTTCCCGAGGAGGAACAGTCAGGGTCGAGAGATGACGACGGCCCGGTCGATCTGGTGGCATCGTCGACGGAGACGGGCAACGGTGTGCCTCGTGTGGCTCTCGTGGGTCGACCCAATGTCGGAAAGTCCACGCTGTTCAATCGCCTGGTCGGTGACACCCGGTCGGTCACGCACGACGCCCCTGGAACCACCCGCGACTCGGTCGACACCGTGGTCGAGACTCCCGAGGGCACCGTCTGCTTCATCGATACCGCAGGCATGCGCCGCAAGTCCCGCACCGAACGAGGCACCGAATACTTCTCGGTGTTGCGCGCTCTGGACTCGCTCGATCGGGCCGACATCGTCCTACTGGTCATCGACGCCACCTCGGGGATCACCCACCAAGATCAACGGCTCGCCGAACGCATCGGAGCAGCTGGCTGTCCCGTGGTCGTGGTCTTGAACAAGTGGGAACTCATCGACACCGAGGAACGACCCGCACTCCTAGCCGACGTCGGCGACCGTCTCGCTTTCTTGGGGGCTGCTCCTGTCCTCAAGATCAGCGCGCTGTCGGGACTTGGGGTCCATCACATCCTGCCTGCGGTAGCTGCGGCAGAAGAGGCGTATCACTCCAGGATTCCGACCGGCGAGCTCAACCGAGCCCTGACGTCGATCCAAGCTGCCCACCCACCCGTGGGGGCCAGGATTCAGTACGCCGTGCAGGGGGCGACGGATCCTCCGACGTTTACGCTCTTCACCAACGGCAAACTGCAGCAGACCTATCTGCGCTACGTCGAGCGGGGACTTCGGGAACGCTTCGAGCTCGGACCGACGCCAATCAAGATCCGGGTGCGCACCAAGGGTGCGCACGGCAGCGGCGGCAAGCGTCGATGACCGCCGAGCCGCCGGTCACGGGCGGCTGGGGGCAGCGTGCCCTGGTGTGAGCCGTGCGACCGGGAACTCGATGCCGATGAAGTGACCACCGACGGCATGTGTCCGGTGTGCGGGACAGAGGCTCTCGAGCACCGGCCGTCACCGTGGTGGTTCAAGTTCTTGGCCGTGGCCACGGTGATCTACCTGATCTATCGGGCATACCAAGGCGTTACCTGGGTGGTGCACCACTTCCAGCACCACTGAACCGTCCGACCCACCCTCCTGGCGCGTCCTGGGCGGGACACGGCGTCTGGGTGGATCGAGTGTCCGTGAGTTGGGCCACCTGACCAATCGTCGGGGCCCGCTCAGCCCGAAATCGCCACTCGATCCAGCGCCACCACGTGAACGGTGCGCCAACATCGGGGGTTTGATGATTCAGTGACACCTGGAGGACGAGTAGTGTCTGTGCTGGTCGAAGCCGTCCGTCTCGTTCGTGAGAAGGAAGGAAACCTCGATCAGATGGCGCACGATTGATACATGTGCTCCTGAACGGGCTGTGGCGCAGCTTGGTTAGCGCGCTTGACTGGGGGTCAAGAGGTCCCGGGTTCGAATCCCGGCAGCCCGACGAGAGAAGGTCCAGGTCATAGACCTGGACCTTCTTCTTTGCCCAGGCTTGACCCGGCCAAAAGTCAACGAAGCGTCAACTATCCGCCGAGCAATGCCTCCGACATAGCTGCGCCAGCCTCGGCGGCCATGCCCGACATGACGTGGAACTCGACCGCATCGGCCGTCGCAACCTCGGACGGGACGCAGGACGTGGTCTCCGCCGTCTTGATCATCGCCTCGAGGCCGTTCCTGTTTGATTCACGGAGCCCAATCACGAGTGACCAGGTCTCCGCAGCAGTAGCCAGCCCCGCGCTATCCCCACGTCAGCGTGGTGAATCGTGGTCAGCGGCGGTAACTGGAGGGAATCATGGGAATGGGGATCTACCACCTGATCAGGGAGTTCGTCTGATTCCGCTGGTCGGGCCTTCAAGGCCGAACATGCTCTGAGCCGACTGGGCGTCATGAGGTCCCGGATTCGAGGTCCCGGATTCGCATTCCGGCAGCCCGACCAGAGCTCGTCACAGTGGTGGTGGCAGGTGGGCCGGAGCCGGACCGGGGGAGTTGGTCCGTCTCCGGCCACCTGGCCGATCGGCGGCGGACCGAGCCCGGCGCCAGTTGCCCCTCGCGTGCCTGCCGCACACCCCGAGTTCGAACTCTGAAACTGCAGAGCCCGTTGGCGCCGGCACTCGGTGCCCTTGCTGTTCCCCTCGGTGCTCCAATGTCTAACGACACTGAGTTCAACAGATCGTCACGGACTGGCAATTGTTGGGGAAACTATGTGTGACAGTTCCGACCAACGGTGGTTCGTTCTGCCTGGCCGAGGGGCTCTCAACGGGCTGGTCCACCGGTCGGGTAATCGCTCGCTCGCATGCCCCAACGCCCACCGTCCCACCAACGAAGACCATCGACGGAGCCGGTGGGATACCAACCAGGAGGCACGCTGCCTTCTCGTGGCCGGTTGTCGTTCGTCGGGTAGTGGTTGGTTGAACCGTCGGATTGCCCGGAGTTCTCCGCATGCGCATACGAACGACCGGGGTGATCCAAGGTGGTCGGCTTGGGACGCAAGGCCTTGACCAACAGAACCACCCAGATGACGATCGTCCAACCAAGAAGGAAGTTCATGAGGGCGCCCTTACCCAGGTGGGATTTCCTGCGGACCGTGGCGATGATCGTGGGCGCCATGTAGCAAAGCAGGAAGGCCGTCCAATGAAGGCTGCTCCAACCATGCAGTTGACCGCTCTGCTCGAGGGCAGTGGTGGCCAGGCGAGTCGACACCGTTGATGAGATCTGACTGATCATCATCTCTACGGTAGGCATGGGATCAACCACGTTTGCAATTCAACATTGCATATCCGAGCGGCAGTTGCACGGAGAGTGACGCTGATCCAGGTGGGACATCCAACGTGGTCGGTCTACAGTCCTTTCATCGTCATGCGAAGAGAACCGATGGGAAGCGAGGGCTGACATGTTGGTGATCTGGATTCTGCTGGCCATCGTGCTTGTGGTGATGGTGGCCGGAGGTTTCGTTCGCAGAAGTCGAGATGCTCGTAGCCGTGAGGAGGCAGAGCACAGCCAGCATCACGGTGGTTCGCACCACGGCAAGAACGCGAAGAACCATCGGGGACGCGGGAGCCACTAGCACGTGGTGCAGATGGATCAGTGCGCTGATCTCTCGGGCTTACTCGAAGCACGATGTGCCCTCATACCGCAATGACCTGGCAAAACTGGCTTCAATGCACAGTTGAGGTGGGACGAGGATTACGCAGTCACTGAACTGGGCACTCATGATCTGCCAGCTCCTCAACGGCGGAGCCGAGATCAGGTGGGACGAAGCGTCAGGATTTCGTTTGCGTTGTCGAACAGGATCTTCTTGCGCTCATCATCGTTGAACTCTTTGAGTTCACGGACGTAATCCATGGGCTGAGGCAACGCCTCGATGTGAGGCCAGTCCGAGCCGAAAATCACCCGATCTGGACCGATGCAGTCGGCCACCACGTTGACGTCGTCTTCCCAGAAGGGGTTGATCCAGACGTGGCGGCGCAGCGTTTCGACCGGATCTTCCTTCCAGTAGCCAGGCATCTTCGCTGTGGTGGATCGCAGCTTCGCCAGCAGCTCAGGCAAGAACTGAGCACCGTTCTCAACCGACGCCACCCGCAAATTGGGGAACCGAGTGAACATGTCTTCGAAGATGATCGACAAGAGATAGTCGCGAATGGCCTGCTCAATCGCGAACGACTTGATGGACGGCTTCCATCCTCCGCTGAACGTGGCGGCAAAACCGTCGACGGCGTAGCCGTTCGAGGAGATGCCACTGTCACCAGCGTGCACCACAACAGTGATGCCTGCGTCGTTGGCCAACTGCCAGAAGCCGTCGAACATGGTGTCGAAGGGGGAGCGCCTTCCGAGAACGGTCACGGGAGCGGCGGGCCGCATGACGATGGTGCGGGCTCCTTGGTCGAGTGCCCACGCCAGTTCAGCTTCAGCCCAGGCCGGGTCGGCCAAGGTGATGTACGGGGCAGCGAAGATCCGGTCGGCGTAGTTGAAGGTCCAGTCCTCGACCAACCACCGGTTGAATGCTCGGAAAAGATGACAGACGGCATCGGGGTCGTGAGCGAGTGGCTCTTCGTAGATCATGCCCAAGGTGGGGTAGAGGAGACATCCGGCAAGCCCTTGCTCGTCCAATGTGGTCAGCCGGGCCGCCGGATCCCGATATGCCGGGCGAATAGGTTCACGACCGGCCAGGAACTCCATGGGATTGCGTCCATCGGGATTCCCGCGGAAGTAGTCATACATGGCACCAGGGAAGGCGACCGGATCGAAGGTGGGATTGGTGACGGCCTTGCTCACCCGGCCACCGATGACGTGGTAACTGCGTCCATTGATCTCGCACCACTGGATGACTCGGGCGCCCAGGGCTGGGTCGAGGTGCCGGGTGAAGGCGTCAGTCGCCTCGTAGTAGTGGTTATCCGCATCGAACACGGGATGGTCGGGTGTATCGAAATCAGACACAGGTGCTCCTTGTCGTCAGTGGTGTCGATCGTTTCGATCGACGGAAAGATCAGGGATTCTCGGCAGGCATCCACTGACACCCGTCAACCTTCACCCCACAGGGCGAGTGTAGAGCCGACGAAGCATGGTTGGAGGTGCTGGTGAGGTGAAGTACCGTCCGGCCATGGCCATCTACCGTCTCGGCGATCTGGTTCCGGATGTACATCCGGACGCGTACATCCACCCCCCAAGCCGTACTCATCGGCGACGTCACTGTCGGCCAGGATTCGTCGGTGTGGCCCAGTGCCGTCCTACGAGGCGACTACGGGAAGATCGTGATCGGCGCCGAATCCTCGGTTCAAGATGGCACGGTGATCCACGCAGGCCCCCATTTCCCCACCATTGTGGGTGACCGTTGCGTCATCGGCCACCTGGCCCACCTCGAGGGGTGCACGTTGGAAGATGAGTCGCTCGTCGGTTCAGGTTCGATCGTTCTGCACCATGTGGTCATCGGCTCCGGTGCCATCGTTGGCGCCAATGCCGTCGTGCCGAATCGCACCCAGGTGCCACCTGGTTCCTTGGCGCTCGGTGTGCCTGTCACCATCAAGCCCGATGGAGCGAACCTGAAACTCATTCAGTTGTCAGCCCAGGAGTATGTGGCCAACGCTCGTCGCTACAAAGAAGGACTCGAGCGCATCGACTGACGTCGGTGGGCGAGCACACTCCACCGAGACCTCGACGAGAGGACAGCGGCGACAGAGGCCCACGAGAGCACCGAGGCGACGCCCAGAGCGCAACCGACCGACCCGATGGACGCGAATGACCCAATGGATGCGATCGAGCCGAACGATCCGACCGACCCGATCGAGAGCACGGATCCGGTCGAACAGATGGAAAGCACAGAGTCAGTAGACCGGATTGACCACCGGGACCTCGTGTCACTAGCGCTCATGTCCGACGTCCTCATGTCCGGGTCTATTCGTCAACGGCTTGCCCGAGGGACATGCCGAGATGGCAGTCACGCCCGTGGTGTGGTGATCGGGCGCCCTGAAGGAGAGAGCACCCACCAGCGTCCGCCCGCATTAGTCAATGCCTGGCCGGTGGCCTGACCCGGGGAACGATCTGGAGGCCAGTAGTAGAGAGGCCAGCCGGCATAGGTGATCTGCAAGGGCCCGTCCCTGCGGGCCACGGTCGCCAGCAGACCTGCGTTGACGCCTGGCCCAGCAACTGGTCGATCGACCGTGGGTGGCAGTAAGGCAGGCGGCCACTGCACGGCACAGATGCCAAAGCACGTCGGGGGATGTCCCGGCTGATCGTCTGCGTAGACGTACAAGGTCAGTCCTCGGCCGTCGACCACGACATTCCCCAGACCGGCCACCTGGGATGCTTTGACCTCCCATGCAGGCCCGTGTTCCAGGGGACGTTGGGCAGTGGCGAATGGCGAGCTAACCGAGGTGCCATTGCCGCACGCACCGAGCCCGATACCCCCAAACACCACCATCACGGCCGTGGCGACGTTGGCGACCATCGAGCGCCTAGTCATGAAGTGCCTAGTCCTGTAGCGCCTGGTGATGGAGTACGTGTCATCGAATCCTCATCAAGAGGCCTCATCCACGCGAGTTCGGTGGATCGATGAATGTGGTGAGTGCCGGCGCAGGGTAGGGGCCAATCCCAGGGCGCCATCCCGCGGCCAGTTTTGCTGGCGCGACCCCATCTTCCGCCCAGATGTGGCATGAACCCAGAGCCCAGGGGCTACTCGACCCATCAGTCGTTCCGCCCATCAGATCGGCAGCCGTTCCTTGGTCTACAGACTGCGCCCGAGCGGAAGTGACGGCTTGGATGACGACAGGCCCGAGAGAGCGGGCCAGGTGCTCGAGGTGGGTGCAGCCTCTCGGACCCCCGAAACGAGCTTGGACTTCTCGGGTATAGCCGCGAGTGACACTCAAGCCGACGAGACCGGCGAATGCAGCTTCGATCGATGGGCACTCCGCATGAGGGAACGTGGCCATGTGGGCTGACGCTCCCGTGATCACGAGGTCAGCTATTCGAACCCGCACGCGCAGTTCAAGGTCGTGCACCGTGGTGATGGCCTTCGAGTCCTGGGCCCACGGCCGTCGATCCACCAGATGACCAATGACGACTAGGTCGTCGTCCGCCGCATATGCCCGATAGTCGATGGAGCGATGGTGGAGCGGAACCGCCTCGGGCGATGGCGAAGGCACCTCGATGCGACTCTCCCGTTGTTCGCTCAACAGACTCTCCGGCTTCGTCCCTCACGACTCTCCATGTGTCGATCATTACCCCATGAACGTCCGTCTCCAAATCGGGTTGCTGATCGTCGCGGACCTGTAGTGACCAGGTGGAATACACGTGCGTAACTACGCCCATGTGGTACCGTTAAAGCCCTGGTTGACGGTGAGATCCGAAGACCCTGACCCTTTGCTCGAGGTAGAGGATGGTCGAGATGACAGCAGCCCACCGTGTCGGCGGCGGAGCAGTAGTCGGCATCGAAGACGGATTTCGAGGCCCTCAAGTATGTGCCGTAGTTGGCATCACCTATCGCCAGCTCGATTACTGGGCTCGCACTGGCCTGCTGCGTCCATCGATCGCAGACGCCACGGGAAGCGGTAGCCAACGTAGGTACTCCTATGGCGACGTACTCGAGTTGAAGGTGATCAAGCGTCTGCTCGACGCTGGCCTGAAGCTCAAGCAAGCCAGACAGGCCATCGAATGCTTGCGGGGTGAGTTGGGCGTTGACCTGGCCTCCGCTCAGTTGGTGCTGGTGGACAACCGGTCCGTGCTGGCCACGACCAACGGTGAACTCGTGGACCTGCTCGCTGGCGGTCAGGGCGTCTTCAACGTGCTTCCGCTCGCTGGGGTGGTGTCTGAACTCGAAGCAGCCATTGTTGAGATCACCAATGCCGCCAAGGCCGCCAATGGCCCCGGACGGACCGTGGTGGCTCCCGAAGCCCGAGCCGTCGGCGACTCTCTCGGTCGTTGACCTCCGCGGTCGCTCACATTGGACTGGGGGCTCACGGCACTCACGTCCGCTTCGCTCACGAGTCCGAGCAGCGTTTCGCTCGAATCCTCGATTTCTATGGGGTCGACTGGGAGTACGAGCCGGTGGAGTTCGCACTGGACTGGGACGAGTGCGGACAGATCACGTCGGGATTCCGGCCAGATTTCTGGCTTCCGAGCCCAGGGCTGTTCGTGGAAGTCACGACGATGAACCAGCGCCTGGTCACCAAGAAGAACGGCAAGGTCCGGCGCATGACTGAGCTGTACCCGGACATTCGTGTGACCTTGCTCTATCAGCGCGACACGTTGGCGTTGCTTGCCAAGTACGGCCTGTCCGGCGGCGGCTTCACCGGCACGAACGCTCGGTCAGCCTGAACGTCGCACCGAGGCGCATGAGTGGTGGGGCAGTAGCCTAGAAGCGTGACCGACTCCTCTCCTGCACCAGGTGACCTCCGCCGAACCGCGCTGTTTGCATCCCATCAAGAGTTGGGTGCCAAGTTGGTGGGTTTCGGCGGGTGGGAGATGCCGCTCGCCTACGACCAAGGCACCATCGCCGAACACCGATCGTGTCGAACCGACGCGGTGGCCTTTGATGTGAGTCACTTGGGTACAGTCCGCGTCGAAGGCCCTGATGCCCTGGGGCGTCTCCAAGGCGTACTGACCAACGATTTGGGCAAGATCGGGCCTGGACGAGCGCAATACACGCATCTGCTTGATGACAACGACGGTTCGGTGGCCGACGACATCATTGTGTGGTGGGTCTCGGAAGAGGCTTTCGATGTGATGCCGAATGCCTCGAATACTGACCGGGTGGTCGAGGCGATTGGCGGGACAGACACCACGGCATCGCGGTGCGTGGTAGCCGTCCAAGGGCCCCATGCCCGTCGCCGCTTGGCGGAGGTGGTGCCAGATGCAGCCAACGTGGCTCGTTTCGGGGTTCACGAGTTCACATGGCAGGGCGTTGTCTGCATCGTGGCAGGCACGGGATACACCGGTGAGGACGGAGTCGAGTTGGCCGTTCCGGTCGAAGCTGCTGTCTCGTTGTGGAACGCAGTCCTCGGAGCCGGTGTGGTCCCCGCAGGCCTCGGGGCCCGAGACACCCTCCGCCTCGAGGCCGCCCTTCCACTGCACGGACACGAACTCGGAGCCGGGATCACTCCGCTCCAAGCCGGGCTGAGTTGGGTGGTCGGCTGGGACAAACCACAGTTCCGTGGACGGGATGCACTCGTGGAAGAACGGAACCGCGGAGTTGCACGACAACTGATGGGCTTTTCCACCGAAGGTCGCCAACCACCGCGTGAGGGAGCCGAGTTGGTAGTCGACGGCAAGGCCATCGGGTCGGTGACCAGCGGGAACTTCTCTCCCATGCTTGGTCACGGCATTGCCCTGGGATTCGTCGACCGTGCCGCCGGTTTGCTCATCGGCGACGACGTGGAGATGCAGCAGCGGGGGAGGGGCCTCGGCGCTCACGTCACGTCAACGCCGTTCGTGCGTGCCGGCCAGTGGGCCGACTCATCGAACTGACTGAGGGGAGACCACGAGGCTCATGAAGGGCGGCATCTTCACTACTCGATTCGTCGGGCCCTACCTGCGGGCACATCGCTGGATCTACGAGCGTTCAGATGGACGCATCGGCAAGCACTCGGGCCGCGTGCCGGCTCTCTTGGTGACGACCACGGGGCGCAAGAGCGGATTGCCACGCACGAACGGACTCACCTACTGCACCGACAGGGGTGACCTCATCGTGGTCGCCTCCAATGGCGGCAGTGACGCACCCCCAGCATGGCTGCTCAATCTGGAAGCCGATCCCCATGTTTCCGTGCGGGTGGGCAGGACTGTCCGGGATGCGACTGCTCGGGTGGCTGACGCAGAAGAGCACGCCTTCCTGTGGCCGAAGGTCAACCAGTGCAACCGGGGGATGTCCCGCCTGTTCCACCCAGGCGTCCGAGGTCGCTACGACGTCTACCAGCGTCATACGTCCCGCCAGATCCCCATCGTGGTCATTCGGCCCGACCGCTGAATCCGACCACTGATCACCTCAGGTCGTCCCTGGCTCTCCGTGGACGAGTCCCAACGCTGATTCCGACTCATGCGTAGGACCAGTGATGAACGAGGCCGATCTCCCTAGCGTCGAGTTCAGTGAGACTGACGAGATTGCCCTGGTCGTGTCAGCCCGTGGGGGGTTCGGCGGTCAAAGGACTGTGACCCGGCTCTGGAACCGGATCGGTTGTTGCCGTTGCCAACCAACTGCCAAGGAGGATCATCGGAAAGCCCACCACCATCCCCAAGGTGATCCTTTCGTTGAGCACCACCACGCCCAGCAGAAGGGCAACGGCTGGATTGACGTAGGTGATGACCGTGGAGCGAGCGGGGCCGACTTCAACGGTGAGTGCGAAGAAGAGCACGAAGCCGAGTGCGGTACAGAACACGATCAAACAGATGACCGAGACCACAGTGGAGGTCGACACTGCTGAGGGAAGGTGGGTCAGCGCATAGGGGGCATAGAGCACCGATGCCATGCCCAGCGAGAAGGCCACCACGCCGATGCCATCGAGGTCGTCGAGTTTGCGAGCAATGATCAGCGGACCGAGCGCGTAGCCAACGGCAGGAATCAGGACTTCCAGCACGGATCCCACCTGAGCGCCTCGCACATCGACCCCCACCAATGCCGCCACGCCAGCGAAACCCACGAGAAGTCCAAAGACTCTGCGTCGGTCGAACTTCTCATAGCCGAGCGTTCGGTAGATGACCGCTCCGGTCAACGGCACAGAAGCAATGAGCAGCCCGGTGAGTGAGCTCGTCAAGTGAATCTCAGCCCGGCTCACGAAGTACCAGGGGATGGCGAACTCGATGACGGTGAATACGGCAATCCATCGCCATCGGATGAGCAGGCCGACCAATGCCTTGCGATGCACGGCTAAGGGAAGGAGGAGCAGTGTCGCAGGCGCAGTGCGAAAGAAGATCAACGTCGCCGGATCGATCTGACGCACGGCAACCCTGATGAACAGGTAGGGCGTGCCCCAGATGATCGACATGGCGACAAAAAGCAGCCAACCCCGTCTGGACATGTGGCGCAGCTCGCTTCAGCGAAGGACGTGGGATCGGGCCTCGACGAGACCCGAAGGATCAGTCGAGTAGATCGGGTTGCTCTTGCACGATTCTGTCGAAGAGCGGTTGGAAGCTGAACCAACCGGCCATGTGGCTGCCGACCTGTCCGCTGGTTAGCCGCGCCATCTCGGGGTCGATGAGCACCGGTGTGCCGGCCGCCTCAGCAAGCAACTGGGCCTGGCATGACCGTTCCATGGTGATGAACCACCAGGCCGCCTCGTCCACGGAGTGCCCCACGGTCAAAAGGCCGTGGTTGCGGAGAATGGCCGCCTTGTTGTCCTCCAACGCGTGGGCGATCCGCTTGCCCTCCTCGGTGTCGATGACCACGCCGGTGTAGTCGTCGAACAGGGCATGATCGTCATAGAAGGCGCAGACGTCTTGAGTGATGGGATCAAGGAGGCGCCCGAGCGACGACCAGGACTTCCCGTAGATCGAATGGGCATGAGCGGCTGCTACGACATCGGGGCGAACTGCGTGCACCTGGGAGTGGATGGCGAATGCTGCCACGTTCACCGCTCGGTCACCTTCGACGACGGTCCCCTCATGGTTCACCAGCAGCAGGTCGGACACGCTGATGTGGCCGAAGTGCATCCCGAATGGGTTCACCCAGAAATGATCAGGCTTCTCCGGGTCTCGTGCCGTGATGTGGCCTGCCACCCCTTCGTCGAACCCAAACTTCGAGAACAGGCGAAACGCGGCAGCCAGGCGTTGCTTGCGGTGCAGGCGCTCATCCTCGGGAGAATCAAAGGCCATGGTTGGCGGCAAGGGCATGATCTCAGACACGGCATCTCCTCAGTTCTGGGGCGCAGGGACAGACGCGCCTCAACGTGATCCTACGCCCGCCCCGTACTTCCCTTCCCGTTCTTCAGATCCCCGGACACCAGGTTCTCGATGACCGGCGGGCGCCAGTGACGAAGGCTGGCGAAGGCTGGACCCTGGCTCTTCTTGAGCAGTCTGGGTGCAATCTGGTTGGGGCGATGTCTGTAGGCAGTCTCGCTGGCTTACCATGCGCCTATCCGCAGAACAGCGGAGATGAGGGGCGGGGGTCCAGGGGCGATACGCGCTGATCTCTGGCGTGGGTAGTCCCACCGCACTGAACCCCCTCTTCATCGGGCGCCAGGCGATGTCGCCACACTGAGCACTACCAAATGAGCACTACCAACTGGGCACTACCAATCGAGACGAAAGCAAGGTCGACATGGACAGTTCAGCATCGACGGGGAGCTGGCGCCGGGCGAAGGTCTTGGTGGCTGGAGTCCTAGGTCTCTGCACTGTCGCCGCAGCCACGGTGACGGCAACCTCTACGCCCGCTTCGGCCGCAACCAGTGCGTATACGTATCAGTCCAGCGGCAGTGAGCCAGGCCCGCTGCCGACGACCTTCGACAGCCGTTCGGCCAGTGATGGCTGGGCCGCAGCAGTCAGCTCGACCCAGGTGTTCAATGTCTCCCACCACGAACCGACGCTACGGGTGGCATGCCACAACCAGAGTGATGGGTCCACATGTTGGTCAGGCGTCAAGACGGTCGTCTCTGGATCGACCAACTTTGCTACTCCGCTCGGCGCCGGCCTCTATCTGAACCAGACCACCGGCCATCTGTTCGCCTACGTCGTCAGGACGAGCGATAAAACCGCTGGCGTCGCCTGCATCGACACCTCCTTGCGCTCAACGGCCACCGGAGCACAGATGTTCTGCGGATTCACCGCCCTGGCGGCCAGCGATGACGCCTACTATTTGCCACCGGCGACCGCCGGTGCCCCGGTGGTCACCGGGATCAGCGGTCCCGTGCTGGTGGGCACGAAGTGGTATGCCTCGAACCAGTATCCCGGAAGTTCCACTGGGGACCGCAACAAGTTGCTCTGCTTTGATACCTCCACCATCACCGCCTCGGTTCCTGGAACCAAGTGCGCATCCTCACCGATTGCTGTGGGTCTAGGTGGGCAGTCGATTGCTTCGTTCGTCCAACCGGTGCCGATCGGTTCGTCGGGAACGTCCGTGTATGTGCAGATCGCCGGAACTACGGCCGACCTGCTGACGTGCATCAATACCGCCACCGCTGGCACCTGCACGGGATCTTGGCCCGTCACCGTTGCTTCTCCGGCTGCGAGTAGTGCCATCGGAGGCTCACCGATCCCGCTACTCAACACCTCGGGAACGCCGACGGGCATCTGCTTGGCCACGGCATCGACGCCGTGTTACACCTCTGCTGGAGTCGTGACCTCGACGCCGACGGGCATGGCCAACGTCATCGGGGCACCTCTCGCCGCCGGCACAGATTCTCAACTCGAGCAGGCCACCGGCAACCCTCTCACCCTCGGCACGTCGGTCTACGTGGCGGTATCGCAGTCGAACAAGGTGTTGTGTTACAACTTCGCCACTTCGGCCTCCTGTGCCAACTTCCCCAAGACACTGTCGGGAATGTTGCTCCTCTACACGGTCAACCCTGACCCGCTGCGCCCCACCTGTATCTGGGTGAACTCCAATAGCGGCGCCAAGCAAATTCAGAGCTTTGACGCCATCACCGGAGGTGCCTGCCTCCGAGGTCCGGTGCGCATTCAGACCAACACTGTGGTCAACCCAAATCCCATCTGCACCCCCTCGTCGTTCAGCTCACTCCAGATCACCAGTCCGGCCAGGGCTGCCTATTCTTCGGCATCGGTTGCCTTCGAAGATGCACTGGGCAACACGCTTCCGGTTCCAGCACAGCCATTGGACAGTTTCGGTTCGGTGAGCCTGTCCGGTCTCAACCTCCAGTCCCAGACGGCGTACCCCCAGTTCGTCGTCACCTTCTCCGGCCTGGCCACAGTGCCGGCCACGGTGTCGTACAAGCTCACCTGGGGTTCCAACGGTTACACCAGCGCGTGCATCTCGAATGGTCAATCGGTGTCGTCGATCCCCGGGTACTGGATGGTGGCTTCCGATGGGGGCATCTTCAACTACGGGAACGCCGGGTTCTACGGATCGGCGGGAGCCCTCCATCTCAACAAGCCCATCGTGGGCATGGCCTCCCTGCCGTGCCGCTGTGGGTACTGGCTCGTTGCCTCTGACGGTGGCATCTTCTCCTACGGCTACGCCGGGTTCTACGGCTCGACCGGGGCACTCGCTCTGAACAAGCCCATTGTGGGCATGGCGGTCACACCCACGGGCAACGGCTATTGGCTCGTTGCCTCCGACGGCGGGATCTTCGCCTTCGGGGATGCACGTTTCTTCGGCTCCACCGGTGCCATCACGCTCAACAAGCCCATCGTGGGCATGGCCGCAACCCAGGATGGTGGTGGCTACTGGCTCGTTGCTTCCGATGGTGGCGTGTTCGCCTACGGCGATGCCGCCTTCTACGGCTCGACGGGATCGCTCAAGCTCAACAAGCCCATCGTGAGCATGGCATCCAACCCCAACGGCGGTGGCTACTGGATGGTGGCCTCAGACGGGGGCATCTTCTCGTTCGGGAATGCCGGGTTCTACGGTTCGGCTGGGTCCTTGAAGCTCAACAAGCCCATCGTGGGCATGGCGCCGACCTTCGACGGCTTGGGGTACTGGCTAGTGGCCTCGGACGGCGGCATCTTCTCCTACGGGGATGCCGGGTTCGGTGGTTCAGCCGGAGGACTGCATCTCAACAAGCCGATCGTGGGCATGACGGCCTGACCAAGCAGGGGCCAGTCGAACGTCAGATCCCTGACGAGATCAGATCTCGTCAGGGATCCAGACGGCCATCTCGATCGAACCAGCAGCGTTCCGGTTCACCGTTGTGGCGCACGTTGCATGAAACCCAGCAGCGAGGACGGTACCAACCAGTCGTTCTGCTGACCGCTCGAGGTGGCCGATAGCTAGGCCCTCGATCGACAACACCGTCATCCCGCCCTTGATGGATAACGCTCCGAGCAGGGTGGTTGGGCCATCTGTTGCCAAGCCTCCCAATAGACCTCGAACGTCGTCAGGTGCGAACTCCTCGGTCATGACACCAACTGGTTCGAACGCCGGGAGAAACGGTGCCTGAGGTGAGCCGATCTCTGGTCGGCTGAGCATCTTGAGGACCGTCATCCCGCCCTCGACGTCGAGCTTCGCTCGACACGTGGCGGCCATGTTGAGTCGCCCCAAACGGCTGATGGCCGCTGAGTAGTCGGCGCTGCGTTCGCCGTCGAATACCGCCACGACGTGGCCACCTAGGGCGACAGTGATCTCGCCACGTAACGGATCATCTGCCAACTGAACGGTGACCATGCCTCCGGGGATGTCACCGATATCAGCCCCGAGATCGGCAATGTCAACATCGTCACGAACTGCACATGTCCAGGCTGGGGCAGCCTCTCGAAGGGTCGGCCATGCCAACCAGGTGGTTGGAGCTGCCTCCCCCTCAATCCGGGCGCTGTCCATGCCGTAACTGTAGATGACACCAAGGTTCGCACCAAGGGGAACTGTTGCGGTCAGACCGAACATCGGGGGGCCAAGTACGAGCTCCTCAATGCGTGAAAATCTGCGAATCTGTGGCCAATCCGCTCCCGGCCCTGCATCCACGAATCAGCCGGAACGAGACCTCTCACCGGTTCAACGACGCCCCACCGGTGCTACTCTGAGAGGGACAACATGGTTCGCCGTGTAGTCGCTGCGGAAGAGTTCCTGGCCTCGACCTCGAGGTGCAGGGCGCCGAAGGAGCAACACTCCCCGGAAACTCTCAGGCCCAGAACCGCAGGGACGAGGCGACTCTGAAAAGTAGCGGCCCAGCCGCTCGCCCAAGGGGAAAACCGCTCGCGGTGAAGCTCTCAGGCCCATGACAGAGGGGGAGGCATCCAACGTCCCGCAAGGGACCGGACAGGGCGGCTCGCACGCGGGCCGAACCAGGAGGCCTCCAGATGACCACGACCAACACGCCAACCGACGTTGCTGCATTCGGAACAGGCTTCGCTGATCGCCACATCGGCACGACGCACTCCGACCGCCAAGCGATGCTGGAGCGTCTCGGGTTTGACTCGATGGACGACTTCGTAGCGGCGGTCGTTCCTGCTGGCGTTCGTTCTGAAATCACCCATGTCCTTCCCGATGCAGCATCAGAGGTCGAGGTAGCCGCCGAGTTGCGGGCCCTCGCCGAACTCAATGTCCCCGGTGAGGCCATGATCGGTCTCGGCTATCACCCCACCATCACGCCTGCGGTGATCCGCCGCAATGTCTTGGAAAGCCCTTCGTGGTACACGGCCTACACGCCCTACCAACCAGAGATCAGTCAGGGCCGGCTCGAGGCACTACTCAATTTCCAGACGATGGTGAGCGACCTCACCGGACTTCCCACGGCAAACGCCTCACTGCTCGACGAAGGGACGGCCGTTGCCGAGGCGGTGACCGTGATGCGACGCACCATCAAGGGCGGAGCGTCCCGCGTCGTCCTCGATGCCGACTGCCTCCCTCAGACCATCGCCGTCGTACGGACCCGCTGCGAGGCCGTCGGTGTCGACGTGGTGATTGCCGACCTCGAACATGGACTGCCTGACGATGAGTTCTTCGGCCTGGTACTGCAGTATCCAGGAGCAACAGGAGCGGTGAGGGATCACCGGAGCTTGGTGACCGAGGCGGCAGCACGGGGCGTGATGGTCACCGTGGCCGCCGATCTGTTGTCACTGACGTTGCTCGCCCCGCCGGGGGAGTGGGGGGCGGATATCGTCGTCGGCTCGTCCCAGCGCTTCGGCGTGCCCATGGGATACGGAGGTCCCCACGCAGCGTTCATGGCCGTTCGCAGTGGTCTCGAACGCACACTTCCCGGCCGTCTGGTCGGCGTCTCGGTCGACTCGGCCGGCGACCCTGCCTACCGTCTCGCACTGCAGACCAGGGAGCAGCACATCCGACGGGAGAAGGCGACCTCCAATATCTGCACCGCCCAAGTACTCCTGGCCATCGTCGCCTCCATGTACGCCGTGTATCACGGGCCCGACGGGCTGACCGAGATTGCCCGACGCGTACACGGACGGGCCACGGCACTCGCCGAGGGCCTCGAGGCACAGGGTGTCGAGATCGTCCATCGCCACGTGTTCGACACCGTGTTGGCCCGGGTGCCTGGCCACGCTGACCAGATCCACGCCGCAGCCGCTGAGCGAGGTATCTGGCTTCGAGTCGTCGACACCGACCACGTGGCTGTCTCCTGTTCGGAGACGACCACGCCAGCAGTGATCGCTTCGGTCTTGGAATCCTTCGCTACGCCATCGTCGAACCGCTCGCAAGAAGCGGAGCTGGCGGCAGGAACCCCGGTCGGCCTGCCCGATGCCCTGGTTCGGTCGAGCACGTTTCTCACCCACCCCGTCTTTCATACACACCGCAGCGAGACGGCCATGTTGCGCTACCTGCGCCGACTGTCCGATCGGGACTATGCGCTCGACCGGGGCATGATCCCGCTGGGCTCGTGCACAATGAAGCTCAATGCCACCGTCGAGATGGAGGCCATCGGCCTTCCCGGCTTCGCCAACCTCCACCCGCTCGTGCCGGCATCAGCGGCCGTCGGCTATCACCTACTCGTCGGTCAGCTCGAACAGTGGTTGGCCGATCTCACCGGCTATTCCGCCGTTTCGCTCCAGCCCAACGCAGGAAGCCAAGGCGAGTTGGCCGGACTGCTGGCCATTCGCGGCTACCACCGCTCACGAGGTGACATCGACAGGGATGTCTGCTTGATCCCGTCGAGCGCCCACGGCACGAACGCCGCATCTGCGGTCATGGCCGGGATGCGAGTGGTCGTCGTGGCCTCACGGGAGGACGGGACTGTCGATCTCGACGACCTAGCCGCTCGATGCGCTGAGCACCAGGGACGAGTAGCCGCCACCATGGTGACCTATCCCTCGACCCATGGCGTCTTCGAGGAGGGGATTACCGAACTCTGTCGCATCGTGCACGAGGCCGGAGGTCAGGTCTATGTCGACGGCGCCAATCTCAATGCTCTCGTCGGTGTGGCTCCGCCGGGCCTCTTCGGTGGCGACGTGTCCCACCTCAACCTCCACAAGACGTTCTGCATCCCCCACGGCGGGGGAGGGCCAGGCGTAGGTCCTGTGGCCGTCGGTGCTCATCTGGCCCCATTCCTTCCCAGCCACCCGATGGATCCCGACGAAAGTCGCCGCAACGGCATCGGGGCCATCAGCGCCGCTCCCTATGGGAGTGCAGGAATCCTTCCCATCAGTTGGGCCTACGTCCGCCTCATGGGTGCGGAAGGCCTCAGAAACGCCACCAAAGCGGCCATCCTGGCCGCCAACTACATGGCGGACCGCCTAGGTGACGCGTTCCCCGTGCTCTATACGGGCGATTCCGGCCAGGTGGCCCACGAGTGCATCTTGGATCTTCGACCCATGACAGCCAGCACCGGGGTGAGCGTGGACGACGTGGCCAAGCGCCTCATCGACTACGGCTTCCACGCCCCGACTATGAGTTTCCCGGTGGCGGGCACACTGATGATCGAGCCCACCGAATCCGAGGATCTCGCAGAGATCGATCGGTTCTGCGACGCCATGATCTCGATCCGCACCGAGATCGATGAGGTAGTTGCCGGCACCTGGTCGGTCGACGACAGCCCGTTGCACCATGCTCCACACACCGCGCAGGTGCTGGCCGGACCTTGGGAACGGTCCTATTCACGCGAGAAAGGTGCCTATCCGACGGGCATCGGGGCGGACAAGTACTGGCCCCCGGTCGGACGGATCGATCAGTCCTATGGTGACCGCAATCTGGTCTGCTCCTGTCCGCCTATCGAGTCCTATGCCGAATGACGCGGGCGAGACTGTGGTGACCATCGGATCACGATGGAATTCCGAATGCGCTGATGAGGCGTGGGGTTCCCGGACGCACCACCGGAGGACGAGGGCAGAGGAACGAGGGGAGTGACGGCGGGGCGACACCGCCGTCGCTACAGTTTCCCCATGTCGTCTCGTTCGGTTCGCCTGGCCTCGTGCCTGCTCGTCATTGTTGCGGTCGCCGTTGTCGGGCTGACGCAAGTACCCGCTGGGGCATCAGGTCCCCACACCGCCACAATTTCTGTGTCGGGTAAGTCCTACACACCCAAGGCAGTGAACGGCGCCACGGACGATTATCACTGCACACTGATCGATCCGCACCTCAAACACAGCGCCTACATCGTGTCGTCCCAGTTCTTCCCGAACAGTGTCGAAGTCCACCATGCGATTCTCTCGCTGGTACTACCCCAGGACGCAGCTCGGGCCCGCACCACTGACCACAACGGCAAGGGATGGACATGCTTCGGGGAGTCGGCGCTCCCGTCGGGGCGGTTCGGGAATGCGTTGGCCAACTCGGGCTGGCTCACGGTGTGGGTGCCTGGACAGGGTCTCGATCCCGAACCAGCAGGCACAGGCATGCTCGTCCCTGCCGGCAGCCTCCTGATCGAACAGATCCATTACAACCTGTTGAAGGGCGACAAGCCCGTCCACGCTTCCGTGACTCTCCACACCGTGCCGTCGTCGGCCCACCTGCAACCATTGACCATCCACATCCAACCGGCAGCACCTGACGTGCCCTGTCCTGCCGGCGTGACCGGTCCGCTGTGCGACCGAACCGCCGCCCTCGCCGATCTGGGGAAGCGATTTGGACCCGGAGCCGTGGTGGAAACCCAAGTCATTGAGGCAATCTGTGGTCGCAATCCGACCGACCCACCCGTTGGCGTCTCGACCACATGCGTGCGACCCGCTGAACCAGGTAGGAAGATCCTCCGCATCACGCCTCACATGCACCTGACCGGCTCATCGATGCAAGTCGTGCTGAACCCCGGGACACCCAGTGCCAAGACCCTGGTGGACGACCCGCACTACAACTTCGACGATCAGCGCTTCTTCAATCTCAAGACACCCATCGTGACCCATGAAGGCGACACCATCGCCGTGACCTGCACGTACAACCCCAAGCTTCGCCAGCAACTACCTCAGCTCCGCAAGCAGCCTGCCAAGTTCATCACCTGGGGTGATGGTTCATCCGATGAGATGTGCCTGGCCATCATGCAGTCAGTGAAGGCTCCACAGGCTGCAGCCTGACCCACTCAACCCGCCAGCCCGATCCGACGAGCCGTTGACCGGGGGAGCGGACCCTTCGCTGCAACCCGACGTGGTGATCGGTCGGCGCGTTGTGCTGATGGACGAGAACCTCGTCGGTCTTCCCAGCCGCTGCATCTTCAGCGGATTCCCTGTCCCCGCCAGGTTCAAACGGCTCATGGCGACAGGGGTGGTGGTGGGGCGACGGCCGCCGGCGTTACACCTGTCGCAACTTGCGACTGGCTTACGCTTGTTCTGACATAATATACATTATCGGCGTTTTGGGGAGGCGGCCTTCGAACTAGAGGTCCTGTCCGGCATGACAGATCGGTTGTTGTCTGCCGACATCAATGACTCCTCGCCACCTAGATGGCAACTCCCATGGATCATCCGGATTCAGCGGGCCGCCAATTTCGCTGGTTCGAGCTCCAGGCCATCACGGCGCGTCACCGGCATCTCACCGCTCGCCCATGAGATCTGGGATTCAGGCAGTTCGCCGTGGCCGACCGGCCACAGGTCGTACGACCGATGCGATCCCCCGCACCAGCCTCACCAGGTTAGTTCCGTCACTGTGACGTAACTACACAGCAACAAGGTGCTGGCCTGACGCGTGCCTTTCCGATATCGGTGGGTGGTCGAGACCTCCGACGTGACTCCGGACGAACTCGAGGGTTCTTCACGAGTGATCGCGATGCGGGCGGGATGAAGGAGCCCTGATCGGGGCTTGCTCAGGCCCCCAACAACTTGAGCAACGTCAACACGTAGGGGTACGCGTAGCCAACCGGGTTCGGCAGGTTTGGAGCAGCTTGCGTATAGGCCGCTGAGCCGTACCGCACAGGTTCGTTGGTGATGTTCTCCATCATCGGTCCAGCGCACTCGGCCAACGGATACTCCTTGCCTCCGATGTTGACTGGCTTGATCGTCACGCACGGATAGCCCCACAGATTGGACTCACTTTTACCAATCTTGGGACTGACGACGTAGTTTCGGGGAGTTGCTGGCGCAACGGTCCATGTTCCGCCATCGAGTTGAGGGAATGTCGAAGGCTGTCCAAATGAGGACCAGATCGTCCCTCGTCCGGCTGGCGTTTCCGCTGTGCCCTGCAGACTCGTGTTGATGACGGTCTTGCCCGTAACGATGGGGCAGATAGCCACACCGACGTGATAACTGACGCCATTGATAGAGGTTGTCGTCTTGGTGGGGACAACTCCTGATGCAGCACACAGCGCATAAGGGCGAACCACGACCGCTGTAGTCAACGTGGCCGTGTAGCTGGGCTGGATCAGCTTCAGAACCGCCGCCGTAGGGCCGTTTTGAGCTGCAGGCGCCGTTCCCACGGCTCCCGATGGTGTTGACGATCCGATCATCACACCCACCAGAGCGACGGATGCCGTTCCGGCGATCACCATCTTGAGTTTGGAGCTAGCCACCGTGGGACCTCCTGCAGTAGTGCCCAAGTTCTGTAGTCGGGCCAACATGGAACTTTCGTGCTCCACCTATTTAACCAGGCACGTTATGCAGGCGTGGTGCTGCCGGGTAGCAATCAGGCTGCGCCTGAAGGTGGCCGAATGAGGCCGGGCGTGCCCACTAGGTCGATGGTCCACGACTCGCCTCTTCCCTGGGCCCCGAATGAGATCAGCAAGGCAACGGGGTCGTTGCACGAACGCCAAACGGTGTCGAACGACGACATGGCTCCAATGGACCTCTTGCGCGCATTGTTGCCACGGACCAGCACCTGCGACGCTACCCATCGGCCCTTCCGTGCTTTCGAAACTGCGCACAATCCCTGCAAGATAGACACATGGCCCGCATCGCAACGCCTCGTGGATCAGCGCAACGACCATCCGTCACCTTCAGCCGCGTCGCTGTTGCCGCGTCCAGTCTCATTGTCGGTGTGGCCGCCTTGGGCGTGTTCCCATCGCCACCCGCAGGCGCTGTGGTCTCTGCCCTCTATGCCTATTCCGGGGGAACCAGCAACTCACTCACCTGCCCTCAGGACTCCGGTCATAACCCGGCTGTCGAGTGCTCCCTCGCTCGAGCTCTCGCTCGCGCATCAATTCTCAATCCCCCGAGTCGCACCATCTACCTGGCGTCGGCAGGGGCGAATCTATCGACGGCCGGTGATCCCAGCCATTACACGGGAAACTGGTCGATCGACCTGACACACACGACGTCAACTGCCCCGATAGTGATCGGACCCGCACCCGGGTTGACGTCAGCGCCGATTCTCGACGGTAACCAAGGGGTGAGCACGGGGGCCTGTGCGACGGCGAGCTGTGCCGATGCGATCTTGACCGTCACCACGGCCACACTCGGGACCGGCTTTCTCACCCTGCAGGGCTTCACGATGACCGGAGGCAACAACTCCACCTCTACCGATGGTGGGGCCATCAACAATGGCGATGGCCAACCGGGTGGTTCGGTGACACTCAGTTCGATGACCTTGGTCAGTAACACATCGGCGTATGACGGAGGTGCGATCGACAACGCAGACAACGGCGGATCGGGCTCCCTCGCCATCACCAACTCCACGTTTACCTCGAACTCGGCGGGCTCCGACGGAGGAGCCGTCGACAGTGCCGACAACGCGGGAACGGGATCGCTGACGATCACCAACTCCACGTTCACCTCGAACTCGGCGGGCTCTGACGGAGGAGCCGTCGCCAACGCGGACAACGCGGGCTCGGGCCCTCTTGTCATCTCGACCTCGACGTTCACCTCGAACAGTGCCGTCTGGGACGGTGGCGCCGTCGCGTCGGCCGTGAACGGGCCAACGACAGGGACAGCGATCTCCTCTCCAGCTTCGATTACTGCTTCTACGTTCACCTCGAACACCTCGGAGGACGACGGAGGCGCAATCGACAATGCCGATTACAACGGAGTCGGGCCTCTGACCGTCACGTCGTCGACCTTCACCGGCAACTCCGCACTGACCGACGGTGGCGCAGTTGACAACGGAGACAATGGTGGCACCGCTCCAGGATCCTCCGTCTCTACGTCAACCTTCGATTCCAATGCAGCAACCAGCAATGACGGCGGTGCGATCGATAACGCTGACTATGGCGGCACAGCCACATTGCATGTGTCGAAGTCGACGTTTACCAACAACTCGGCAGCCATGGAAGGTGGCGCAATTGACAACGCCGATGACGGCGGCTCGGGAACCTTGACGGTGGTGGCGAGCACCCTTGTCGGCAGTTCTGCAGGTAGCGATGGACCAGCAATCGCCAATGTGTCCACGAGTTCAACTGGCGTCGGTTCGGTCACGTTGGCCGCTGATCAAATTGGTGACCCATGCGCACCCAACACCGGAACATGGATCGATGCCGGCTACAACACCGGCGATCCGTCGTGTTGGGCCGGTGGTCCCCACAACGCACCCTCGACATCTCTGGCGGCAACCCTCGGAACTCTCGGTTCGAACGGTGGGCCCACCGCTACCATTGCTCCGGGGTCAGGAAACCCGGGTATCAGCCTGATTCCCAATCCCACCACCGTGACCATTGCCGGGGCGACACGAGTGCTGTGTGCCACGACAGACCAGCGGGGAACGGCAAATCAAGCAGGCATGGCGTGCTACGCCGGTTCGTACCAAGGAGCGCCAAGTACGGCGACCATCACCTCGGCGCCTCTCTCCTTCACCGCATCGACGTCGGTCAATCAACCCGTCACCGTGTCGTTGGTCGACCCATTCGGATCGCCCATCACACCAGTGACTGACACCGTGGTCACCCTGGGAACAACCTCGGGCCAGGGATCCTTCGCCACGTCAGTTGATGGGCCCACGTCCACCTCGGTGACCATTCCAGCTGGGTCGTCGACGGCCACCGCTTACTACGGCGACACCACGGCTGGTCACCCCACGCTCACCGCCTCCTCGTCTGGTGTTCTGGCGTCAAGCCAAGCGGAATCGGTGCTTGCCGGTCCACCCGCATCTCTCCTTGTCTCTGCTCCACCCCGTGCGTCGTCAGGTACGGGGTTTTCCATGACGATCACCGTGCACGATGCACTCGCCAACGTCGTGGCTGGCTACACCGGTACCGTGCACGTGACGTCGAGCGACGCCTCAGCCGTTCTTCCGTCCGACTACACCTTTGTGACCGGTGATGCCGGCACCCACAGTTTGCCCGTGACACTGGCCACGCCAGGAACCCAGTCCTTGTCTGCGGCTGACACGGTGAGTGCCTCCCTCACCGGCTCGACAGCGGTCGGCGTCGAGCACATCACGGTGGTGTCGCCTTCCAATCAGCACTCGACCTCAGGATCTGGCATCACCCCCCTGACGGTCACCGCCACGGGTGCCGCCCCTGGGGCCACGCTCACCTGGTTGGCAACTGGGTTACCGACGGGCCTCACCATCTCCCCGACAACCGGGACGATCACCGGCACGCCGACGTCAGCTTGCACCTGTGGCGTCACCATCCGGGCCAACGATGGAAGCTATGCCTCGGGCACGGCGTCATTCACCTGGACGGTGGTCGCAGCTCAGCACGGCTATTGGCTCGTCGGTTCGGATGGCGGCATCTTCACCTTCGGTTCGGCACAGTTCCATGGCTCAACCGGCAACTTTTCCCTCCAGCGACCAGTGGTGGGCATCACCCCGACATCGGACCGCTTGGGGTATTGGCTGGTGGCTACCGACGGAGGCATCTTCGCCTTCGGTGATTCCGGCTTCTATGGCTCGATTCCCGGTATCGGACTGGCCCCTGCGGGAACTCCCGGCAGTACCCATGCCCTCGCCGCCCCCATCGTGGCCATGGTTCCCTCCTCGGACGGAAAGGGCTACTTCATGGTGGCCTCCGACGGTGGTGTCTTTGCCTTTGGCGACGCACACTTCGCTGGATCCTGCCCAGGCATCGGAGGATGCTCGGGTCCAGCGGTTGCCGTGATGCCCGACGCCAGCGGCCTCGGCTACTACCTCGTGACAGCGACCGGCAACGTCTACGCCTTCGGCGATGCCAAGAGCAAGGGCCAACCCGGCAGCCAAGGATCGGTGGTCACGTCCGCCGTGCGGACTCCATCGGGCCTCGGCTACTGGATCCTGTTCGCCAATGGCACAGTCACCAGCTTCGGTGACGCCGCTCTCTATGGATCACCAATCGGCCAGACCGGGGGGACCAACCCAGCCACCGCCATCTTCGCCACAGGAGGGGGTCGTGGTTATTGGGTGGCAGCGGCAAACGGTGCCCTCTACAACTTCGGTGATGCCCCCAACGATGGTTCGATGGCCGGGTCACACCTGAACGGCCAGATCATCGCCGCCACCGGATGGTGATGGTCTCGGATCTCACGGTGCTGTAACCAGGCCAACGCCATCGACGGGCTGGAGTGTCAGCCCATCGAGCCTGCTAGCGCTTGGCCAACCAGCGTTCGCCGACTCGGAGGCGCTGCTCGAGTTGCACTGCCGTCGCCTCCCCCACTCGCCGAAGTCCTGCCAAGCGGTTCAACTCGGCATTGACCTGCGCATGGGTCATCCCGGTGCGCCGAGCCAGGTCCCGAGCCAACTCGGAGTTGGCTGATCGCAACCGTTGTTTGTGCTCCATACGGGTTTCACCGACTACGTCCGAGCCCGCCACTCCCCCGGTCGCTCCGGGCAAGACCGGCGGGGCGGGCAACTCCAACACGAGGGCTGGATCGTGATCAATGTCCTCGGGTTCGTCCATGGGTTCGTCGTCGGGAATGACCGCGTCGGTGGCAACCGCAGATATCACCGAGAAGAGTGAGAGTTGTTCGACATCGCCATCCTCCACCACCTCGTCGAATGCAGCCTCCACCTCAGCGACAAGGGCCGAATCATCATCCGAAGTCCGTTCCCGGCGCAGACTGTGGCGACGATCAGTGGCGATCTCGACGGCCGCGACTCGCAGGCGTGCATCGTCAGGGATGAACAGATGGGCTGACTGACGCCCGATGCCCTGCTGCCACCGCACCAAACGGCCGACCACCTGCCTGAAGAACAACTCGGTGGTCGTCGTGGTGGCGAATACACCTACTCGGAGCCGAGGAATGTCCACTCCTTCGGACACCATGCGCACGGCGACCAACCACGGAGTATCCGACGTCGTATAGGCGAGAATCTTGGCCGATGCATCGGGATCATCCGAGGTGGCAACCACTGCCCTCGATCCGAACCTCGTGCGAATCAGTTCGGCAATGCCCCGGGCATGCTCTTGGTCCATGGCCACGACCAGTCCTCCGGCATCGGGATGCTGTGCCCGCACGGCTTGGAGGCGAGCGTGCGCCGCACCGAGCACTTCGGGGAGCCATTCGCCCTCCAGCGAAAGGGCAGCTCGCAGGCGTTGGTTTGCCCGGGTGATCGCCAGGGGATCATCGAAACCGGCTGCATGGATTGATCCATCGGCGGCCGACCACTCCATGTGCCCATTGGTCCGAGGGAAGTAGATCGACCGCACCACCCGTCGATCGGCCAGAGCCGCCCCGTAGCCATATTCGAAATCCGGCCTTGCTTCGTCGAAGTGGTAGTCGACGAACGGGATGGAGCGGGTGTCTGATCGAAACGGCGTTCCCGACAGGGCCAAGCGTTGGCGGGCATTCCCGAAGGCGGCAATGAGGGCCTCCCCCCATGCCCTGTCGTCACCGGCATGGTGGAGTTCGTCGAGGATGACGAAGGCTCCTTGCGCACGAGCGGCAAAGGCCTGAGGCGCCGAGGCCACTTGCTGATACGTGGTCACGACGCCATGCATGTCTCTCGGAAACGAGCCCGACGACGGCGACCAGCGAGCATCGAGGTGCAGGTCTAGTCCGGCGGCGGCTCGAGCCCATTGAAACTTGAGGTGCGCGGTGGGCACTACGACAATGAGCGCACCCGGTCGCTTGGCCAATGCTTGACGAGCTGCGGTCAGAGCGAAGGTGGTCTTGCCCGCCCCTGGGGTGGCGACGGCCAAGAAGTCTGGGCGATCCGAGACCGCCAGCTGTTCGAGGGCGGCCCGCTGCCATGGACGCAACCTGATGGTGCGGGCCATCAGGTTTCCATCCCTACGGTGTTACCAAGGGACCTTGGGCGCGCCACCACTGTCGATCGGGTCGGTGTCAGTTGGTGGCTCGCCATAGTGGAGACAGATGCAGGGCAAAAAGGTTCAGTGCAGACAGGAGTTGGGTGTGTCGAACTGCGACTCACGCCATCCCGGCACAGCACACCCCATCTCGCCGGCCGGATTGTCGATGGTACCGATCGCTCCGACGCGATGTGCGAACCCCCCGTGCGTGCAGGCGACGTCCAGGTCACGGGCGGTCCACGAGTGTTGCGACACGCTCCACATCAGGCCGTCGGCCGGCCGATTCGAGCAAAGTCCTCAGCCATGGCCGACAGCAGGCCAACGATGTCGGGTGGCACGTAGGTCGGGTCCATCTCGCGCCACATGGCGTGGACGGTGACGATCAAGCGCTCTCGGTCGGTCCATGCCCCGAACTTGGTGCCATGCACCATCAGATCGATCTCCCGGGCAGCAGCCACGGGATCCTGGCCTGCCTTCACCCGCGGTTCGACTTCGGCGCGAACGAAACGGAGGTACTCCCCCACCTCGCCAGCTCCAGCAACGTCGGTCAGCGGACCATGTCCGGGGATGACGACCTCTGGTGCCAACGTGGCGATCAGGTTACACGCGGCTATCCAGTTCGACGATGGGCCAGCCCACATGATGGGCGTTCCGCCGATGAAGAGAATGTCCCCCGTGAACAGGATTCCTGCATCAGGCAGGTGCACCATGACGTCACCACCGGTGTGTGCCGGGCCTACCTCATAGAGGTCGACCTGGCGATCACCCATCGTGAGCGATGCGCGCCCGCTGAACGTGTCGGTCACCGGGGGGACCTCGATGCCGTCAAACGCAAATGGACCGAAGGCGTGGGTGAGCCACGTGCCAAGTGGCCCCTCCGGCGCCGAGTCCATCACCGCCGCCAACAATGCTGGCGGTACTTCGTCCATCTCTTTCGTCGCCGCCTCGGATGCGACAAACCGCACCCCCGGCCCGTCCACCAACTGGTTTCCGTAGCAGTGGTCGCCGTTGGCGTGAGTATTGACCACGGTCCCGATTGGATCCGTCTGGATCAGCGGGGTCATGGCCTCAAGCATCTCGGCGGTAAGGCGCAGGTCGAAGAGAGTGTCGACGAGAAGCGATTCCCCATCAGCCACCATCAGCCCGGCATTGCTCCAACCCCAGGATCCGTCGGGCTGCAGGTAGGCGTGCACGCCATCAGCCACCTCTACCAGACCCCGTCGATAGCTGGATTCACTTGACTGCACGCCGCATCCCATCCCCTCTACATCGTTGGTCGAAACTCATAGTGCCCGAAATCTCAGTGCCCCGGACGCTTCCATCACATCGCCGTCAGGATGAGGTTCCCGTGTTGGAAGCCGGGTTTGAGGCCGTGTTCGAGGCTGGGGTTCCGAGGCTGGGGTTCCGAGACCTGTGCCTTGGCGGCCGGGATGATTACCTGTGTGGGATGCCTCAGCCGTCAGCGTGCCACGGCCAACGCGCTCCGATAGACCTCGCCGATCTCCTCGGCTAGGACCTCCATGCTGTAGCGCTCAGACCACAACTCAATGGCCGCCCGTGAAGCTGTGACATAGGTCTCCGGGTCCATGAGTTCACCCAGCGCCTCGGCCATGGTCGCCGTGGTGGCAGGCACTCGCCGCACACCCGGTCCCGTCAGACCCTCGTCGATCCAAGAAAGATCGGTGGTCACGACGGGGATGCCCTGCTGAAGTGCTTCGAGAATTACATACGGCGGGCCTGAATCACACGGTGTGGGATGGACCAAGATGTCAATGGAAGGCAGCACCGATGCCAACAATTCGGCGCGCGGCACAGGACCGAGCCACGTCACCGCGCCACCCTGCAGATCGACGTCGGGTCGGGCGCCGACGCCTGCGACGACCATCGTCACCTCAGGGTGCACCGACCGCACAGCGCGCACGGCATCGAGAGCAACGGGGCCGCCTTTCTCTTCGAACAGTGTCGAGATGAACCCAATGGTCCGGGGTGGACCGGTCCTTGGAGTCCCGGGGGCCCCATCGATACCTAGAGGGCGAACCACCACACGATCAGAAGCCGCCCCTTGGCTGAGCAGCAGATTCCGGTAGTGCTCAGACTGCACCATGGACAAAGCGGCGTGGCGAGGCGGGAGCCATGGCATCTCCGTTCCCGTCACCCTTGACGCCATACGCTCGCCCCGGGCAGCCACAGCGGCCCGACGGTCCGACCAGCCCATGCGATCTCGGTAGAGCACCGGAAGAGGAAAGCCCGAGCTGGTCACCATCGGGACTCTGGAAGTGACTTGGCGCACCGGAAAGACATGGGAATGCACGAGGTCAAATGCGTCCGGGTCCATTGTCAGGTAGCGGAAGGGCTCCCGGAAGAGCACTCCGGCCTTTCGCAGGCCAACCTCGACAGTGCGAGCCGTCAATATTGCCCCATCCAGTGCACCCAGGCGGCCGTGCTTGGGTCGACGTCCCCGCTCAATCAGCGAGCCTTCGGCCATCGCATCGGGATAGGTCGTATAGGTCACGCCGCTTGGAGGACGGGCCACCAACGCCTCGGTGTAGGCGATGTCGCCACCGGAGACGTCCAATCCAGCAACAGGACTCATGAGGAGGACTCGCACTACTGCACGATCGTACAGGGACGGCAACCTAACGCTGGCGGCACCGCACTACTGGGCTTGGGTCTTCCTTGCCACAACCGTGGCCTCGGCTCGACGATCAGTTCTCGGCACCCACAAGCCAGCCACGAAGCTGTTCGTCCGTAGACAGCGACACCAACTGCACGACGTTCCACTGCGTATCGGTGCCAGCGGAGCCACAGACACCGTCGATCCAGTCATCTGCGTACTCGTGCAGGACAGCGATTGCGTCATCGAGCATGTCGTTGACCGTGAAACCTTCGGCGAGGACGGGCAGTCCTGGAACGAAGAGGCACCAACGATCTCCGTCGTGGACGACTCGGGCACGCGGACTAGCTGCGGCAAAGGTCTTGAGCAGACGATCGACTTCGACGAGGGCGTAGCGCTGGGAATCCTGGACGACGGAGACAGGGACCCCATCACGAGCGGCTGTCAGTGCCTCGGTGATGTGGTAGCTGACATCGGTTACGTCTTGGTACTCCATGACGGACATGACGTTCCTCCTCGCCGTGTCGAGGTGCCAAGCACCCTGACCTGTCGGGAGTGTCCCGACACCGTCGTATCGGCACGCCTGAACAGATCCTTTACATCCTTCCCGCTCGCTCATCCAAGGCCATCACCGTGCTTCGCAACAGCAGTAGTAACAACCGCAGTAGCAACAACGGCAATAGCAACAGCGCTGCCGCCACAACGTCCAGATGCCGCAACGACACCAGTTCGGGTGCCCATTGATGCAGTGGTTCTGCCACCTAGTCCCGAACAGGCTCGATGATCACGCCAACAAGATCACCAGCGGCGTCGAGCAGGTGATCGACGGCGGCCCTCAAAGTCTGCGGCCCGGGATCTTCAGCAATGTCGGAAGTCACATCGTCCACGGCCGCTTCCAAGCGGTAGAGCCTGTCGTGCAATCGAGACAGATCAGCGACCGCAACGATGCAACGATCCGGTGTCAGTTGTGCTGCTTCTGCCCGCTTTCGTGCCTCATATGCCCGCTGACGATGCGAACGGGTGCAGAACTTCCGAGGCCGACCACCCCCGGGGCGCTGGTCGATCGGGCGGTGACACCAACCGCACCTCACGAATTCGGAATCGCTGGGCATGGGTCCAGCCTACGAACTGACTGCTACCCCACGAGCGATCCCGTACCGAGGAATCCAAGCGCCACATCGACGGCGTTACAGGGTAGCGAGGGATTGAGGAAGCCCGGCGCCATGCCCGGTGCGGCCGGTAAGATCAGAGCAGGAGGTTGGCGTGGATCACGACCCTGGTAACCAAGGTTTCGACGATCAGGACGACATTTCGTCCCTGCTGGATCAGTTCTCCGACGAGGACCTCTACGACGACGCCTTCTATCGGACATGTGGTCGATGCGGAAATCGCACACCGCCTCGTTGGTCGGAGTCGGCGTGCCTCGAAGAGGCGAGGCGCTACGGCTGGCGTCGAGTGCCCGCATCCGAGAGGCCGGGGTCTTCGATGATGGACCTGTGTGGCTCGTGTGCCGCTGATGCTGGCGTGGGCCCACCGTTGGCCCAGTTCGGCTGGTAGATCCAGGCGATCCCCCTAGGTCCCTTGCCAACGTGCCGGACGCCAACGTGCTCCTTGCCTTCACGAACCCGTCTTGCCTAGGCCCACGGGATCAATGGCACACCGGATCCATGGCCGACTGGATCCATGGCCGACGGGATCAATGACTACGGCATCTACGTCTCGCCGATCTGAAGCTCGCTGATGGGAGTTTCGAACTGACGGAAGCATCGGCGGATCAGTCGACGATCCTCGTCACCCGTTCGTCCACGGTCTGGCGATAGATCTCAGGACTTCGGGTCAGTTTGGCCCGGCTCAGTCGAGCCGGTGTGCCAACGTTGACCCATCCGAGCAACGTTTCATTCGTCTGCAGGTTGAAGAACTCCCTCACGGGTTCGGTGTCGAGAACTGCTGCGCTCTTCCAAACGGCGCCATAACCCAGTCCAGTGGCGGCCAACACCAAGGCGTAGCCGGTGCAGGCAGCAGAAGCCGCCTGTTCCCAGGCAGCCACAGAAGCATGGTGATCGGTTGCACTGACGACAGCGATGGAACACGGCGCCGCATTCGCTTTCCCTCGCATCTTGGCCACGACCGCAGCGGGCTGATCGATCCCACGCAAGGCAACCAACCCAGCTTCGAGCGCATCGGCCCACCGACGCTTACCCTCACCCTCGATGACGACGAATCGCCATGGCCGCAACCCACCGTGGTCGGGCACTGACGCAGCCACGGTCAACATCGTCTCGAGGTCAGAGGCAACAGGAGCATTCCCGTGGGGATCGGGTTCGTGACGCACGGACGTCAGTCGCTCCACCCACGTCGAGTCCCCGACCGGTAGTCCGTTCCCCTCGATCTCTGCGCTCGCATCATTCTCAACCGATCGTCCGGTCCCTTGTTCAGTCATCGCCTGTTCAGTCATCGCCTGTTCAGTCATCGCCTGTTCAGTCATCGCCTGTTCGGACATCGCCTGTTCGGACATCGCCTGTTCGGACATCCTGCGATCCTGCCACGACTCCCAGTCAGGTGGCGTTTCCGTGTCCCGACCAAGCTGTTCCGACCCACAGATACCGTCCCAACGTGGTATCCGGCACACGGAGATTGCCTCCGGGTTCGTGGGACCCCGGCATGGGAGTAGCCTGTCCGGCGGTATGGGCCATCGCATCGAAGTTGAACTCACTAGTCAGACCGACGCCTCCACGTGGACGTGGCGAGCCGCCGGAGCCAAGTTGCCACGAGGCACGGTCGCGGCCGAACTCGTCCCTGCCGGGGCGGTGGTCGGAGCCGTGCTGCGTGCCGAGGTCGAGTCGACGCTCGATGGCACAAGTGTCACGGCGCTACTCCCCCCTAAGGGCAAGGGCGAGCCCAAGGCAGTGGATCGCATCGAGGTGGTCGGCACCCCGCAGTCAGGTCCTGATGTGAATGTGATCTTGGCCGGCAAGGGACGTAAGCGCCGTGATGACGACGGGGAAGGTGGCCGTCGCCCTTCACATCGTGGGCCTCGCCCCGATGGTGATCGTCGCCCGCGTGGCGACGGACGCTCCGATGCTTCACGCAGTGGCGAGGGTCGTGGTGGCGAGGGTCGTGGTGGTCAAGGCCGTAGTGGCGAAGGCCGTGGTGGCGACGGGCGTGGTGGCGACGGGCGAGGTCCTGGTCGCGGCGGCCCGGCTCGGCCGGGTGGCCGGGAGCGCACAGGGCGTGACTCACGCCAGCCTGCCGTTTCCTCGACGTATAGGAATGCGGCGTTGGCCGAGTTGCGTCCCGAACAGCTGCCCGTGGCCGAGCAGCTGATCAAGGGTGGTATCCCGGCGGTTCGCCAGGCCATCCAAGAACAGAACACCCGTGCACGGTCCGAAGGGCGCCCTGAAGTCACCGAAGCGCCCCTGATGGCTATGGCTGAGCAGCTTCGCCCGGTCATCTCGCTGGCCACCTGGAAGGACCGGGCCTTCACCGCCCGAAATGCTGGAAACGACACGCCACTACGTGAGGTGCGTTCCATCGTGACCGCCACCTCGACGCTCACCCTCGACGAAGAGGGCACCGAGATGGCCACAGCCCTACGCACCAGCCTCAACGAGCGCGTCACGGCCCTGCGTGAGCGTTGGGTCGAGCGAATCACCAGCGCCCTCGACGAAGGACGCGTCACCGACGCCGTTCGAGCCTCGATTCGAGCCCCCGAGCCCTCGGCTCGCCTATCGGCCGAACTGGCCGTGCGCCTGTCCGAGGCTGCCGGCACTGCCATGTCCTCGACTGCTTCACCTGAGGAGTGGAAGGCACTTCTCGACGTGGTGGTCGAGTGTCCGGTTCGCCGCACCGTCAAGCCAGCCGGCATTCCGACCGGCGCTGATGAAGCCCTCTTGGCCGATGCCCGCAAGGCTTCAGGGCTGGTGCCCGAGCTGGCTCGGCTGCTGGGCATCCCGATCCCACCGCCTCCGGGTCCCCGCCGTCCGGTGCCCGCCCGTCAGGGTCGAGGTCGCCAGGCCTGATCGTCGGGTTCGAGGACGCAGGAAGGCAACGCTGGCGAGCCTGTGTGCCGGTCAGCCGCCGACGTCACCTGAACCAGATGGATCATCCCGGTGAACGGGCATGGTGGTTGAAACCGATGCTTGTGCCCGGTGGTTGAGCCCGGTGGTTGAGCCTGGCAGTTGAGCCTGGTAACTGAGCCGCTCTCCTAAGGCAGGCGACTGAAGCGCGCTGCCCACCCGAGAAGTTCATTCCAAGGAGCGGTGCATCACGAGCAGACGGGCCGTAAAGCCGGCTCCCTCGAAGAACTGCTTGGCCTCCCGGTCGCCAGGGTGGGCGATTCCGTCCACGCCCGAGCATCCTTGTGATGCGAACCACGCCAGCGAGGATTTGAGGAGCAAATGACCCAGTCCCAACTCCCGAGCCTCCTCTTCCACAAAACAGGCGTCGAGGACCCCTCCAAGACCATCTGGGCCGTCTTCCACCCGACAGAGGGCCATGCCGGCCACCCAGCCGTCCAGAGTGCCGGCCCACGCTGACCTATCGGCCCGGAACAGGTACTCACCAGCATCGTCTCCCGACACGGGAAGGCGACCTCTATCGGTTGATCTCCGGATCAGCCCACCCCGCCGGCCCTGGGTGGCCTCGTCGAACTCGTCCAGAAGTTCACTCAGTCGTTCAAGATCACCGGTTGTGGCTGGACGCACTGCTTCCATCGTGATCGACGCACGACCCGTTCCGGGTCAGGCTCGCTGTTCGAGCAGTTGGTCGACCCGGCTGAGAATGGTCCGTCGGCCGCGAGATGCCGCTTCGTAGGCCCGAACGGCAACCAACTCTGTCCGATCCAAACCGGCCAAGCGTTGGACGACCTGGGATGCAGAGAGGGTGTCAAAGCCCGGGATGCCCAGCGACCCGACGTCAGGCACGTTGGCAGATAGCTGGCGGCCCACGAGAGGCTCACCATGGCCGCCTGCACCCTCGTCCGGCGTTCCCTTGGCCGCTTGGCTGCCCGTGGCGTCCACAGCGGCCACCGACCTGCCAGCAGGTCCAGACGGCACCGTCACGGACGCCGCAGGCTTGGGCGGTGCACCATGAGGCGCCGTTGCTTGACGGTCTCCTGGGATCTTGCGGAGCCGAGGTCCGCCGTCCGCAGTTGCTGTCGGCGTCTGCAGTTCCGATTGGCCACCAACGGGCGTTCCATCGGCACTGCCCTCACTCGTCGACTCTCGACCACGCAACAGGCCTCCAGCCCGGCGCTTGAGCTCTTGGCTCCCGGCCAGAACGACGAACTGGCCAACGGCACGAGCGGACCCGACCTGAACCCCTAACTGCTTGCGGCCCCGCTCAGTCAGCTGTGGAAGTTCGTGGACCACCGTGACTGCCAGGCCGGCTGGCAGATAGACCAAGCGGTCGAGGACTCGTTCGCTCAAGGACTGCTGTGGTTCGCTGGCCATGTCGGGTGAGTTTGGATCATCAACCATGTGTCACTCCCCTGCGTCGCTCTTCGCTGATTCGTTCGGTCACACGCAGTCGCGACAGAGCATCTTCTTCTTGTCGGCGAGTTGGTTCCCGTGCTTCACCAAGAAACAGGACCGACAGACGAACTCGCCTGGCTGCTTGGGCAGCACTCGCTCAACGCCATCAGCACTGCGGTCCTCGGGCTCAGGAGTTTCCTCGTCGTTCTCCACCTCTTCGACGACCAGACGCTCTTTGAGGATGGTGTCGAGACTGGCCTCGACGTCTTCGTCGTCGGGCTCCTCTTCATCATCGTCGGCGTCTTCGTCGGCCTTGCCGGGCCGCTTGGCCGGCGGCTCATCATCTTCGTCATCGTCTTCCACGACGACAGCCACGTCGTCATCGTCATCGCTCTCCAGGCCGAGGTCTTCCTCGAGCTCCTCGTCGCCCAGGTCTTCGATGTCCTCGTCGCCCAGATCGTCAGGCCCAGCGGCCTCGTCGAGTTCTTCTTTAGCCATATCCGTCTTTCATTGGGGGATTCGCGGGGAGCCTAGACGGCTCAGTGGTGCAACTGCGCGCCGGCTACTGCTGTCGCGCCTCGGGATCATGCCAGCACCAGAGGTCCAAGGGGTGCATGCTGCAGGTTCATCGTCGCCGTGGACCCTGCACCAGGACCGAATGCCTTCGAATTGGACCTTCGGAGACCACCGTTGCCCTGGATGGCGAACCTGTGTGTGGCTCGCCTCCGCCTCCAGCGCTTCGACGGGGTATGAGGCGGTTCGACCCAAGGAATCTTTGGCTCCACTCCCTGCGACCTGCAGCGCACGCTGCCGACCTCGGGGAGAGTTTTCTACTCAACCCCTTGGGCCGCCCTCCGCCTCTCACAGCATCCCTCCCTCAGCGCAATCAACGGGCCGAAGCCGAGTCGATCACCCTTCGGGGCGATTGGGATTGCCGCACCTTACGAAGGGAAGCACAAGGTGTCAAATGACTTTCATAGGTCCTGACCTGGGGATTTACCCAATCTCCCAGGTCAGAGGCTTGGCGGATCTGCCACCGCGGCAAGGCCGCTTCGCCGCTGTTCCGCCCGACGCTCAGCCTCGAGACGCTCGAGGTCTTCAACTCCGAAGTCGACATGCTGCATGACATCGGCGATCAATCGGTGCCCAGCAACGTTGCCGATTTGGCGATGCATCTCTTGGGCCACCCAGCGGTAGCTGGCATGGCCCTGAGGGCTCGAACGCAACTCCAGGACGTGCATGGCCTCTCGGGCGTTCATCTGCATCGAGTACCGGATTCGATAGGCCAGGGCCACGGCGTAGGCAGACTGCTCAGGGAAGTCCTCACGCAAGGCTTCGGCAAGTTCCCGTGATCGCTCCATGGAGGCCACATAGCCAGAGGAGAGTCCCGCTTCCTCAACGACCTCAGGAACGTCATAGCCAAGAGCCGTGCCCAAGGCCTGCCATTCGATAGTGAGGATCCGGTGACGCTGCATGTCGCGGAAGGCGCCGTAGTCCGTGACCACGTCGAAGCGGTAGTCCGTGCGCTCGAAGGCTCGACCGGGCCGATGGCGCCGATTGGATCGATCCCCGACATAGGCCATGAGGATCGAACGCTTCTCCTCGGCACCGAGGCGGCGCACTGCATCGAGCACATCAGCTTCACTGCGCTGGGTCTGCGGGGCGCAGATCGCAGCCACCACCTTGTCTTCCCCATCGGGATCGAAATCGACCAGGGCCACCGACGGCGAGCCGGCGGGACCCCCAGGGACATCATGCTCGGGTGTGACCAGATCAGGCAGCAGGTCGACAACGCGCTCGATGGTCGCCGCACGGTTGGCGGCCAGATACTCCGACCATGCGCCTCCTCGATCAGGGCGGTCAACACGTTGCAGGAACGACGGAATGACCTTGCGCAACTCCTCGAGCATGAGGTCGGCGTAGGCCCGAGCCTCGGGCAGCGGATGGGAACGCATCCGCACGAGAAGCATCTCGTAGGACTGGCCCGTGCCGTAGATGCCGACATTGGACAGTGATCCCGCTGGCAGTAGGCCACGGATGGCATCGAGGCCCTTGGCCCGGATGGCTTGGCGATGCACGAAGTCCGAATCACCCGCTTGGCGTGGGTGGCGCACCGCCAGCCACGCCACTGCTTCGTCGAGCAACTCGCCATACGAGTCGAACATGCGGTCCATGTCGCCGACATATCGGGCGCCGAGAGGGGAATCGAGGAGGCCCGGATCGCGGAAGTAGCGGTAGTGGCCCGTAGTCAGGCGCTGGTTGTAGGCGATATACCGGGTCGACTGCTCGAGGTAGGCCATGAGACGTCCCCACTCGAGCACCTTGGTGAGTACGTTGGACGCCTGCTCGCAGGCGAGGTGCACGCCGCCGAGTTGCGCCACCGAGTCGTCTCCGTACTCGAAGAACACCTTTTCGTAGAGCTCCTCAGCACGCTTGAGGCCCACGGTGGCGTCGACCGAAGCATCGCCCGAGATGTCGAGTTCACCTACGAACTCATCGAGAAACAGTCGTCGCAGACTCTTGTGCGAGCGCGAGTAGCGGGCAAAGAGTGCCCCCTTGACCACCTCGGGAAGGTTGACCAGCGCATAGACGGGCTGGTCGAGATTGGTCACATACCGGCGAAGGATGTCTTCTTCGTCAGCGCTGAACGTCTCGATGGCGTAGGGGAACATGCCCCCAAGACACTAGGACCCGGACGACCCAGGAAGCGCGGACCCTAGACCCGCCGGGTCATCTGCCCCCACCACCCCCCGGCGAAGCAGGGACTGGGCCATCTCTGCCGCATCAGCCGTGGCCGAGTTCTGAGCCACCTGGCCGACTTGTCGCAGAAGATCGATCAACTGGCGGATGTTGCGAACGAAGTCACCAGGCGCCACTTCGGCGTCTCGCAGTACTCGATCGAGTGGTGCGCCCGATGCCCAGCCCACCACTGCCCGAGCCAGTCCCCCATCGGGCCGTCGGCTACGCCGCAGGCCGAATCGGCGTTCGTCTCGTCGCAGTGCACCAGCCATGGTCTCGATGGCGCCCAGCCGCTCCACCACGACGGCCTGACGGGGAGTTGGTGCATCTTCGGCCTTCCCGCGCGACTCGAAGGTGAGACACGACATCACGCCAGACAGTTCGATCGGATCTAATCCGTCGACCACCGCGCCTCGTAGGACCTCTGCGACCAGAAGATCGGACTCGTGGTAGATCGCCGCCAGATGCTCACCTCGAGGGGTGAGCGACCATCCGTCGAGGTACCCGCGCTCGTCCAAGATGGCCAGACGACGGTCGAGCTGGGCGACCAGGGATACGGAGTCGGCGGGGGCCTGCCACTGCCCATACGAGCGACTCACGAGAGCGACCGCTTCGTCCCGACTCCACCGGCGCACCAGGTTGACCGCCAAGTTGTAGGTCGGATGGAACGATGACCGCAGGTCGGGCGGCGGGGCAAGGGCGGTCGTGGCCACCAGCCGGAATGGTGTGGCGGGATGCCACAGCACCATGGCATGTCCCACCGTGTCGATCCCACGTCGACCAGCTCGACCCGTCAGCTGCTGGTATTCACCCGACGTCAGCGCCGATGTGTCGCTCCCTCGAAACTTGGCGAACCGTTCGACGACCACCGTGCGAGCCGGCATGTTGATGCCGAGAGCCAAGGTCTCCGTGGCGAACACCACTTTCAGCAGGCCTTCGGCGAAACACTGCTCGACGGCCTGACGGAACGCTGGCACCATCCCAGCATGATGGGCAGCCACGCCGGACTCCAGGGCGGCCAGGAAGGGCCCGTACCCGAGGGTGCGCAGGTCATCATCGCTCAGGCGCTCCACAGCGGATTCTGCGAGCTCGCGGATACGTTCCCGGTCCTCGCCGGTGGTGAGGCGAACGCTGTCGTCGAGCACATGGCGCACGGCGTCGTCACAGGTGGCACGAGAGAAGATGAAGGAGATGGCAGGCAGCATGCCCGCACGGCCCAACTCCTCGACGACCTCGGACCGGCGAGGAGATCGGAAGCGCTGTCGGTGTTTGTGTTGGTGGCCTTGTCGAGCCTGGCGCTCGTCAAGGCGCAGGCCTTCGGGATTGGGCGAGCCGTCCCGGAGCAGGGGCAGTACGTGGAGTCCGTCGCGCCCTCGCTCAGACACGGCGTAGTGGTGATGGAGGGTGACCGGACGGTGGGTCTCGACGATGACTCGGGTGGTTCCTCGCACGGAGGTCAGCCAGCGGCCAAAATCCTTGGCATTGCGCACGGTGGCCGACAAGCTGACAAAGGTCACCGATGGCGGGGTGAGCACCAGGACCTCTTCCCACACCGAACCCCGTGAGGGATCCTGGAGATAGTGCACTTCGTCGAGGATGACCACCGCCAGATCGTCGAGGATCGACGATCGAGCGAACAGCATGTTCCGCAGCACCTCCGTGGTCATCACTACCACCGGGGCTCGAGGCTGATGGGAGATGTCTCCGGTCAGCAGGCCGACTCGGCCCGCCCCATACCGTTCGGAGAGTTCAGCGAACTTCTGGTTCGACAGCGCTTTGATGGGCGTCGTATAGAACGCTTTGCCGCCAGAGGCCAGGGCTCGGGCCACGGCATACTCAGCAACGAGCGTCTTGCCTGATCCAGTGGGGGCAGAGACCAGCACAGACTCGCCACGATCGATGGCATCCATCGCCCGAGATTGGAAGCCATCGAGAGGAAAGCCCACCGCCGCTTCGAACTCCGTCCGCACCTCGGATGGTTCGTCGCTCACCTGCGAAGGAGCTTGCCGATGAGAATTGAGATCTCGTAGAAGATGTAGAGGGGCACGGCCATGGCCAACATCGAAAACGGATCCGAACTCGGTGTGAAGACCCCAGCGACCACCACGATGCCGATGATCGCCCATCGGCGCCACGACGCGAGTTTTTCCGGTGTGAGGACTCCGGCCACCTCGAGTGACACCAGGAGCACCGGAAACTCGAAGGTCACCCCGAAGGCCACCATCAAGAGGATGATGAGGCTCAGGTACTTGTTGGGGTCCAAGATCTCGGTGAGCGATGGGCCGCCAATGGTGCCCAGCCACTGCAGGGCATGAGGGAAGACCAGATAGGCGACGCCCGCCCCCAGGGCGAACAGGGCGATGGAGGCGCCGATGAAGGGCAGGGCGTAGCGCTTCTCCTTGGGATTGAGCCCAGGGGTGATGAAGCGCCACAACTCCCACAACCAGATGGGTGATGCCAGGAAAAGCCCTCCATAGGCGGCGATCTTGATACGCAGTCCCAGTCCGTCCAGAGGTCCCGTCACGTAGAACGAGCAGTGGTCGGGCGCCACGATGCAATACGGGTGCTTGAGTGCTGCCAGGATGGCGTCGTAGGCCACGAAGGCCACGACGGCAGCAACGAGGAACGCTGCGGCCGAGATCAGCACCCGGCGCCGAAGTTCACCGATGTGCTGCTCCATGGTCATGGCGTCAGGCTTGGGGCGTTTCTCGGTCGATCGCTTTAGCGACAGCGCCATGCTTCCCCACCCCCTCCCCTACCAGGCCTGTGCACCACGGTCAGTTCGACGAGGGGTCGTCAGGAGCCAAGGGGCCCCCGCTGCGCACGCGATGCACCGTGGTGCGTCGGGCTGCTTCATGGCCATGGGCGCCCTGTTGGACGGTGCCCTGCGGGTCGCTCATCACCGTGCCAGGCACCGTGGACACCTCTGTCGCTTCCACGGTGCCGGATGGTCGATTTGTCGTTCCAGCCGGCCTGACGCCAGCGCCGGTCGGGCCTGGGACTGCACCTTCGGTGGGCCGAGCGGCATCATTGTCCGCACTGTGGGCATCGGCCAACTGGTCGAGGAACGAGATCGGTGAGCGGACAGCTTGGGTGATCACCTCCGTGGAGGGGAGATCAGGGAAGTTGCCACGCACATCGTCCTCGAAGCGTTGACGGAACGTCCGGAACTGCGCCCACAGCGAGCCGACCTGTCGTGCCATGCCTGGCAACTTGTCCGGTCCCAGCACGATCAGCGCCACGACGAGGATGACGATCAACTTCGCCGGACTGAGGAAGGGCACCGGACAAGTCTACCGACCGAACCTGGCGCCAGGCGTGGCGACCTCCCAGTTCCTCCTGGGATCCCCTAGAGCCCCGGATACCTAGAGGGAAGCTTCAGAGTCCCTTGGCGTGACTGAGCGGCCACACAACCGCCACAGCCCGGCCCACGATCAGGCTCTTGGGGATCGGGCCGAAGAAGCGACTGTCTTCTGAGTTGACACGGTTGTCTCCCATGACGAAGTACTCACCGGCAGGGACCGAGACTGGTCCAGGCATGTTGAACTGCGGGTTGGCATCTCCGGGCAGTGGACCTGTGTAGGTCTGTGGGCCCGGGGGTAGCCACGGCTCAGGTAACAGCTTGCCGTTGATGTAGACCTTGCCATTCATGGCCGACACCTGGTCACCGGGCATGCCGATGACCCGCTTGACCAGGTCGGGATAGTCCTGAGATTCGAGGGGCGGTCGCTTGAACACGATGACATCGCCTCGGTGCACCTCGTGAAGGTCATAGCTGAGCTTGTTGACCATGATGCGGTCACCCACCTGCAAGGTCGGGCTCATCGACGGTGACGGGATGTAGAAGGACTGGACGACGTAGGAACGCAAGAGGACCGTGCAGATGAGCACAGCCATAAGGATGATCACCCATTCGATGACCCACCGGTATGCGCCTACCCGTTGGCTGCCCATGGGACCAGGTAGATCCTCGTCATCAACCGAGGACGAGGACATCGAGGTCTCGGAGAACGGGCGAGCATCCACTCCTCGTGATGTCTCACTGGGTGATGTCTCGCTGGCCGAGTCAGAGACCGCGGGGCCCGACGTCACCTCAGAGGTGCCAGATGCATGGGATGGAGACGTCAGATCCTCGGACACGATGGGACGACGCTAGCCGACGGTCCACCTCGCTCTGCGTCAGAGCCCGGCGATCAGCTTGTCGACCCGTTCGTCATGAGCAGCGAAGGGATCCTTGAGCAGCACGGTCCGCTGGGCTTGGTCGTTGAGCTTGAGATGCACCCAATCGACGGTGAAATCCCTGCGCTTCTCCTTGGCCCGCTTGACAAACTCACCACGCAGTCGTGCCCGCGTGGTCTGCGGGGGCGTGGACATGGCGTCCACGATCTGCTGGTCAGTGCAGATCCGTTCCATCTGATCACGCTTCTGCATGCGGTAGTAGAGGCCTCGGGACCGGTCCACATCGTGATACTGGAGGTCGAGAAGGGCCACCGCCGGGCTCTGCAGAGGAAGGTCATGGCGGTCCCGATACGCCTCGATCAGGCGATACTTGGCTACCCAGTCGCACTCTCGGTGGAGTGACATCGGGTCTCGCTCCAACCCCTGCAAGCAGTGTTCCCACATGGCGAGTGCCTGCTCTTCTTGGGGCGACAGACCCTGGCGGTCTCGATACCGCAGGGCACGCTGCAGATATTCGCCTTGGATGTCCAGTGCACTCATCTCCCGCCCGTTAGCGAGGCGCACCGGTGTGCGGCACGTGATGTCGTGGCTGATCTCGCGGATGGCCCGGATCGGGTTTTCCAGTGTCAGATCCCGCAGAACGGCCGAAGGATCTTCGAGCATCCGCAGCACGATGCTCGTAGCCCCGACCTTGAGGAACGTGGCGTACTCGCTCATGTTGGAATCGCCAACGATGACGTGTAGGCGTCGATACTTCTCCGCGTCAGCATGGGGCTCGTCACGCGTGTTGATGATCGGGCGACTCCGGGTAGTCGCCGAAGACACCCCCTCCCAGATGTGCTCAGCACGCTGACTGAGACAGAAGGTGGGACCACGCGCGCCTTGGAGCACCTTCCCGGCGCCGGCATACGCCTGGCGACTCACCAGGAACGGGATCAGAACCTCGGTGTAGTGGGCGAAGTCGTCGGTCCGGCTGGTCAGATAGTTCTCATGACAGCCATAGGAGTTGCCAGCTGAATCGGTGTTGTTCTTGAACAGGAAGATGTTGCCTCGAATGCCCTCTTCACTCATGCGGGCTTCGGCACCTTCAACCAGGGAAGACAGGATCCACTCCCCCGCCTTGTCATGGGCCACGAGGTCACTGATGGAGTCGCACTCGGGCGTGGCGTATTCGGGGTGGCTTCCTACGTCGAGGTAGAGCCGGGCGCCGTTCTCCAAAAACACATTTGAGGAGCGACCCCACGAGACGACCCGCCGGAACAGATACCGGGCGACCTCGTCAGGGCTGAGACGGCGTTGACCACGCAAAGTGCAGGTCACCCCGTATTCGTTCTCCACCCCGTAGATGCGCCGGTCCACGCGGAGCACGCTATCGGCACCGGACCTGGTCGACGTACCAGGGGACCATCACCTGCGCTCAACGACTTCCTCGCCCGTGCGCCGCTGTTCCAGGATCAGCGGGACTGACCATCTGACATCACGATCTTCGTGAAGATCGCCCGACTGTTAGACCGGCAATCTGACAGACCGGCAATCTGGCAGACCGGCAATCTGGCAGACCGGCTATCTGACCGCACCGGCGTGCCAACGACCTGCCAGCCGAAGTGCGTCCCAAGGAAGGACACAGGCGTACATCAGGCGCCGGTTCCCATCTCGGTCTTCCCCTGCCACGTGATACACGTGCTCGTAGACCAAGCGCGGCACGTTGACGTGAGGTGCAGGCTCCGAGTTGGGCCTAGAGCAACAAGGAGGCGAGCTCGTCACCGGTGATTCTCCGGAAGGCCCGTCTACCGTTCCCGTCAGCCAGCACGGCAACCTCGAGACCAGCGCCTTCCAGGACCCTCTCAGGTCCAGCCAGGGCGGCTACAGCGGCTTGCAGTGCTTCGCTCAACGGCCAGGACTCTCGATAACTCTCTTCGAGCCGTTCGACGATCGATTCGGTCTCTCCTCCGAGTACGGCGAACCGGTCTTCGTCCGTGATCGTCCCTTCGTAGGCGATGTGATAGAGCTGGCGAGGACGGAGTTCGTCGCCCAGTTCAGCGACGAGGATCTCCACCTCGAGCGGCTTCATCTCATGAGTGAAGACCTGACCTAGGTACTGGGCGTACAGGTTGGCTAGCGAGCGTGCTTCGACGTCTTCTCGGCTGTAGGCGTACCCCTTGGTGTCGGCATGACGGATACCCGATACCCGCAACTGGTCGAACTCGTTGTACTTACCCACGCCAGCAAAGGCGATCCGGTCATAGATCTCACTGATCTTGTGCAGCGAGCGGGACGGGTTGTCGGCCACGATGACGATGCCCTCGTCATAGATGGCAGCCACGAGGGAGCGGCCTCGAGCAATGCCTTTTTGGGCATACTCGGCACGGTCCTTCATCACCTGCTCGGGAGCGACGTAGTACGGCATCGTCATGGCTGGCGGCCCTCCTGGCGACGGCGTTCGATCAGGGCAGCGAACCGCTCGGCGACTTCGCTTTCCTCCACAGAGGTGAAACCTTGGGCCGAGACGGTGGCCACCAACGGGTAGATACCTCGGATCAAGTCCGGGCCGCCGGTCGCCGAGTCCTCGTCAGCGGCCTCGTACAGCGATTGGATCGCCAGCTCCACTGCCTCGTCTCGAGCGAGTCCATCTCGATATCCCAGCTTGATCGTGGTCCGTGCATCCCGTCCGCCCGAACCCGTGGCGTTGAACTCGGACTCTTCATAGTGTCCGCCGGTCACGTCGTAGGTGAAGATGCGACCGGTCTGTCGGGCCAGGTCGAACCCGGCGAACAGGGGCACCACAGCCAGACCCTGCATGGCCATCGGCAGGTGGGCTCGCACCATCTGTCCGAGTTGATTTGCCTTGCCTTCAAGGCTCAGCACCACGCCTTCGACCTTCTCGTAGTGCTCGAGTTGCGTCTGGAAGAGCCGGACCATCTCCACCGCAGGTCCGGCAGCCCCAGCAATGGCGACAGCCGAATAGCGGTCAGCAGGGAAGACCTTCTCCATCGCCCTATGGGCGATGGAGTGTCCCTCAGTGGCTCTGCGGTCGCCGGCCATGACCACGCCCTCGGCGTAGCGCAGGGCAACCACGGTGGTCCCATGACGAAAACCCTGAGCGGGTGCTGTACCCGTCGAGGCAACGCCGGGCCCCGAGGACATGTCGAGGCGCCTCAGCAGGCCGGCAAAGTCAGGCCCGGGGTCGTCGGTGGTCGAAAAGAGCGGCAAATTCACCGAACTACTCCCCGCCCTTCTGCACGTAGTTGCGGACGAACTCCTCGGCGTTGTCCTCCAAGACTTCGTCAATCTCGTCCAACAGGTCGTCGAGTTCAGCCTTCAGCTTGTCGCCTGCGGCCGCGGCCGCTTGGGTCGTTGCCGTTTCCTCGACGATGTCATCGGTCCGCTCCGGACTCGGCTTCTTCTTCA
>CAIQOJ010000074.1 GCA_903873395.1 uncultured Acidimicrobiaceae bacterium
ACACTAGTGATCGAAGTCTGCTCGCACCCTTCCCGCCACCAATGCCTGTCGCGGGATGCCATAGGCTCTGAACATGGCGGATCCCGAGGTCCTGGACATCCCGGTCGACCCCAAGAACCGCCGGGAGATCCTCTCGTCGTCGCATCCGACGTCGCCCGGTGAGCAGGTGGCAGCCACCGCGTCGGGCGCTGGAACGGACGAGTCGGGGACCGCACCAGGCGACCGACGATTCCGGCCCGACATCGAAGGCCTGCGAGCCGTGGCCGTCCTCTTGGTGGTGCTCTACCACGCCCACCTTCCTGGCCTGCGGGGCGGATTCGTAGGTGTCGACGTCTTCTTCGTGATCTCGGGATTCGTCATCACCGGCCTGCTGCTGCGCGAGCGCTCGTCCACCGAGCGCACCTCGCTGGCCCACTTCTACAGTCGACGCATCCGACGCATCCTGCCGGCCGCCACCCTGGTCGTCGTGGTCACCGTGGTCGCCACCTATGTGGTGCTCGGATCTCTCGTGGGCAACCCGACGGCTGTCGATGCCCGTTGGACCTCGGTGTTCCTGGCCAACTTCCATTTGGCCTCGGTGGGCACCGACTACCTCCATGCCACCCAGCCACCATCGCCGTTGCAGAACTTCTGGTCATTGGCCGTCGAGGAGCAGTTCTATCTGGTCTTTCCCGGCCTGTTCCTACTCGTCGCCTCACTGCGGTCGTCAGTCCCGCTGCGAGTCCGGCTGGCCTTCGCGTTGCTCCCCATCATCGTCATGTCACTGCTGCTCTCGATCGTCCAGACCACGGGTTCCCCAGCGGCCGCCTTCTTCTCTCCGTTCACCCGGGCCTGGGAACTGGCCCTCGGAGCGCTCGTCGCCGTGGGCACTCCAGCCCTACTCAGACTGCCGAGTCGCCTGGCTGCTGTGGTCACCTGGGTCGGACTCGGCGCCATCGTCTTGTCCGCCTGCTGGTATTCAGACGCCACGCCCTATCCCGGCATCGCCGTCGCCCTTCCTGTCCTGGGATCAGCCTTGGTCATCGCCGGGGGGACCTCACACCCCGTGGGCGGCGCCGAGCTGGTGCTGGGCTGGGCCCCGGCGCAGTGGACCGGTCGCCTCTCCTACTCCCTCTATCTGTGGCACTGGCCGATCTTGATCCTGGCCGCCGAAGCGGCCGGCCAACGGGGCCTTCCCTTTACCCAGAACCTGGTGTGGCTGGGGTTGGCCGTTGCCGCCTCGATCGCCTCGTACTACTTGGTCGAGCAACCCGTTCGTCACGCACGTGCTCTGGTGGGCCGCCACGTGCGCACCGCCGTGCTTGGGATTCTCCTGATCGTCATCTCCCTGGTGGTGGCCACGGTGGCCCTGAAGACGCAGTCGGCCACGGCCACGGGGGTGTCACGGACCCACGGAGCTTCCCTCATCTCCTGGTCTCCTGAGAAGTTGGCTGCAGAACTGCGCGCCGCTCCACAGATCACCCAGATTCCTGCCAATCTGCTGCCACCTCTGGCCGAGACCAGGGCGTACTGGACCTGGCCCGGACCGCCCAAGGAATGTTCACCCACCTTCGGGGCCACCAGTGAGCCTGCCTGCGTCTACGGCGACGTCCACGCGTCCCACACACTCGTACTCTATGGCGACTCACACGCCTGGATGTGGTTCGCTGCCATGAACCTGATCGGCCTCGTCGCCCACTGGCAAGTGGTCGTCCTGGGCAAGGGTGACTGCCCGGCGGCTGATCTGGCGTTCGTCAACCCTGGTGGCTGGGGTTCGCCCGGCGGGCGCTTCACGGCCTGTGACTCGTTTCACCAGTTCGCCATGACTCGCATCGCCCAGATCCACCCCGACCTCGTAGTCGTGTCCCAGAACCCCGACTTTGGGCCCCGGTTCCAGCGCTACTCACCCACGGTCTGGCAGGAAGGCTTGACCCGCGCCATCCACGCTCTTCCAGTGCGTCCCGACCAGATCGTGGTGGTCGGAAACATCCCTCACTTCCCAGGTGCAGGTCCCGACTGCTTGAACCTCCATCGCAACGACGTGCAGGCCTGCTCGGGGACAAATAGCTCCTACGTCGTGAGCCACAACGAAGCCGAGAAACGCGCCGCGGTGGCCACCGGGGCCAGCTATGTCGACACCACCCCATGGTTCTGCAGCACGATCTGCACCGACATTGTCGGCCAGTTCCAGCCCTACTGGGACGGCTTCCATGTGACCGCCGACTACTCGATCGCCGTGTCGAGGATGCTCGCCGACTCCCTTGCCCTCGGAGTCAGAGCCGTTCCCACTGCATCACCTGGCGCCGGAGGCTGAACCTGTAGGGCTTGGTCAGAAGGCCTGGTCAGAAGGCCTGGTCAGGGCTTGGTCAGAGGGCGCAGTCAGGGACGCGGCCGAGGTGGTGGTGGTGGATCGTTGCCCGGGACCCCGTCGTCACTCACGTGCTCGGTCCAGACGGCACCCGACCAGTAGCGATACTGGTGCCGAAAGAAGGGGTCGCGCATCCAGCCAGCCGCCGTGTCACCGGTGTGACCAGCCCGAGGAGCAGGCCCGGGACTCGGCGCCGATACTGGGGTCTGAGTGGCACCACCGAATGACCCCTGATCTCCCGATGCACCCAGAAGACCTTGGGACTGCGCGGGCGGGGGGACTCCTCGAGAGATCCCCGACGACAGGTCGGGCTGAGCCGGAGGCCGTCCACCTGTACGAGGTCCGTTGCGACGGCGCTGGGCGGCGACGAGTCGGACAACGATCACTACGGCGAAAACGACCAGGGCGAGTGAAGAATGCCCGTAGTAGATGAAGCCGAAGGTCACCGTCGCAGTGTAGGACCGCCGAAGACCGCCGAACGGGGCAGGGCCTCAGCCCAGCTGTTGCATCCGCTCCAACGTGGCTTGCATCGAGCGATGGACGGCCTGGACCGCTTGCAGGGGCCGGATCATCACACGGAACTCGATGATCTTCCCCTGGTCGTCGCACTGGATCATGTCGATGCCGTTGACATACTTCCCCTCCATGGTCGTCTCGAACTCGAGGACGGCCGTATCGCCGGAGAGAATCTTCTTCGTGTAGCGGAACGCTCCCGTTCCACCGGAAGACTCTTCTGATGCCATCTGGTCACCTGGCGTGCCACCTTCGTCGCCTGCATCACCCGGGAAGGCCGATGCCGCCGCCTCGAGATACATCGATGTGATGGCCTTACCCACCTGAGGGGTGAACACGACAGGTGAGTAGAACACGACATCGTCGGCCAATAGCTCGTCGAGACCACCGGGAAGATCACCTCGCATATACGCGTGCCACCGGTCGATCACCTGGTCGATCATGGGGGCTCCCTTCACCGTCGCGTGCATCCGACCAACGCAGGGACGCTACCCGACCCGACGCATCGGTCCCGGAGTTCGTCGGTCGGCACGCGGTCCGCTCCGATGAGGAATCTGATGTCCGGGTCAGCCGACCTGCGCCCGGGCCAGCACCCCGATGACCGACTCGGCCCACTCCTCGGCCCGGATGCGCTGCCCCTCGCACAGGTGTCCGTCGCCGTCGACCAAGAAACTTCTTGGCGCGGCCACCTCAACGAAGCCAATCGCCCGCAGCTTTCGAGCAATGCCCAACGACGCTCGTCCGGTCACCACTCCAGCGCCTTCGAGGCGGGTGTCGAAGGCGGCCGCTCGAATCCCGTCGACTTGTCCGATCTCATCGAACCACCGATGGATACCCGGACACTCGTCGTGACGATCGACCGCAGGACCAAACCTCTCACCGAGTCGCGCCCGAGCCATCCGCTCCGTGGTCGCCCATGTGGCACCTCGTGCGTGCGTCGGACCGCCGACCAGTACGAGGTCAACCCCAACCAAGGTTGATGGCGAGCAATCGTCCACCGACAAAAGCGCCACCTCGCCAAACGACCACGCCACCCCAGCCAATGCCCTAGCCACCACCCGAGTGGTGCCGGTCAACGATTCGTAAACGACCACCGTGCGCATGGTCCACTCCTTCCACCCACATGGTGGACGCTGGGACTACCGCCGACCAGGGTCCTGTGGCCCTGGCGTGACTGGATCACCTGGGTGACCACTCCAGCAGGATTGACCAGCTCAGCTCGTGGGCCCCGTCAGACTGGGTAGAAGGCGCCCAGGAACAGCGCCGCCAGGCCGAGGACGAGCGTGCCGGTGGTGATGAGGGCGAACGCATGTCCACCTTCCAAGCCATGAGGATCGTCCATACCCACCAGTTGCCGCGACGTGCGCATGCCCACAAGCCACAGCAGCACACCCAGCGCCACCGCCAGACAGACCACGGCCGATGCAAACGGCGGAAGCGTCAGGACTCGCCGGACCAACAGAGCGGCGACCACGAGAAGGGCCAGTCCGCTCCGACCCCAGGACAACTCGGTCCGGTGATGGGCAAGTCCCTCGTCCCAGGTTCCCTCGGACTGGCCCGGATCGTCGGGTACATCCTCGGACATCTCGTTCCTCGATTTCGGCCCTAGTGGGCCGCACCCACCAGCACGATGATGGCGGCGATGACAGCCATCACGCCGATCCCGATAGCCAGCACCAATGGCATGTGCGACTTGGGAAGCGGCTGCTTGCGGCGCATGGCCAGTTCATTGGCTCGCCAGTGGAGCAGGCTGGTCACGGCCACCAGGCAGCCCAGCAAGATCAGGGGAATTCCAAGCACCCGAGGACCGCCGAGGAAGTGGTGCCGCGGGAGAAACTCCGAAGCTGCGACCCCGGTGGCCAACAAGGCGAGAGCCGTGCGGTTCCAAGCCAGGAAGGTTCGTTCGTTGGCAAAGGTGAACCGGACATCAGGTTCTACCTCTTCGACCATCTCGTCCTGCATCATCACCTCCCGGGGATACCCATCCCGGACCGGCGCAAGCCGGACCGGTGCTCTGCTCCAGAGCCTACTGAGCGACCGGCCCGACTTCGATGGTCATCAGGTCGGCGGCCACGAGGATCTCGCCACCGAACACGGGTGACGCCTGGTCGATCCATTCCTGCTCTGCTCCCGGTGCAGGCGCAGGGACCATGTGGGTGAGCACCAAGGTGCGGACCCCCGCACGGGCTGCGGTGTCTGCGGCCTGGGCGACATCGGAGTGGTAGTCGAGCACGTCGACGAGCCTCGGCAAGCCGATGGCTTCGATCTGATCCTTCCGCACGACGGTGTGGACGAGGACGTCGGCACCGCCAGCCAGCCGGTCAAGTCCCTCGCAGGGGATGGTGTCCCCAGCCAGAACCACCGAAGCCTCGCCATCGTCAATACGGAAGGCCACGGTGGGATGCACAGGAGCATGGTCGGTGGGGGCAGCGGTGATCCGCACCTCGCCCTGCTCGAAGACCACACCTTCGCTCACCTCGTCCACCACGGTGTCCGGGTTCCAGTTCAGGTCGTCGTGATGAGCCAAGCGGTAACCGATATCGGTAGCCAGCATGGCTTCGGTGGCAGCCACGACCTCGGCCGTGCCCACGGGGCCGACGACACGCAACGGGTTGGGAGCGAACGACATGGCCCAGCGCATGGTGATCAAGTCGTTGAGGTCGGTGATGTGGTCACTGTGGAGGTGGGTCAGCAGAACCGATGCCAGGCCTCCCGGGCCGGCCATGGCGGCCGACATGCGCAGGAGTACCCCACGGCCTGCGTCGATGAGGAAGTCGCCAGCCGAGGTGCGCACCAACGTGGACGGTCCGGCGCGGTTCGGGTCGGGCAGCGGGCTACCGCTACCCAGGATCACGACCTGCATGATGTTTCTCCTCGTCTCCATGCTCCAGGCGAGCAAGATTGTGCGCACAACGGCCTAGGCCCTACTCACCGGCCCGGCAACAGGCCCGGCCGGGCGGAAAGGCGATCTTCTGGCAGAAAGTATGACAGATCTGGATCCCCACCCATCGGAGACTGGTGGCTACCCTGGACCCGTGGCGTTCTATCGAGACAGTGTGGTGCCCCGCCTGGTCCTTCTGGCCTGCGGCACCAAGGGGTTCCGGCCGTTGCGAGCCCGCACCGCTGACGGACTCAGTGGCACCGTGCTCGAGCTCGGCTTCGGATCGGGACTCAACCTGCCCCACTACCCAGAGTCGGTGACCCGCATCCTTGGTGTTGAGCCATCGGCCACCGCCTGGCGGCTGGCTGGCCAGCGCATTGCTGCGTCGGCGGCCCCGGTCGAGCAGGTGGGCCTTGATGCAGGGTCCGTTCCGCTGGCCGATGCCAGTTGTGACGCCGCCCTCTGCACCTTCACCCTCTGCACCGTCCCCGAGGTCAGCGCCGCCCTCGCCGAGGTGCATCGCATCGTGAAGCCCGGCGGGCGGTTCCATCTCCTCGAGCACGGTCGTGCTCCCGACCCCCGCGTGGTGGCCAACCAGCGCCGCTTTGAGCCGTTCCAGCGACGGATCGCCGACGGGTGCCATCTGACCCGGGACCCGATCAGTCTGGTTGCCGAGGCGGGCTTCGACGTGGTCGATGTCGAGCAGTTCTATGGGGCCGGCCCCAAGACATTCAGCTATTTCACCCGGGCTGCCACCGTCCGCCGAGCAGAGTGAACTTCGGCCAGGACGATGGTCTGCCCCGGATAGCCGGGAGTGAGGGCGAGCAGTGACCACGTCAGATGTGCCGGAAGGCGGGTCGCCCGAGGTGGTGAAGGACGTCGAAAAGGATCGTGGAATGGACATGGCCTCACGCCCTTCGACGTCCATCCACGAACTCGCCGCTGAGGTGGGAGGCCTGCGGGCACGGGTCGAGGCGGCGGAAGCTTCACTGGCTCGCCTCGGGGTGGCCGATGCGATCCTGGCTATCCAGGATCTGAAGGCTCGCTATGGCGATCTCGTCGACCAGCGGTTCTCCCGCGGCCAGGTCATCGACGACGTGCCGCTCCGAGCGATAGCCGATCAAGCGGCGGGGCTGTTCACCGAAGACGGGACCTGGGATGGCGGTCCTGCCCTGGGGGTGGTTCACGGGCGCTCGGCCATCGCTGAGCGGCTGGCCTCGCCCACTCTGGTGTTCTCGCGTCACCTCTTTCTCTCGCCCCGTATCGCCGTTGATGGCGATGCGGCCACTGGGAGATGGGACCTGCTCAGTCCATGCACGCGGCCGGACGGTTCCCATTGGTGGATCTGTGGGTTCGAGGACGACACCTACCGTCGCATCGACGGCGTGTGGCTTCACCAGACCATGCGCCTCACCACGGTGTTCGTCGCCGAGGCCGGTAACGGCTGGCCCCGCATCCTGGCCTGACGCGCTCCGGCCGGGAGTGCCACTCAGCACCCCCGGCCGGACCGGAACATCAGACTGCGTCGAACTGGACGCCTTGATCAGGACCCCTCGATCAGGCTGGCGGTCCCGTTCCCAGGGTGGCCGAGGCCGAGTGTGTCTGGCCGTTGGCATCTACCCAGTCCAAGCGGACCACATCGCCGGGGTGATGAGACTCGAGCAGCGAGGTGAGGTCGGACGACGTGTTCACCGGGCTGCCGTCGAAGCCGGTGATCGTGTCACCTTGGACCAGGCCGGCATTGGCACCAGCCGAGTTGGCCAGGGTGCCGACGACCACGGCTCCATTGGTGCTCGACGACGAACCCACGGCGTTCTGTGCTTGCACCTGGATGCCGAGGAACCCGGTGGCTCCGATATGGATGGTGGAACTGGCCCGGCCTGCCACGATCTGACGAGCCTCGGACAGTGCCTTGGCGATCGGGATGGCGTAGGACTGCGCTGGGCCACCGGTGGACGCTGCCGACGTCGAGGCCGCGGTGTTCATTCCGAGCACCTTGCCCTGGTCGTTGACCAGCGCACCACCCGAATCTCCGGGCTGGATGTTGCAGTTCGTCTCGATCAAGTTGACCAGCTTCTCCGAGTTTGCGCCGCTGCTGTCGCTGGCGGTGATCGCCTGGTCGAGTGCGGTCACCGAGCCCCCTGCGGCACTCGGTGTTCCACCCTTACCGCCGGCATTGCCGACACCGACGACTGCCTGACCAAGAACCGCAGCACTCGAGGCGATCGGAGCAGTGGTCAGCTTGGATGCACCGACCAGCTGGATGACCGCGATGTCACCCGTTCGGTCGTAGCCGACGACGTTGGCCTTGTAGGTCTGACCGTTGCCCACGTCGGTGGCGCTGATACTGGTAGCTCCGTCGATCACGTGATTGTTGGTCAGAACCTCACCGTCGGCCGTCAAGACGATGCCCGTCCCAGCGGCCTGCTCGTTCTGGTAGCTGAGGTTGGTATTGATGTCGACCAAGGCCGGCGAGATCTTGGCCGCCACTGCCGAGATGTTCGATGGTGCACCTGCCCCCGTCGAGGTACTGCCCGACGACGATCCTGAACCACCGAAGCCACCGCCGCCGAAGGGAAATCCACTACCCGATCCGGAGCCGCCACCGATGCCGCTGCCCGAACTCGGGGGTAGCGCCGAGGACGTCGACGTGTTGTCGGTCGGCCAGGTGGCATGTCCGACAGCTGCACCGAGCCCAAGGGCCAATACGGCCACCACTGCGGCGAGGACGGTGAAGGTGCGCTTCGGATTGGCTTGCCGAGTCGGCGGTGCCGGTGGTGTCGGATAGTAGCCATAGGGCCATGCGGTTCCCGGAGGCACAGGTCCTCCCGGGGCACCACCCCATCCACCCGGCGCCGCTGCCGGTGCGGGCTGTACCCATCCTCCCTGGCCCGCGGGTGCCCAGGAACCCGGAGGTGGGGGTGGGGCTGCACCAGGTGCCCATGAGGGAGCAGGTGCCGGGGTCCAGGCCGGCGCAACCGGTTGACCCGAAGGCTGTCCGGATGGCGGAGTCGGCACGGCGTCGTGAGGAAGGTTGGGCCATGCCGCGTAGGGATCGGCTGCACCTGGAGCCCCGACGACAGGTTGGGGTGCCGTGGGCGGCTGTGATGCCGTCGGTTCGGTCCAGGCATCTCCCTGAGCTTCGGGATACTGGTCTTCGTGCATGAGTCCTACCTCCGCGTGGGGGTGCCGCAGGGGGCGACACCTCGTTCATCGAACGTCTCCCATTTCACAGGTGGCTCATAAACCATCAGTGAGTGGAACATATGAATTTCATAAGGAATGCCGATCCTGGACGAGGTGGATCTGGAGTGCACTGGTGCCTCAGTCGTCATCTGCCCGGAGCAGTGACCACGATCTCGTCGAGCATGATCTGGCCCTTCCAACCCTCCCATCGGAAGTCGGCGGCCGCGTCGAGTCCACCGTCGAGGAGCACCCGGGCCAGACGTCCCTTGGCCGACTTGGCTTCATGGCCGACGGCCCGATCCCCTCGGGCACTGACGAACCGGGTGCGAATCAGCCTCGTCGCGCCTGAGAGCGCATCGACATCGATGGCCGCCGCATGCTCGGCCGGAAGAAGATCGACAACCGTTCGACCTCGGGCCCGACTGGCAACCGCCGTCGTCACCTCGTGCCGCCAGAATGCCGAGAGCCGACCGATGCGGCCCAGAACCACGGACATCTTGAGGCGGTAGTCAGCCACGGGATCAGCCGCGGTCGTCACCCCATAGAGGCCCGACGGCACGAGGATGCGGCGTCGATCGCTCGGCGTCAGGCTGGACGGTTCCAAGCCAGCCCAGACCACCCCGGCATACCGTTTCCAGGCCGGGAGGACTGGGGCCGTGCTCGTGGCCAACGAGGCGGACGCCTCGAGGGCCCGCTCCAAGAGTTCCCCCCGAACGCCAAGGATGGCTGAACGCTTAGCGACGTCCTTGGTCCGCAACACCCGGGTCAGCTCGGCCACAACGTGGGCTCGCAACGCTCCGAGGGCCTCGTCGAAGGAGCCCGGTCGGCCCTCAGGTCGGCCCCCGGCTGCCTTGCCTTCCGATGGTGGAAGCAGGAGGAAGAGCGGACGGGCCATGGCTGGCCGACCGTAGCGGATCGACACGGCTGGTCAGGTCGGCGGCTGGTCAGGTCGGCAGTTGGTCAGGTCAGGGGCCGCAGGCCATAGCTCGGTGCTGCATCGGCCAGCAGGACTTCGAGTTCGTCTGCTCGAAGCAGACCCGCTTGGGTCCCCATGGACTGCACAACCGACATGGCGTTGACCGGAGCTCGCAACATCGCCTCGTCCAAACTCCTGCCGGCCACCAGGCCAGCGACAAGGGTCCCGGTAAAGGCATCACCAGCACCGGTCCGGTCCACCACCGGTGCATGGTCCGGAAACACGGGGACGTGCATCATTCGATCAGCCGTGGCCCCATACGCCCCAGCCGAGGCATCGGTCACCACCACCTGATCTGGTCCCAAAGCCAGCATGGCCTCGAGGAGTGCCGCCGGTTCGTCCGAGGGCGAGCGTCCCGTGATTGCGGCTGCCTCTTCACGGTTGCACACGACGACAGAGGCGCGCCGGTAGAGGCGCGCGAGTTCGGTGACACCTCGCGCCACCTGGAGGCTGCCCGGGGCGAAGGCTAACGACACCTCTGGCCGGGCTTCGAGCCAGTCGGCGATCTCGTCTTCATAGCGGCGGGCAGCACGGCCAACTGATGAGAGATAGATCCACGCAGGTATCTCCGACGGCCGAAGATAGGGCCAGTGGTACTCATGAGGCTCGTGGTTGACCAAGATGGTCCGCTCGTGGCCGACCCGAAGGATGACGTTTCGGTTGGTCGGCACCCGATCATCCAGACGGGTCAGCGCCGGATCCACTCCTTCTGCCTGCAGGGCGATCACTGCCTCACGGCCAACGGCATCCGCCCCGAGATAGGCGGCCAGCGCCACCCGAAGCCCAAGTCGAGCGCAGGCGATGGACGCGTTGGCTGCGTTGCCTCCAGCCGGGACGGTGGCAGAGACCTCACTGGGAACCTTGGCCCCAAAGGGGAGTACCAGATGCTGTCCGGTCACATCCCGGTCGACGCTGACCTGATCGAGAGCGAGGGTCAAGTAGAGATCGACGCTGACGTCACCGATGCAGACGAGGTCGAAGCGATCACCGACCTGGTGCGCTACGGGCATCCGTCCTCCTTCGCCTCGGGGCTGACAGGCGCGCTCCTACGTGCACGGCTCCGCCAACGGACCCAACTGCCGCCTCTTCCCCCATTGTGACCGCCCCAGCCCTCGTGCGCCGTGCAGGGTCAGCCGGGCCGCCACGCCGGGTCGAGTTCGAAGAAGTGCGCTACCAGGGCGTAGACGCCTTGGCTGATGGGTGACAGGGCCGTGCTGCGGTTCGATTGCCCTGGGGCCACGGGTGGTCGAAACAGCAGAGCGCCTTCGATGAGCGAACTCACCGCCAGCGCGAACTGCCGGAAGTTGTAGGGCGTCCGTGGACGAATCCCGACAAACTCAGCAGCCCAGGAGACGAGCTCCTCCCACCCGTCGATGGCGGCATCGGCACCGGCTACCAGGACCTGACGGACCCGCTCATGACTCGTGGCGACCTCCGCACCGGCGCCGCTGAGTCCCAACACCCAGATCCCGATCCAGAGAGCATGGTCGGGTGAGCTGACGATGGCGTCGACTGCAGCACGACCGCCCAGGCGGGAGACCTCGGCAAGTCCAGCAAGACGAGACTCGGGCGTCGAGGTGTCCAACGAGGCCAGCGCCGGCGCAAGCGCCTCTTTGGTCTGGTCTGCCACCTTCGCCAGGTCGATCGACGAAGCGACGGCCACCAACACATCGATGCGGTACTCGGCCACACCTGCCCAGATGCGACCTATGACCGAGGCGTTGGTGACCCGGATCCCATGCCGCTCCGCCAACCGTTCATAGGCCTGCGTCAGCGTGAGGTCGCCAACACCGTTGGTCAGTCCTTCCTCGATCAAGATGGACGATCCAGCGGCGATCAACATCGACCGGAGCTCGGCGCGGCTACGACGACGCCGCAGCGGGGATGGCTCCATGTGCCCATGGTCTCAGCGCCTTCGCAGAGGACCAAACCAAGTGCGCGACATCAGGTCGCACCCCACAGTTGCCGCAAGACCATCAGATCAACCAGGGTGCCACCGCCAGGTGCACCGAGCTCGGCGAGTTCGGACCGCTAGTCAGGCGGGCCTCGGGGGTGGCGTCCACAGCGGATCGAGTTCGAAGAACTGCTTACCGAGGGCATCGAGCGCGATGCCAAACAACGTCCACTCCTCGACCGCACCCTCAGGACCGGTCGGCAGTGGGATCAGGTCCACCTCTTGACTCCCGCCCTGGCGAGCGGTCATCCCTTCGACGAGCGTGGCCGATGAGACGGTGAACTGGCGCATGGTGAATCCGCTGCGCAACCGAAAGCCGAGATTGACCATGATCACCTCGTAGATCTGATCCCACAGATCAGCCACGTGCTCAAGTCCCTCGAGCAGAGCGTCGTGGACCACGGATCTCGGGCCGTCACGTGTGCCGGTGACTGACAAGACCCACACGCCCATCCACAAAGACCACTCACGAGTCGCCACGCGACTACGGATACTCACCTCGCCCCCCACCCGGGCCAGATCCTGCATGGCTCGCAGCCGTCCCTCGGACGACCAGAGATCGAAATCGCCAGACATGGGCATCAGGACGTCGAGCGTTGCCGCGACCTCTCCTGACATATCGGCCGACTCGGCCAGGTGCACCAAGACGTCGGCTTGGAACTCAGCTTGGTTCTCCCACACGCGCCTGATGACCGATGCGTTGGTGAGGCGAACTCCGTGGGTCGCCTCCAACGCGTCAAAGACGCGCTTGAAGGTGAGGCCACCAGCCCCGAGGGACAGGCCGTCCTCGACCAGCAGGTCGCGACCGGCTGTCAGCAGGATCTCCTGCAGCTCGAACCGACTCCTCCGACGCGCCCCGATGGCGGGCGGCACGATGTCCATCACGCCCCTATCGTGCCAGACGCGCCACCGTTTCCACCCGATCGATCCGCTGGGTGATGACGAGTCCACTGAGTGCGTTCGACGAACCACCAACTCGCTACATCGTGCGTCTAGCGTTGTCACTATGCCGGTACGCCCACTCGACCATCCCGCGGTCCTCCCACCCTATGAGTCGACGCTGGTGGACATCGAGACGACTGGACGAGCAACGGCTCAAGCAACCCGGGTGTCCGCCGACCACCTCCAAGCTGACGTGGACAGGTCCGGGGCAGGAGCGGCGGCGGCCGGACTCATCGTGCTGGCCACAGTGGCCATCTTGGAGGGCTACCGCTGGCTCGACCTGATCAGACTCGATGCACCGCGCCCGACCATGGTCCTCTACGTGGTCCTGGTGACTCCAGCCACCTTCTTCCTGACCCGCCGCACCGCTGTCGGCCGTGCAGGCCGGTCTGCCCGCCTCTGTGCTCGGGCCGCTTCTCTGTGCGTCGTGGGCCTCGGCATCGCGGCCCTGTGGGTCGCCCCGGACATCACCGTCCGCCTGCTCGGCGCAGCCTCTCTGCTACTTGCCGCTGCGGCGTTGATCCTGGCCTGGACCACCGAGTTCGCCGGCCGCTGAGCCCGGAACCGTCGCCGGTCGACGGGATACATCTCCTGGATTCTTCGAAGGGCCGCTCGGACCGCTCTTGGCGGACAGGATTGGCTGGTAGATCAGGCTGGCTGGTGGACATGGGAGAGTCCGCTGTCTATCGTCAGCCCACGTGACAGAAGTTCACGGCGCCGGCCGGAGAACGAGTGATCCGAGGACACCCATGCAGCAGTTCGAACCCTTCGACGGCGTTATCGCCCGCACCCAGGCTGAATCACAACCTTCGTGGCCCGTGCCCGCCCATCCCGGCGAGGATGCACCGAATGTCGTCGTCATCTTGCTCGACGACACCGGCTTCTCCCACTTCGGATGCTTCGGTTCCGACCTCGCCACCCCGAACATCGATGCCCTGGCCGAGCGGGGGCTGCGGTATTCGAACTTCCACGTCACGCCCCTCTGCTCACCGACGCGAGCTGCACTCTTGACCGGCCGCAACCACCACACCGTGGGCATGCGAGCCATCTCCAACTTCGATAGCGGCTACCCGCACATGCGCGGCCACATCACCAACCACGCCACCACCATGGCCGAGGTTCTCCGCGATGAGGGCTATGCCACCTTTGCCGTCGGCAAGTGGCACCTGTGTGCCATGGAGAACGCCTCCGCCGCCGGTCCCTACGATCAGTGGCCCCTCCAACGCGGATTCGACCGCTACTACGGATTTCTCGAAGGAGAGACCGACCAGTTCTCACCTGACCTCGTCTACGACAACCACCAGGTCGAGCCCTCGAAGACGCCAGCTGAGGGCTACCACCTGAGCGAAGACCTGGTCGACCACGCCATCACCTTTATTCACGACTCCGTGTCCATCCGGCCTGATCGGCCCTTCTTCACCTACCTGGCCTTCGGGGCCATGCACGCCCCCCATCAGGCTCCCGACGAGTACCTCGAACGGTGGCGCGGCAAGTTCGACGAGGGCTGGGACGTGGCACGCGAACGTTGGTTTGCCCAGCAGAAGTCACTTGGCCTCCTGCCAGCAGACACCGAACTCGCTCCTCGCAATCCAGGCGTCGATGCATGGGACACCCTCCCGGAGAACCAGCGTCGCCTGGCTGCCCGCCTGCAGGAAACGTTCGCCGCCTTCCTCGAGCACACCGACGATCAGATCGGACGTCTCATCGACGAACTCGACCGGCTCGGCCGACTCGACAACACCATCGTGGTCCTGCTGTCCGACAACGGCGCCAGCCAAGAAGGCGGACCGTTCGGGGTCATGCACGAGATGAAGTACTTCAACATGATCGTCGAGACCCCAGACGAGGCCGTTGAGCGCATCGATGACATCGGCGGGCCCCACAGCCACGCCAACTACCCCTGGGGATGGGCCCAAGCTGGCAACACCCCTTTCAAGTGGTACAAGCAGAACACCCACGAGGGTGGGGTCCACGTACCCCTCATCGTCCACTGGCCATCACGGATCTCCGATGCCGGAGGTGTGCGCGACCAGTTCCATCATGTCAACGACATCGTGCCCACGATCTACGAGGTGCTGGGTGTCGAGGTGCCCGAGGTCTACCGGGGCTACTCGCAGCTTCCCGTCACCGGAACCTCGATGGCCTACACGTTCGAATCACCTGATGCGCCGACCGCCAAGGGCGCTCAGTACTACGAGATGTTCGGCCACCGGGCCATCATCGACGACGGATGGAAGGCGGTCACCAGACACCTTGGGGGCACGTCTTTCGACGATGATGTGTGGGAGCTCTATCACCTCGAAACCGACCGCTCCGAGTGCCACGACCTAGCCGCCGACGAGCCCGAGCGTCTGGCCGGCCTCATCGAGCGCTGGTGGGAAGAGGCCGAGGACCAGGGGGTGCTGCCCCTCGATGACCGTTCCATCGAGCTGTTCTTCACCCGCTACCGCGATCGTTCTCCACACCCCGAGTCGCGCCATTACGAGTACTTCCCGCCCATGTCCGCCATGCCGGCTCAGGTGGCGCCGTCCATGGGCGGCCGGGGGTTCGACATGACTGCCGTCATCGACCGGCCCGCCGGTGCAGGTGGCGTGCTGTTCGCCACCGGAACCGAGAACTCCGGCATCAGCTTCTTCGTGCAGGACAACCTGCTGGTGCTCGACTACAACTGCTTCAACGACCACACTGTCCTTGAGTCCGAGGTCTCGGTCCCCGAGGGAGCGTCTGAAGTGACCGTGCAGTTCCGTCGCGAGGGAGCCGGTGGTCGAATCCGACTGCTCATCGATGACCTGGCGGTGGGCGAGTGCACGACGCCGCTGGCCATGAACATCATCTCGAGCGTGGGGGCCAGCGTCGGCCTCGACCGGGGTAGCCCGGTCAGTCCCCGGTATGAGGCGCCGTTCGCCTTCGAGGGCACCCTGCACAAAGTGGTCGTCGACGTCACTCGAAAGTCCTCCCCCTCGACCGCCGAATCAGCCGCTCGCGAGGGTATGGCCCGCCAGTAGCCACCGAGCCTGTTGGGCTGGCGGCGAACCAGACATCGGTGACCCTCAGGCAGTAAATCGGGCTGACGCCCCGGCATCTACGTCGATCACCGTGCCGGTGATGTGGCGGGCTCCGTCGGAACAGAGGAAGAGCACGGCGGCCGAGATCTCCTCAGGCTCCAGCCAGGGAACGGGCTGGACGTGGAGCGCGGCCATGGGACCAGCCACATCCTCGGCAGTGGGAGCATCGAGTTCGGGGCGCATCAGCCGATAGAGCGCCTCGTTGTGCACCATGTCGGTCGACACGTTGCCCGGAGCGACGGCGTTCACGGTGACGCCATGAGCCGCGAACTCATGGGCCAGTGACTTGGTCAGGCCGATCACCCCCCACTTGGAGGCGGCATAGGCCGAGATCATCGGGTTGGCCGAACGGCCCATCATCGACGAGACGGTGATCACCCGGCCCCATCGACCCGCAACCAGATGCCGAGCAGCGGCACTCACCGTGTTGAACACCCCGGTCAGGTTGACCCCGATCGTCTCGTCCCACACCTCGGCGCCCCCGGCGAAGACCGATCCCAAGGTGGAGATACCGGCATTGGCGACAACGATGTCCACCGAACCGAGGGCCAGAACAACGTCGTCGACGAAGGCCGTCAGGGCAGCTAGATCGCGCACATCGACCTGAGCACTCATACAGCGCCGACCTTCGGCCTCGACCAATCGGACCGTTTCGGCCAGATCGTCGGCGGTGGCCATGGGATAGGTGGCACTGAGAAGGTCCTCGCACAGGTCGCACACGGCGACGTCCGCTCCGGCCCTGGCCAAGGCAATGGCGTGGCTCCGCCCTTGGCCGCGTGCGCCTCCGGTGATGACGGCCACGCGCCCGGTCAACGTCCCGTCGCCCGAGCCACGGCCGTTGTGCTCAGAACTCTCATGCTCCCCGGTCGCCATGACGCCTCCTCTAACGGATTCTGGCTCTAACGGATTCTGGCTCTCACGGATTCTGGCTCTAACGGAATCTGTTCCCGACTCGGCTCCGGACCCTTCGATTCGATCCTAGGTCGGGCGGACCGACCGACCCCAGGTGCGAAGAACCTCTCGGTACTCGGCGTCCCAGCGGGCGTAGGTGGAGCGCAGTGCCCAGCCAGGCCAGTGTTCAGGAGTCATCTCGTCGGGAAGCAGCGGGTCAGCCTGGAGATGACGGAGAACGGCCGCCGAGAGCTCGAACCCTGGTGCGAGATCATGAGGACCCGTTGTCGGACGAGCGGCAAGGAAGTCACCCAGCTGGCGAGCACGGCTCGCCCATCCCTCGAGGTCCCAGAGGTTCGCCACCAACTCAGCGGGATCGCCTTCGGGTACCGCCGTCCACAGGACCAAGTCCGGGTCGTTGGCCAGTGCACGGGTGTCCGCCAGGTTGGCTGGGCGTATCCAGACACCTGCACGCTGTTCGGCCAGGCGTGCCGAGACCAGTCGACGCCGTCGGGCCGCTCGGTGCTCAGCTGGACTGGCCGGAGCGGTGACGATCGCCATCGTCCACGATCCGTCCCAGGGGCTCATCTCGGCCCGCAGGCTTGCTTCCTGGCGGAGGCGCCGCTCCGCAAGACGTCCGTGCAGCCGGTAGAGACCACGGCCATCGTTGACCGCCTCGCCTGAGGCCACCATTCTCGAAAGTGCCACCCTGGCCCGGTTGGGCGTGATGTCGAAGAGGCCGGCCAACGCCACGAGATGGGCCACCGGAAGTGCGGGGGGGTCTTCACCCAAAAGTGCGCTGACCAACACGGATCGGGCTGTCAGCGGTCGACCCAGCGGTTCGGCTCCGGCACCGTTCGCTCGAGTCCGGGACGGTCGGGGCGGGACAACGAGGCCGGGTGATTTCGGTGGCTGTACTTCCATGTGCTCGACTTTTGGTTGCTAGGGAACGGGGGCCTGTGGCATTACAGTATTGCTTCACTCGTCATAGCAACGTAACATCGGGTGATGGCCCCAACGATGGTCACCCCAGCGTCAGTTCGGCCGTCCGTCCTGCCCACGGATCGTCTCTTGGCCAACGGCATGGCTCGGCCCTCCTTGCGCGGCGAGTTGCGGCGCATCCATGACGTCCGCAATGCCATCACAGTGATCTCGGTGTGGCTCTGGGTCGCCCTCATCATCGGGGGCGCATCCTGGATCGGCCAATGGTGGGCCTACGTCGTCGCCTTTCTCCTCATGAGCACGATGTACCCACGCTTCGCCATCCTCATGCACGAGGCTGCCCACAAGCTCCTCTTCACCAACAAACGGGTGAACGACTGGGTGGGCACGTGGCTGGTCGCCTATCCCGCCTGGGTGCCCATCGGCATCTACCGCAGGGGTCACTTCGCTCACCACCGTGAAGAGTTCGGACCCAACGAGCCTGACATCGCCTTCTACGGCGGCTACCCCTGCGGCCGACGGGACCTCGCACGGCGCCTCGTTCGTGATGCGGTCGGCATCTCCGGTTGGAAGAACTTCACCCCGCTCTTCCGGTCGTTGCGCGTCGACGCCTTTCGGCCGGTGGGGCTGTCCATCATCGGCGTCCAAGTTGCTCTCTGGGCTGTCATGTGGGCGGCAACTGGTGACTGGTGGATCTATCCCCTTCTGTGGTGGCTGCCGTGGATGACGTCGTGGCGAGTACTCAACCGCCTGAGGGCCATCGCCGAGCATGGTGGTCTCGAGGCAAGTGCAGACCGACGGGTGACGAGTCACAACGTCACCCAGCACTGGATTGCCCGGTTCTGCTTCGTTCCCTACAACACGGGATGGCATTTGGCCCACCATGTCGACATGGGGGTGCCCTGGCGCAACCTCCCCCGGTTCCATGCGGAACTGGTCGAGGCCGGCTACGTGACCGAGGGAATCACCTACCCCACCTACTGGGCCCTGTGGCGAGCGCTCACTGCTGGCGCTTCAGAATCGCCAGCGGCGTCGGCCCGCTGACCGACATTCCTGGCCGACATCAGGCTCACCATGCGTGATGTGAGGCGCGTGATCAGCACCCTCCGCTTCCTGGTGACCACCGGTGGTGGCCATCAAGTGTTCCCCGGATGATCACCAACGGGTAACGAAGTGGTGACACCGCATTCAACTTGCTTCCCTACCGTGGCCGGCGATGGCCACCCACCCCCACGCCACCTGCCCCGCCTCGCTCCGAGACGAGCGGTTGGTTGCGGCTGATTGCACCAGCACCCATGCCGTCTGGGGACACCGTCCGGGGTGCTGGACCCCACTGCCTCTCACGGCAACCACACATGCACTGACCGACACGCACCGGGGCCTGCTGCAGCGGCAGGCCCCGTCGTGTGTCCGAGAGAGCCCAGACCGTTGACCCTGGTCCTCGACGGAGGTGCGCTCCCGGGCGCACCACCTGATGCCACGCCGGTCGTTCTTGTGGCTGACGATGACCATCTCGTCCTGCGGTCACTCTCGGCCGACCTCTCCATCGAGGGGTTCACCGTCGTGACGGCCGCCACTCCCCAAGAATGTGCGGAGTTGGTGGTGTCGGCCCAGCCCTCACTGATCGTGCTCGACATCGAACTGGGTGGGACCGCAGGGCTCGACCTCTTCGACCGGGTCGCACAGATGGCCGCAGAGACGCCGATCATCCTGGTGTCACCTGGAGCCGTCGACTTCGATGCCGTGCCCGCCCTCGATGCAGGTGCTGTTGACCACATGACCAAGCCTGTCCGGCCTCGAGAGCTCACGGCTCGGATCCGAGCCGTGCTGCGCCGGACCTCCACGCCCTCACGCCTCCCCATCGAGTCTCCTAGTGGAGCGCCGTCTCGAGGATCCATCACCTACGGGAACGTGAGCATCGATCCCGCCCGACGACTGGCGAGTTCGAACGGTCATCTGCTGTCGCTGTCCCACAAAGAGTTCGAACTCCTCGGACTTCTGCTCGCTGCACAAGGGCGTGTCGTCACCCGGTCCGACTGCATGCACTCGGTCTGGAAGGAGCGCACCGGGGACGGCAGTCGGACCCTCGATACCCACATGAAGCGCCTGCGTCGCAAGCTCGACGTCGTTCCGGGGGCACCACCGAGCATCATCACCGTCCGAGGAATCGGCTATCGCATCACCCCCTAGGGGCCCGTCCGGACGCCGACCAGCCATGCCCTCCCCCACTGTGGTCGCATCGGTGAGCCGGACCGGCCCCTAGGGCGTGACATCAGCCTGTTGGTGGCCGGGGCCCGTAGAATCTCCGGGCCAGCCATCCGAAGGAGCATCGGTGCCCGACCCACACGGGAGCAGTCCCCATGGCACCCCGCCCCAGCCTCTCGAGTTCGCAGCGCTCATCGCCATCGGCCTTGGCGGCGCGCTTGGCACCTTGGCCCGCTTCGCCGTCGGCCGTGTCCTTGTGCCATTGGCGAATGGGATCCCGTTGGCGACGTTCGTGGTCAACACCATCGGGTCGTTCCTCCTCGGCTTCCTCCTCACCCGAACCGCCGGTCGATCCCCGAGCAAGCGGCTTCTGCGGCCCTTTGCCGCCATCGGCTTCTGTGGTGGATTCACCACGTTCTCGACCCTGGTTTTGGAGGTCGACCAAGGATTGGCGCGCCAGCGGTTCGGTATCGCAGTTACCTACCTGGGCATCACTGTGGCCACCGGTCTCTTGGCTGCCGCTGGTGGTGCTGGCATTGGTCATCTTCGAGGTGGGGCAGCAACGACCGGTCCCGACATCGTTGATCCTGATGCACTCGACGACGCGCCCGGGGGTCGGTGATGCTCGTCTTCGCGGTGACGTTGGCTGGTGCCGCCGGCGCGCTCCTACGTTTTGCGGTGGACCGGATGGTGCGGGCTCGGCTCGGACCCCACTTCCCATGGGGAACCTTTGTTATCAACGTGTCCGGCTCCTTCGCCTTGGGGCTTGTGATCGGGGCTGGTGAGCATCACCTGACGGGGCCGTCGATCCCTGTGGTCTTCGGGATCGGTCTTTTGGGTGCCTACACCACGTTCTCCACTTTTGCCGTCGACACCACGGCGTTCCTCCAGCGAGGCGAGTGGCGGCCAGCCCTGGCCAACGTCGGTCTGTCCGTGACGTGCGGCCTCGGAGCCGCCGCCCTAGGCATCCTGGTGGGTGGCGTCATCTGAACCCGTGCGGCTGACGCACCCCCGATTCACTGAAGAATCACCCGTAGGTTGCCCGGCGATGGCCCTGCGTTCACCTCGCCTCCGTAGGGTGCACTCCGGAGGTCGGTCCATGAGCGCTATGCACGATGGCTTCACTGTGCTGGTCATCGAAGACGAGGAGTCCTATCGAGAGGCACTCTCCGTGGGGCTTCGTCTCGAAGGATTCCGTGTTGTCGTGGCCGAAGACGGCGGCACGGGCCTCAGCCTCCTCGCCGAGGTACAGCCGGACATCGTGCTCTTGGACATGTTGCTTCCCGACATGCACGGCATCGACGTGTGTCGTCAGATCCGCGCCGTCTCGTCGGTTCCCGTGGTGGTGGTCAGCGCTGTCGATTCCGAGCTCGACATCGTGCTGGGCCTCGAACTGGGCGCTGCCGGCTACGTGACCAAGCCCTTCCGGCTGCGGGAGTTGGTGGCCCGGATGCACGCCATCCTGCGCCGTGCGGCCCCAGTGGTTCCTGTCGTTGCTTCTCCGCTGGTGGGCCCATCAGGCCAGGATGAGGTCAATGGTCCCGATGTCATCCGGGTCGGGGCAACGACCGTCGACCTGCAGCGGCGCGAGGTCCTCTCTGACGGCGACCCTGTGCGCCTCTCTCGCAAGGAGTTCGACCTCCTTGCCACCCTGTTGACACCGGCTGGCCGAATGCGCAGCCGCACGGAGCTACTCGATCTCCTCTGGCCCGATCAGTACTTGCTGGACAGCCGGACCCTCGACACCCATATCCACCGGCTGCGGTCCAAAGTCGAACCAGATCCGACCGAACCACGCTTCATCATCACCATCCGAGGAGTCGGATTTCGGATCGACCTCGATGGTGGAGCCCAGGCGACGCAGCCATCGCCCATGAGCGCCTGAGGCGCTCTCCTGTCGCACCACCCGCAGACGGCTTGTCGGTCGTGGCTTAGGGCTGGTCGGCGAACTCCTCGATGAGCCTGGCCAAGATCAGGGGCTGATCTCCCTGGATGCTGTGTCCCGCATCCTCGACCACCACCACCTGATCGTTCGGTCGGCGGCGGCGGAACTCCGCCTCGTCCAGGTCGTCGACCACCGGTGACCGACTTCCTCGAGCCAGCAGGACGGGCATCGGGAGGCCCTCGAGGACGTCCCACAGCGAGGACATCTCCGGACGATCGACGTGCAGGCCAGTGGCCGGTGCCGGCCGGCCCACCTGGTGACGCCAGGTCCACGTTCCATCAGGCAGCTGCACGGAGTTGTGCAGGACACCTCGCCGCAGCGATGCACGCGAGCGGGTCGGATTGAAGGCGATGGTCCGCTCCAGGATCTCGTCGAAGGTGGCGAAGGTCTCGGGTCCCGAGAGGAAGGCGGCGATGTCCGTCGTCTTGTCGCCATTCACCCCGGGGGTGATGTCCACCAGCAGCAATCTCGCCACCAGATCCCTGTGGCGTTCGGCCATGACCAGGGACGTCGCACCACCCAGCGACATGCCGACCACCGCGCGGGCCGACGGGGCCAGCGCGGTCACCACGTGGGCGACATCGTCGGCCATGGCTCTCGGATCGAGTGACTGGGAAGCACCGGGCCAATCGGAGTGCCCGTGCCCGGGCAGATCGAGAGCGACCAATGGCCTGTGCAGGGCGAGCGCCACGGTGTCCCAGGTGTGGGCATTCTGACCACCGCCATGCACGAGGACGAGTTCAGGAGGACCCTCACCCCACACCAAGGCGCTCACCTTGCGTCCTGGCGCAACCTCAAGGGACTCTCGCCGGACCACTGGGGGGCCGTCCCAGGGGAGGCCGGCTTCCTCGGCGTTCTCGTGGAACATCGAGAACTCGTCGTAGGTGGGAGGCGGGGCGTCGGTCACGGGATCTCCTTGGGGGAACCTGATGTTGGGATCGATGCAGAAGGATCGCCGGCAGTGGCGGAAGGGCTGTCGGCCGCGGCGTGGTGAAGTTCGTCGACCAGTTCACCCACTGTCTCCTCGGGCACGAGTGCTGCCGCGTAGAACGCCACCCGGTCGACCTGCCCGCCAAAGCGCCTCACGATGTCAGCGGCGGCTTGCGAGGGCGATCCTGAAGCCGTGAGTGCATCGACCATCGCATCGTCGATCAGTCCGGGCATCTCTGCCCACCGGCCGGCCTTGGAGAGGGCGTTGAGCTCAGGCTGGAGGTCCTCCCAGCCTTCAACCTCGAGGACCGGCCGATAGGCGGGTGTCGAGGCATAGAAGGACAGCAGCCACCGTGCTCCTGTTCGTGCCGCTTCAAGCTCTTCCGACGTGCGTCCACAGGAGATGATGACCTCACCGGTCACCGTCAGGTCTTCCCTCTCCCGGCCTCCACGAGCCAAACCCTCGGCCATGGCAGCCAAGGTGCGCTGGCGGAAGTGGGCGGCCGTGTTGAAGGGCATGACCAAGAGTCCATCCGCTACCTCTGCGGCCAGCGAGACCATCCGGGGACCGAGGCCGCCCAGGGCGATGGCCGGGAGTCCGAAGGGGTGTGGTCCGGGATTGAACGTCGGCGGCATCAGGGTATGGGAGGTGAATTCGCCTCGAAAGTCGAGCCGGTCGCCGGTCTCCCATGTTGCAAAAATGGCCCGCAGAGCGCCGATCCACTCCCGCATGCGATCGATCGGACGATCAAAGTCCACCCCGTAGCGCTTCTCCACCTGCGCCCGGATCTGTGAACCCAGACCGAGGGTGAAGCGGCCCTGACTGAGCAGCTGGAGGTCCCACGCCTGGTGGGCGAGCTGCACCGGGTTCCGGGGGAAAGCAATGGCCACGTTGGTGGCCAGATCAAGCGACGTTCCCGCCGACGTGGCCAGCACCAGAGGCGCAAAGACGTCGTGAGGACCCTCGAAGGTAAAGACACCATCGAGGCCGAGTGCGGCAAGCCGGCGCGCCTCGGCGGGTGCATCGGCCAGTCCGTCGAGCCTCGTGTCGAACTTCATGGCGACATGCTCCCATTCCCGAGGGCCGCCCGCGTCAGGCGACCGACCGGTGCCGGTGCCACACTGGGGCCATGGCACCCAGGATCTGCACCCCCGAGGAGGCGGTGGCACTGATCCGCCCCGTGGACACGGTGGCCTTCGGCCTCGGCCCCGCCAACCCCGACGCCCTGCTCACCGCCATGGGCGCTCGCGACGACTGGGAGGACCTCACCCTGGCCGGAGCACTGCTCCTTGGGGTCTACCCCGTCCTTGCTCATCCAGGAGTTCATTACCGTTGTGGCTTCTTCGGCCCGGCAGAACGACTGTTCCTCGCCCAAGGAGCCGACGTCGAACTCGTCCCGGGGGGATTCCGCCAGTTCGCTCCGATCCTCCGGCGCTTCGCCCCTCGGGTCATGACCGTGCTCGCCGCGCCACCCGGCACGGACGGCAGGATCAACCTGTCACTCCACGTCGGGGCCACCTACGACGAACTTGTGGCGGCCGGACGCGACCCTGATCGCCTGCTCATCGTCGAGGTAAGCCCGAACATGCCTCGCACGGCGACGGTGGCACCGCTGTATGACAACACCATTCCGCTCGACATCGTCGACGTCCTAGTCGAGACGGACGGCTCCCCATTTCCCTTGCCCAAAGCCGAGCCCGACGACATCGATCGAGCCATTGCCGCCCATGCCAGGGAGCACGTCGTCGAGGGTTCCACCCTGCAGTTCGGGATCGGTGCCATTCCGGACATGGTGGCGAGCCAGTTGGCTGAAGGCACGGGCGGTGGTTACGGGGTGCACTCGGAGATGCTCTCCGACGGCGTCATGCTTCTCCACGAAGCTGGCAAGGTGACCAATGCCGCCAAAGGCCTATTCGACGGCGTGTCGGTGACGACGTTCGCCCTCGGCTCACCCGAGCTCTATCGGTGGCTCGATGGCAACCGAGAGGTTGCCTTTCTGCCTGTCCATGTCATCAACGAACCGTCGATCATCGCCCTCAACCAGAAGTTCGTGTCGATCAACGGTGCCCTCAGTGTCGACCTCTACGGTCAGGTCGTGGCCGACAGCATCGATGGCCGCCAGATCTCCGGCGTGGGCGGACACGAGGACTTCGTAGCGGGTGCGGAGATGGACCTCGACGATCATTCGCTGATCTGCCTCCGCTCCACGGCGACGGTCGGGGGTGAGGTGCGGTCACGGATCGTGGCCCAGCATCCGCCCGGCACCATCGTCTCGACCCCGCGCCACCACACCGGGATGATCGTGACCGAGCACGGCAGCGCCCATCTCCGAGGCCGCACCGTGAGAGAGCGGGCACAGGCGCTCGCCGACATCGCCGAGCCCTCGATGCGTGACCAACTCCGAGCCGCGGCCGATGCCCTCGGTCGGAACTGACCGACCGGTACTCCACCATGACTTCTGCCACCCGGGATCCTGACCGGATCGACGCACTGCGGCTGGCCACCTTCAACGTCCATATGGGGGTGGACGGTTGGGGCCGGCCCTTCGATCTGGTGAGCGAATGCGCCGACCTCGACGCCGATGTCCTGATCCTCCAAGAGGCGTGGACCCCAGACGACGACGGGCGGCCGGCGACGGCGAGGACCGTGGCCGATCGGCTCGGCTACCACGTGGTCGGCGAGTCCAGTCTGGCCCACGCGCGCCTCTACGAGCCGTACGACCCCAGATCGAAGCGCTGGGGTCCTGCGGTCAGCCAGGTCCGCAAGACGTTCCAGGTCGATGGCGAACGGTGGCGCGTTCCTGCTGGATCCCGGGCTCGCCAACCCGAGCCGGGGAGCTGGGGTATCGCCATACTGGCCCGAGTCCCGTGCACACCAGCGGACGTCCTGGCGCTGGGCAAGGCCGGTCGTGATCCGGTGACACGGTCGGCGGTGCGCACCACGACGGTGGTCGGCGGTCGCCACGTTGTCATCCACGGTGTCCACATGGCCCACATCACCCACCCCTCCGTGCCCCAGTTCCGGCGGTTGGCCCGGATGCTGCCGCCTCGCGACACTCCGGCCGTGGTGGCGGGCGATATGAATCTGTGGGGGCCACCCGTCGAGGCACTCCTTCCTGGATGGCGACGGGCCGTGATCGGCCGCACCTGGCCGGCGCACCGTCCCCACAGCCAGCCCGACCACATCCTGGTCACCCCTGCCCTCCAGGTGCTCTCGGCCCAGGTGATCACCGCGACAGGATCGGACCATAGGCCCCTGGTCGTCGAGTTGGGGTTGGCCTGATCCACCGGTGACCTCGGACAGAGGGCGGTCGGGAAACCACCCGCGCTGAAGGAGACCTACAGGGGTAGCGTCGTGGCATGAGCGCACCCACTCCCACCGAGGTCCTCGAGGGTTTCGAGCGCACCACGTTCGAGGCCGAGGGCACGACACGCACCATCTATCGCCTGGGCACCGGCCCGGCGGTCATCATCATGAGCGAGATCCCCGGAATCACCCCCAACGTGGCCCGATTCGCACGAATGGTGGCGGATATCGGGTGCACGGCGGTCATGCCCAGCATGTTCGGTGACGACGGACGGGCGCCAAGTGCGGGGTATGCCGCCACCTCACTGGCCAAGGCATGCGTGTCCAAGGAGTTCACCGTGCTGGCTCTCGGCCAGGCCAGCCCCATCACCACGTGGCTCCGAGCCCTGGCCCGGGCCGAACATGAGCGATGTGGGGGCCCAGGCGTAGGGGCCGTGGGTATGTGCCTGACCGGGGGATTCGCTCTGGCCATGATGGTGGACGACACCGTCATCGCTCCGGTGCTCAGCCAGCCATCGCTTCCCTTCCCTCTCGGCGGCGAGCGTAAGGCGGCCCTTGGGATCAGCGATGCCGATGTATCCCGGGTGGTAGAGCGGGTGGCCTCTGGGGTGTGCGTGCTCGGGCTGCGTTTCACGGGCGATCGGTCATCGCCCGGTGAGCGCTTCGCCACCTTGCGCGAACTCCTCGGTGACGGTTTCGTGGGGGTAGAGCTCGACTCCTCACCGGGCAACCCCCATGGGCACCCGAAAATGGCCCACTCGGTGCTCACCGAGCACCTCGACGATCGACCGGGAACACCAACGAGAGACGCTCTCGATCAGGTGCTCGAACTCTTCCGGACCCGCCTGCTCGGATGAACCAACAGGCTGAGGCCTGGCGGGAGCGGGGCCACCACCGCACGATCTTGGGTGACGAGGTCTTCGTCGTGGATCTACCCGCCCAGGGCGACCACCGCGCAGACGAGGAGATCCTGCCCCCACTCCTCGTCCTCCACGGATTTCCGACCTCCTCATTCGACTTTCACCGGGTGATCGATGCGCTGTCTCGCACTCGCCGCGTGGTGCTCTTCGACTATCCCGGCTTCGGTCTCTCGGCCAAACCTGATCGGCCCTACTCACTCGTCGGCCAGGCTGATGTCGCCCAAGCGCTGGTCACAGACTTGGGGATCGATCGGCTCGGACTGCTCACCCATGACATCGGTGACACGGTGGGGGGCGAACTCCTGGCCCGCCAGATCGACGGTTCCTGGCCGGTCGAGGTCACCGATCGGATCCTGACCAACGGCACGCTCTTCATGGATCTGGTCGTGCTCAGCGCCGGCCAGCAGATGCTCGAGGCCCTGCCCGACGAACGGCTGGGCGACGACCTACTGACCCGGGAGTCGGTTCTGGCTGGTGTGGTCGCCACCTATGCACCAGGTCATCACCCGCCCAGCGACGACCTCGAGGCCACCTGGCAGATGATCTCCCATCAGGGGGGACACCGCCTGATGGCCCGCCTTGCCCGCTACATCGAGGAGCGACGCAGACACGAAGCACGATTCACGCCTCCGGTGCTCATCCATCCCTCCCCCTTGACCGTGGTGTGGGGCACAGCCGATCCCATCGCCGTGCCGGCCATGGTCGACCGACTTGCCGTCGAGCGACCCGACGCCACTGTGGTCCGCCTCGACGGCGTCGGCCACTACCCCATGGTCGAAGCACCCCAACGGTTCGTGGACGCTCTTGGGGTGGCCTCGTCCTGAGCCTGGATCAGCCGACCCCGTCGACGGGCCGGCCATCCTCCAAATAGATGGTGCCGCCCCCGGTGGCCATAACGGCCACGGCACGACGCACCCGTCGCCTGACCGGCCTGCTCAACAGATCCTCCGCCTCGCTCGGCTCCACCCATCGGTGATCTTCGATCTCTTCCTCGTCGAGCACCAGTGGTCGCGATGGCGACGGGTCAACCACCCCGCAGTCGAAGAGCAGCCGCAGGCCGCCGGGACGTTCGCTGCCGTCAGGTCGCGGTGACTTCGGCGGTCGAAAGTCGATGCAGATCAACTGACCACCGGAGATCTCCAGGCCCGTCTCCTCGAACACCTCACGTTGACAGCCCTGCCAGGGTGATTCGCCGAACTCCTCGATCTGCCCTCCGGGCACGGTCCAGCCCGCCTTGTAGGTCGGCTTGAGGATCAAGAGTCGGCCGTGCTCGTCCCAGAGCAGTGCGCCAGCCGACACAGGAATCCGAGGAACGGCGTAGTCGAGCACATCTTCCAGCATGGCCGATCGCTCGACCTCGAGGAGAACAGTTGGGATCCGTTGACCGGCGGGCCCCGACAATGGTCGAACAGAACCGGTCCCGTTGGAATGAGCCAGCCGAGCGGGCATGCTGTAGGGATGGTTCCGCTTCTGGCCACCGCGACGATCCTCCTCGACATCGGCCGGGGTCTGCGAGAAGCCTTTTTCATGTTCTGGGAGACCCTGTGGGCCCTCGTGCTCGGGTTCACCTTGTCGGGTGTCGTCCAAGCGTTCGTCTCTCGGGAGAACCTCCGCCAGAAGATGGGTGATCGGAGCCCGGCCGCGGTCGCTCGAGCCTCCGGCTACGGGATGGTGTCGTCCAGCTGCTCCTATGCGGCGTCGGCCATGTCCAAGTCAATCTTCGCCAAGGGAGCAGACTTCACCACCTCGATGATCTTCATGCTGTCCTCCACCAATCTGGTGGTCGAGCTCGGGCTGGTCCTGCTGGTCCTGCTGGGGTGGCAGTTTGCCTTGGCCGAGTTCGTCGGCGGACCGATCATGATCGTCTTGCTGGCACTGTCGGGGGGCATCGTCTTCGTCCCCCGACTGGTGGAGGCGGCTCGAACCCGACTCCAAGGAGGACGAGACGGTCATGACCACGCGGCCATGACCGGAGTCTCCGAGGAGCGCCAAGACGAGCTCGAGTCCCAGGCGTGGGGCGTCAAGCTCCGATCACCTGCCGCGTGGTCTGATGCTTCTAGCTATGCGGTGGCTGACGTCACCATGCTGCGCAAGGAATTGGTCATCGGCTACACCGTGGCCGGAATGCTGGCCGTGCTGGTGCCTGACCATGTCTGGAGCGCCCTGTTCCTTCAAGGACATGGCTTGTGGACCAGCCTGGAGAATGCCATGGTCGGTCCGTTGATCGCCGTGGTCAGCTGGGTGTGCTCCGTGGGCAACGTGCCTCTGGCTGCCGCTCTGTGGGGTGGCGGGATCAGGTTCGGTGGCGTGATCGCCTTCATATTTGCCGATCTCATCGCCATGCCCCTGATCCTGATCTACCGCAAGTTCTACGGCTGGAAGCTGACCATCCGGCTGGTGCTCCTCTTCTACGTGATCATGGTGCTAGGAGGCCTGGCCACCGAGGGCATCTTCGCGGCCTTCGGTGCGGTGCCCGCCAACCGACCGGTCGATGTACAAGCATCCGGGTTCTCGTGGAACTACACCACGTGGCTCAACATCGTGTTCCTGGCCGTCGCCGGCGGGGTCTGGTGGCTAGCTCGCAACCGAGTGCGCTTCGGTGGTGGCCAGGGCTACGCCATCGATCCGGTGTGCGGCATGCAGGTACGCATCTCCGACGATCCTCCTGCAACTCGTTACGAAGGAACGAACTTCTGGTTCTGCTCCGACCGCTGCCTCGAGCGCTTCGAGGGCGAACCGGTCAAGTTCGCTTCAGGCTCACCAGCCGGGCACGACATGGCCGGGCATGACATGGCTGGTGGCGACATGGCTGGTGGCGGTGGGTCGACTACTGACCCGATGTGCGGCATGACCGTCGATCCCGAGCATGCGGCAGCCCATCGGAACTTCGAGGGCATGGACTACTGGTTCTGTGGCACAGGCTGTGCCGAACGGTTCGATGCAGATCCGGCTGCCGCTACTGCTGGTGCGGGTTAACCAGGGCCAACGTCATCTGACCTGACCGTTCCGATCAGGTCACTCGTCCTCAGACGTCGGGCGGACCGACAGCAGTTCGAAGA
>CAIQOJ010000075.1 GCA_903873395.1 uncultured Acidimicrobiaceae bacterium
CAACCCGGCCTCGATGGCCAGACTCGACGTCGTGCCGCCGTGGCGACGCTCACGGATGCCCGTGCGCTCCACGATCCACTCGTCGTTGGTGTCGAGGATCTTCGACAGGTCGTCGTTGGTGACGACCTTGTCGGGCACGGCAATGCCGTACCCGGTGGTGATGCCTCCGCGCCCGATCATCGTTCAGCCTGCTTCGAGGACGTGGATGCCGATGAACGCTGCGTCAGTTGTGCCTGCATGGGACCCGATCATGCCACCGGTATTGGCTGCCACGGCCAGACGTGCGCCTTCGACCTGTCGCTGGCCAGCCTCGTCACGGAGTTGAGCGACGAGTTCTACGACCTGGGCGATTCCGGTAGCCCCCAAGGGATGGCCCCGAGCCACTAGTCCGCCACTGGTGTTCACGGTCACACCCTTGCCGCCGAGCGTGGTGTCACCGGCGGCCGTGGCAGCAGCTGCAGTACCGGGCGCATAGAAGCCAAGTGACTCGAGAGCGCAGATCTCTTCGGCTGCAGTGGCATCGTGGAGCTCGACGACATCAACGTCGCCTGGATCCACGCCCGATGCCGCCCAGGCGGCTGCGGCCGTCTGGGCCAGGCGGTCGTGATAGTCGATCGATCCGTTTCCCGAACGCGAGGTGGTGGAGCGGATCTTGGGGGCTCCGGCCCGAGGCTCGGCACTCAGCACCACGGCAGCACCACCATCGGTGAACGAAGAGCACATGAGTCGGGTGAGTGGGGGCACGATGGCAGGGGAGGCCAGCACTTCTTCCAGGGTGACTTCGCTCTGAAACTGGGCATGAGGATTGAGTGCACCATGACGACGAGCCTTGACGGCTGCTGCGGCTACCTGTTCGACCGTCGTGCCCCAGGCGGCCATGTGCTCGAGCGTCCACTTGGCGTTGAGGGCCATGAGGACCGATCCGGATGCGTTCTCCCAATTGCCGTGCATGAACTCCCGGTCGACGATGGGGACACCGTCTTCGATGCCGGCCAAGGTCTCCATGCGGTCCCCGGTCCACATCTTCTCTACCCCAACGGCGAGGACGTGGCCTGCGCCGCCCTGGGTGGCCAAGGCGGCCAGATGGAGGGCCGAAGATCCACCGGCACAGGAGTTGTCCACATTGACGATGCCGGCATCGGTCAGGCCGGCGTCGAGGAGGAAGGTCTGGCCGCGAATGCAACCCTGGTCGAGGAGGCGACCTGCGGTGGCATTGCCCACCACCACCAGGCTGATGTCCCCGGGGGTCAGGCCAGCATCAGCCAGCGCTTCGGCCACCACCTGGTGGGCCATCTGCTCGGCACTCAGGTCCCGGCGCTGCATGGGTGTCGTGGCAGTTCCCACGATGAAGGCGGTGGTGGTCACATCTCCTCGAATCTGCGTGCGGTCGTCATCTTCAGGCCACCGGAACGCCGGCAGCAGGCATGGCACTCATCAGGTGCTCGAACTGGGCCAAGGGAGCATCATCGGTCACGTAGACGGCAACGTGGTCAGCCCCAGCCGAGCGATACTCGGCCACCCGTGCAGCCACCTCAGATGCCGATCCGGTGACCAAGTGGCGGTCGAAGGCCTTCGGGGGCAGGCCGTAGAGGGACGACATCCATGCTGTCCCCTTGGCCCGGCCTCGATCGCGGTCTTCGTCGACGGCCACGAATACCACCATGGCAGGTGTCACGGACCCGGGTGGACGTTCGGCGGCATCGACCTCGTCGGCGAGACGGATTGCGGCATCGCGGTACTCGTCGACCGACAAGAAGAGGGGCATCCAGCCGTCACCTCGGAGGGCAGCGCGCCGAAGAGCGGCTTCTGACGAGCCGCCCACCCAGACAGGCACAGGTTGGGCAGTGGGGAGTTGTCGGTAGCGCTCGGCGGGGTCGGTCGAGGCGGTGTCGCCTGCGGTGGTCCCCTGTCCTGAAGCCCATGCCCGATGGAGGTCGACGATCCCGTCATCGAGGTCGTGGCCGCGATGACGGTAGTCCGCTCCGACCTGGACGTACTCACCTTCGTGGCTGCCCACGCCGACGCCCAGGATCATTCTGCCTCGGCTGATGGCCTGGAGTGATGCGAACTGTTTGGCTACGGCTACCGATCGTCGGAGTGGCAGCTGAATGACGCATGATCCGAGCATGGCCGTCGTCGTCGCGGTTGCAGCCACCGTGAGGGCGACGGTGCACTCGAGGCACGGGCCGTGCCAAAAGAGGTGATCACACACCCACAGCGTGGTGGCTCCGGCAGCCTCGGCTCCCTGGCACGTGGCCACCAAGTCGCCCACCGGGTCCATTGCCGATGGGTCAGCCTAGGCCGGCACAGAGTTCTGGGGCAGCGTGGGCAGGATCAGCCCGATGGCACCGGGATGGGGTGTCGGGGGCACCGAGGGCACACTGCATGGTACCGCCCGCCCACGTCGACGTTCGTCGATGGTTGGCGCCGCCAAGAGGTCACACGGGGTACCTGGGTGCTCTCGTTCGGCGCTCGTCGCTCATACGGCAGACTGAGAGGGCTGCCGTTTGCGTACCGGGCGGCTGAGCGGAGGAATGACGACGTGGCCGACGGTGTTGAAAGCGGCATGGATATGAGTGCAGAGGACATCGAGGCGACGGCCGAAGCGGCATCGGGGAGTTCGCCTCTGAGTGATGCTGAGCGCGGTGAGCGTCTCGCTGCGCTCATGGGGGTCATCGAACTGATGCGCCCTGCGGTTCAGTCGGACGGCGGCGACCTTGCCCTGGTGTCAGCCGATGTGGAGACCGGCGTGGTCGAGGTGCAGCTTCAAGGAGCGTGCAGTTCGTGTGCTGTGAGCTCGTCGACGTTGCAGGGCGGCGTGGATCGCATCCTTCGAGGGCGCCTGGATTGGGTTACCGAGGTGATCGGCGGTGTCGATGACAGCATCGATCCCTTCGCCAGCGAGTCCATGGGTCGCGGCGGGTACGTGCCTAGCCATTGAGGCTTGTTGCAGTGTCGATCTGATCCACGAGGCCTCGTACTGGTGTAGCGCCATCGATCCGGTCATTGCCGTACGATCTGGCTCTCGTGGCCCACTCCTCCGATCTGGCAGTTCCAGACCCCGCACATTCGGGCCCTGAGGCAGCCGAAAGTCGCCCACCTCGGCACCGCCACTCGGCCTCCAA
>CAIQOJ010000076.1 GCA_903873395.1 uncultured Acidimicrobiaceae bacterium
CACGGCCTCAGCACTGTCGGCCAGCGCCTCGGGACTGCACGCCACCGAGATCCCTGCGATGGAGACGGCCATGGCTGGCGTCGAAGGATCCTCCGAGGGCTCCTCGTCGGCCCCGGCTGTTTCGATTAGAGCGAGCGGGCGCCGGGTCGCTCGATCAGCAGTCGCTCGATCAGCAGTCGTTCGATCAGTAGCAGTCTGCTCGTCGGATTCCCCGCTGCCGCTCGTTCCTGGTGGCTTGACCATTACCTCCGAGGGTAGCGGGCCGGCCACCTCGAACCAGGGAACTCTCGGTAACAGTCATGTAAATTTTCCTGCTTGCTCCCCTGCCGTGAATCGTGCAGGCAACGCAGAACTCGACCGCATCCAGCGAGCCGGATCTAGCGAGCCGGATGCAGCGAGCCGGATCTAGCGAGCCGGATGCAGCGAGGGCATGCCCACCGTCTCATCGATCGCCACGGCCCGGCCGAACATCCCGTGCAGGTAGCGTCCCAAGATGGCCCGGCTGCTCGTCGACGTCACCCCTCTCCGGCGATTCCCCCACTTCCGTCGGCTGTGGGCTGGCCAGATCGTCTCTGGGATGGGCAGCCAACTCACTTTGGTGGCCGTCTCGTATCAGGCCTACCACCTCACCCACTCCACACTGGTGGTCGGCCTACTCGGCCTGGCACAACTCATCCCCCTGCTGGCTGGCTCGCTGTGGGGCGGAACACTGGCCGACGCCTGGGACCGCCGCCGGGTCCTGATCCTCACCCAGGTGGCCATGGCCTGCGCCATCGCCGGCCTGGCTGTCAACGCATCGTTCACCCACCCAGCGGTCTGGCCCCTGTTCGTCTGCACGGCAGCCAGTGCGGGATTCCAGGGTGTCGATTGGCCAGCCCGTCGGGCTGCCCTGCCCATGCTGGTGGGAAGCGATGCGGTGACCGACGCCGTCGCCTTGCAGACCTCGGTCTTGCAACTTGCCTTGGTGGTCGGCCCCGCCCTGGGGGGCATCCTGATCGCAGCCATCGGTCTCGCCGCCGTCTACGCCATCGACGTGGCCACCTTCGGTGTGGCACTTGTTGCCGTGCTCCTGCTCCCGGCCCTGGTACCTGAAGGTGGAGGCACCCCAATGGGACTGCGCTCCATGACCGAAGGGTTCCGTCACCTCAAGAGCGAACGGCTCTTATCTGCCAGCTACATGATCGATCTCAACGCCATGATCTTCGGTATGCCTCGGGCCGTGTTTCCCGCTCTCGGGACCGGCCTGTTCGGCGGAGGTCCAGGCGTAGTCGGTCTGCTGTATGCGGCACCCGGTGCCGGTGCTCTCATCGGATCGTTCTTCACCGGATGGTGTACTCACGTCCGCCACCAAGGCCGGGCGGTGGCCGCCTGCGTGGTGGTCTGGGGTGGAGCAATCGCCCTGGTCGGACTGATTCCGGTGCTCTGGGTCGGCCTAGGGCTCTTGGCCTTGGCTGGAGCGGCCGATGTGATCTCTGCTGTTCTGCGCCAATCGATTCAAGAGCGAGCCGTGCCCGATCACCTGCAAGGCCGCCTGGCCGGCACCTTCTTCGCCGTGGTTGCTGGTGGGCCCCGTCTGGGCGACGTGGAGACGGGCATGGCGGCGGCACTCGGTGGACCTGAGTTTGCCGTGTGGTCCGGGGGTCTGGCCTGCATCGCTGGCGTCGGCGTGCTGCTCTGGCGCATCCCCGAGTTGTGGCGGGACGCTGGCGGCGGCATCCCTCTGTCCCCGGCTGCTGAAGAACGGGCCATCGGGCAGGCACTGGGAGAACTCTCCGAGGGTGAGCCCCTCTGAACACTGCTTGGCGAACACCATTCAGCACTTCGTGACATGCGCACTTCGTGACATGCGCCTTACGTGACCGTCAGCCGTTCGAAGAAGCGGCGCGGGACAACAACCCACAGTTCATGGACACCGTCGTGGCAAGGTCATCGACCCCAGAGACGCGTGGTCGCAGTAGCCAGCGCTCTCTTCACGTCGGGTTGTGTGGAGAGGCGTTCAGGCTGGTGAGGCCTCGGCGATGAGCGCCTCGCTCACCTGCCAGAGCTGTTCAGCCGCTTCGTCGTCTCGGGCATTGGCCGATGGCGTCTTCTGCTTGCACTTGGCGAAGTAGGCCCCGGTGACGTTGGCCACTTCAGGTGAACTCGCCAGATAGACGGTCGTTCGTGCCCCCTTTTCTGGGGTCAGGCTGAACGGCGCATAGAGCTTGATGCCGATGGCGAAGAGGCCGGTGGTGTCCCCGTCGCGTCCGTATCCGGTGGCTACCGAGCCCGGGTGGAGGGAGTTGACGGTCACACCGGTTCCCTCGAGGCGCCGGGCCAATACCCGGGTGAAGAGGATGTTGGCCAGCTTGGAGCGTCCGTAGACCTCCATGGACCCATAGGACTTCTCGGCCATCAGATCGTCGAAGACCATGCCCCGACGAGCGAAGTTGTGGGCCGTGGAGGCCACGTTGACGATGCGAGATGGCGCAGAGGCCACCAGTCGCTCGAGCAGAAGTTCGGTGAGAAGGAACGGCCCGAGATGGTTGATCTGGAACGTGGCTTCGTAGCCATCGACGGTGACTTGGCGATCAGACAGGACCAGCCCGGCGTTGTTGATCAGGACATCGATACGGGGACACCTCTCGAGGAGGTCGGCGGCCCCGGCTCGAACTGACGAGAGGTCGGCCAGGTCGAATACGGCGACCTCCACCTGGTCCGAGCCCGATGTCGAGGTGATGTCAGCAACGGCCGCCTTGCCTCGAGCCTCGTCCCGAGCGGTGATGATCACCCGGGCACCAGCCTTGGCCAGTTCGACGGCTGCCGCCTTGCCGATACCGGAGTTGCCACCGGTGATGATCACGGTCTTGTCTGCCATCGAAGGCACGTTGGGCGATGCGGTCATGTGCTCAGGATGCCACGAGGACCGGCTGTGCTGCCTCGCTCGATCCGCCAGACGATGCCGGTGGGGACGGACGACCCCGTCGCCCACGCATCACGAACGACGTGATACCGATGGCCACGAAGGCGGTCCACACCACGGCTTGGAGCACGGTGGGACGCTCGGCATAGCCGAGCATGGCGTGGAACACGTCACCGAGGGCGCTGTCCTGAGTGAGCATGCCGCTGGTATCCCACAGCACCTGGCGGCCCACGGGCAGCCAGCCGAGCTCTTGCATGTTCTCCACGGCATCGGCTGCGAGGCCGGCGGCAAAGAAGATCAGCACGATCCCGAGCACCCGGAAGAACTTGCCGAGGTCGATCCGACGCCCCATGCGGAAGATGGCGTAGGCCAAGCCCATGGCCAACGCCATCCCGAGCGCGGCACCGATGAGAAGCCCTCGGCCCTGAGCGTGTACGGGCCCCTGACGGGTCGAGGCGAAGACGATGGCCAAGGTGAAGACCATGGTCTCGACACCTTCCCGTCCGACTGCCGTGAAGGCCAAGAACCCCAGACCGAAGCGGGCACGACCCTCGATGGCGGCATCAGAGCGACGTCGGAGATCAGCCGACATGGTGCGACTGTGGGACTGCATCCAGAAGGTCATCGAGGTGAGCACGGCGGCGGCCAGCACATAGGTGACGGTCTCGAAGATCGTCTGTGCCGTCGATCCTGCGTAGGTGTCGATCAGGAGAAAGGCGGCCACGCCGCCCACCGTCACGAGGACCATCGCAGCGGCGACGCCGAGGAACACGTCGCGGAAGTGGCGGCGCAGTCCCACCTTGTCCAAGTAGGACAGGAGGATGGAGATGATCAGGCTCGCCTCAATACCTTCCCGTAGGAAGATCACGAAGGTCTGAATCATCGGGGCACCGACCGGAGGCTGTACATAGTTCAACTATTAGGCAAGCCTAATTTTGACGCTGTGTCAACCCCGGCCGTGCCTCGGTGACGGAGGGCTTACCCTCCGTGACGACGCCGGAACGATGCCGGAACGCCGTGCGGTTCAGCTGGGGAAGTGGTGGACCGCCGTCTTGTGCAGGGTGTTGCGGTCGGTGTGGGCCAGGATCTCGGGGAGGTTCGACATGCGGAGCATGCTGGTCTCCTCATACGACCAGGTGCCGTCATCGTTGATGGTGACGGTCACGTCGTAGGTGGTGGAGCTGGCATTCTTCGACAGGTACTGGCCCTCGGAGATCGCATACTGAGGGTCACCCACAGCCGCCTTCAGCGTGAACTGCTTGGCATCGGCATCGGCATGCCCACCAGCCAGCACGGCGATGCCGCGGGGGATGGCGAAGGAGCGCAGGATCTCGCCGGTGGCGCCGTCCCAGAGCCAGTAACCAACCTCGGTGTGGAAGGGCTCGGCCTCGTTGTTACGGAACATCAGTGTCTTGTAGTCGAGCCCGTAGAGATGCTGTGAGCCGTTGTCGACTGGGCCGAACGGCTTGAAGGTCACCTTCTCCAGGTAGACGGTGTTACCGACTTCGCCCTCGGCATGGTGGAACGACACATCCAGGCCGCCCTCGCCTTCCCACTCTCCGGCCAGTGCCCCGAGGGGGCCCCACTCGTTCGCCATCTGATAATTCCTTTCGTTGTGCTTGCGCAGCTCGTGTTGCTCACGTGAGGTCAGCAGCAGTTGCCTCTATGAGGCCAACCCTGCGCCTAACAACCTATTCCCCTTGAGGGAGGGTGTGGTCCCACTCCCGAGTCCCCGAGGCAGTACGAGCCGGAGGATCAGGCGCCATGTCAGGCGAAACGGGCCTCAGACGAAGACGGTCCCCACCGAAGCGAGGGCCACCATCCGGTCGTCGGCCCCCACGTCGTGGAGTGCCACCCGCACCTGCGTGCGTCCGGCCCGGTGACCCAGAACCCGACACCGTGCTTCAAGGGGACCGACCTTCGTCGGGCGCAAGTAGTGGAGCACGACATCGGTGGCCGCCGCCTGTCCCAGACCTGGACGGGAGGATTGAGCGGCACGGCAGGCAGCGACGTCGGCCAGCATGGCCACCGCTCCCCCGTGAAGAATCCCCCAGGGGTTGCGCAAACGGTCGTCGAGGCGAAGCCGGGTGACAGGTCCCTCACCGGGTTCGATGGCGAAGAACTCTTCGGGAGCCAGACCATGCTCTTGGAGGGGAGGCATGTCGAAGACGACAGGCCGGACGAAGTCGAGATTCATATCCCCGGGGTCGAGGATGGCAAAAGTCATGGTGAGGGCAGCCACCGGGACGCCGCTGGCCCCTTCGTCGGTCACCTCGAAGCCCGCCACCACCGTGGAGCGGCCCCGGCGCAGGACGTTGCCTTGAGCCGAAAGCGGTCCGACATGATCGAGGCGCGAGATGGTGGCCATGCACGACGTCGTCACGATCCACTGGGGTAGTACCGCCAGTCCGCTCATGAACCCTCCGAGTGAGTCCACTGCTGTCACCAAACCACCGGCCCGCAGGCCGTCGCCAGCACCCCGCTGGTGGTCGTCGACCGGGATCCTTCCCGAAAAGCCCGAATAGCCGTCCACGCCCTCCGGCGGAGGTATCTCTCTCCGTTCGATGCGGAAGTAGTCGCTCACGTGGCGGCGGCGGATTAACTCGACATCTTCCCCGTCCGAGCCCAGATGGACTGATGCACGGCTGGACTCATCAGTGGTCATCGAGAACCTCCGGTCGAGCCATACTCTCCGGCCAGACCCACAGGCACGGCCCCGACGTTCACCACGGTGGTGAGGCGATGGTCAGCGCCAGCATCGAACAGCTCCACCACCGCACCCAACCTCCCTCCAGGGCCCGGCCCGAGCACACGGGCGCTGGACACGATGGGGCCCACCTTGCCCAGTGCCAGGTAGGCGATCTGCAGGTCGGTGACCACCACATCGTCAGCCGTCCCGCCCACTGCGGCGCCCAGCGCCTCAGCTCCTGCTGCCTCGGCGATGAGGGCCATGGCCCCACCTTGGACGGCACCGAACGAGTTGTGGAGATAGGGGTGAGCATCCACCGAGACCCGTCCCGCAGCGGCGTCCTCGACGATCACGTTGATCACGTCGAATACGGGTGCGGACAGTCCGTCACCGGTGAAGGACCACTGCACGGGGAGGTCATAGGCGGCTTGGACGCCCACCTCACGACCGTTCGCCGGCAGGACGGCAAAGGTCATCGAGGCCCAGGCCACCGGGTCGGGTGTCCGGCCGCCCACGAGCACCTCGTGGCCGTCATCGTCGACCGAAACCACCAATGCTTCGATGACCAAGGTGGTGCGCCCTCGGCGGACGACCGTCCCTCGGGCCTCCACCTGGGGACCGTGGACCTCTCCGGTCACCTCGAGGACCAGGTCAGCCGTTGCCATCCAGTCAGGACGGAGGACACGAGCGGCAACTGCACCGCCCACGATGTCAACCAGGGTGGCCAGCACGCCTGCCCGTATGCCGCCATCGGGGGCCGCGGCGTGCGGGGTCGCCCGAGTGCGCACCCAAGCAGATGTCTCATTGGTCAGCTCGGCCTCCATGCCGAGATCGCCCAAGAGATGGACCGGGGGTGGGTAGCCTGAGAGTGCCATGCCGCCCCTCTCCTCGCTCGGAGTCTGGCCGGCGGCCAGGCTGCTAGGGCGAAGTGTACCGAGGAGATCGGGCCCTCTTGTCCTCGTGAGCCGGCCGTGATGGCAGCAGCTCGAGAGGTTGCTTACAAGTGGTGGCCGTTCCTCGGCAGTGGCTCAGCTCGCCCATCCACGAGCAGTCGACCAGGCGAGCCCGATCGTGAGTACCCGCTGGCTAGGGGGCTGAGCTTCGCATGAGGCCGTTCATCAGATGCACGTGGTCATGCCGGCACGCTGGTGCGGCGACGAGAGTTGCGACGGCGCCCGCGTGGGCGGGTCGACGTGTCGTAGGGACGACCGGTGGCCCCGGGGCACTCATGCAAGGCACACCACTCTGTGCTGTTGTAGCGAGACAGGTTCACGTTGCACGAATCCTCCATGCAGACTCTGCCGGTGCCATAGGAGATGGCTGGCAGAGCATTTCCGCCCGGTGCCTCTCCGAGCATCGACCCTTCCTCGACGTTCCGTCGCTCGACCATGTGTCCGTTCTCCTTCTTCCCCCGCCACTGAACCGTGCGGTGCTGCGCTCGTCCCCGTCGATCGGGGCTGCTCTGTGCAGAATTCATCGGCACGCATCGGGAAGACTTGAACAACTTCACCGCACAGCGACCAAGTTGTCTGTTGGGTAGGGTCCGCTCATGGGCTCAATCCCCAGCACGCCAGCTGGTTCCGCCGCTTCCGCTGATCTCACTACGTCCACCGAGTCGCATGCCTCGGCGATGTCGACTCCTGTGCCCTGGTGGAAGCGGGCGGTCTTCTACCAGATCTACCCCCGGTCGTTCGCTGACTCCAACGGCGATGGTGTCGGTGATCTGGCCGGGATCCGAGCCCACCTCGAGGATCTCGCCTGGTTGGGAGTCGACGCCTTGTGGCTGTCGCCCTTCTTCCCTTCCCCCATGGCGGACTTCGGTTACGACGTGGCCGACTACTGCAATGTCGATCCCCTCTTCGGCGACCTGGCCACATTCGATGCCCTAGTAGCTGATGCCCACGACCTCGGGATGCGGGTGATCATCGACTGGGTACCCAACCACACCTCGGACCAGCATCCCTGGTTCGTCGATGCCGGCTCGTCTCGCCATGCCGAACACCGCAATTGGTATGTCTGGCGGGAACCGTCGGCGGACGGGTCGCCGCCGAACAACTGGGTTGCCGCCTTCGACCTCACGGCCCCGGCCTGGACCTTCCATGAGCCGAGCGGCCAGTGGTATCTGCACCTCTTCGAATCGGCCCAGCCGGACCTCAACTGGGACGAGCCGGCAGTCGAGGCCGCCATGCTCGACACGCTGCGCTTCTGGCTCGACCGTGGCGTCGACGGCTTTCGGGCTGACGTCGTCCACGGGATCGGCAAAGATCCCGCGCTGCCTGACGATCCACCTGAACTGGTCGGCATCCCTCACTGCGCCATCAATGACGTAGCTGTGACCCACGAGCGTCTTCGAACCATCCGCCAACTGCTCGAGTCCTACCCGGGTGAGCGCATGATGGTGGGCGAAGTCTTCTTGATGTCGACCCAGGCCATCGCCACCTACTACGGCACAAACGACGAGGTACACCTAGCGTTCAACTTCCCTCCCCTGTTCGCGCCATGGCGAGCAGACCGGTGGCAAGCCTGCATCCAAGAGACAGCCGCCGCCCTCGATCCCCGTGGCGCCTGGCCATCGTGGGTCTTGTCCAATCACGACAACCCGCGTCACCGCACCCGCTACGACCGGGCCGCAGCCCGAGCAGGGGAGGACGAGGCCACTGCGGCAGTGCGTTCCGAGGCACGAGCCCGGGCGGCGGCGGTACTTCTGCTCACCTTGCGCGGCACGCCTTTCATCTACCAGGGCGACGAACTCGGCCTCACCGATGCCGATGTCCCGGCCGATCGCCAGGTTGACCCTGGCGGGAGGGATGGGTGTAGGGCTCCGCTGCCCTGGAACGACGGACCCGACCGCGGCTGGCCCACCGCTGACCATCTGCGCCCCTGGCTGCCGCTACCGCCTGACGGCGACACTCGTAATCGGGCAGCCCAGCGTCGAGATCCCCACTCGATCCTCCACCTCTACAGGCGCCTCTTGGCCCTGCGACGCACCACTCCTGCATTGCAGACCGGGCAGGCCGAGCTGCTCGATGCACCCGACGGTGTCCTGGCCATGCGTCGGAGGACAGAAGACGCCACCGACGCAGCACCATGCACCATCGTGGTGAACATGACCGGCCAACCAGTGCACGTGCACGAACTCGGCCTGGTCGGACACGTGCTCGTGGCCTCAGACGACCCCGAAGCCTCTGGTCCGTTCTCCGGTGTTCTCGGTCCCGATCAAGCTGTCATCGTCGGTGGATGACTGCGGCGGGCCTCTCTAGTCACCGAGGCTGGTCCCATGGAGATCAGATCCAGGTCTCCCGCCAGTAGTCGACCGTGCCGAGGTCTCCCAGGGACATCGAGTGCCCATCGCCATGACCGCTACGCCGGACGCAGCAGACGAGGGTTCCGATCCACGGTCCGTTGTCGATGCAGTGGACCGCACCGCACCGATGCCAGTTGGGCTCATCGGGCATGGCCAGATCGTCGAGATCGAAATCGTCGTCCTCCCACGCTCGTGGTCGATACGTAATCTGTGAGCGATTATCGATGGTCACGGCTTCCTGCCCCTTGTGCTCGTCCTCGTCCGGCGATGGTGCCGGGGTGTTGGTTCATAGGTGTTGTCGGAACCAGCCGCAGACATCTGTAGTCCTCGACGCACCCTGCAACCGTCGCCAGTCCTTCAGCAACCACGTCATGTAACGGGAGTCACCACCCTTCGTGAGAACTGCCGACAGTTATCCCAGTTCATAAGGCATGTTTCCCATATCGCAACCAAGTTGATGTTCATTTCCCTTACATCACATCTCGCTCGCCGATAGGGTTTGCCCATGCAGAACGACGCCCGTCCCGGTATCGAGGACACCATCCGGCGCAACGTCGCCGAGTTGCGGGCGCGTGTCGGATTGACACAGCAGGGACTGGCCGACGAGATGCATCGGCGTGGAGTGAGTTGGACTCGGGAGACCGTGGCCCAGGCCGAGACGGGCAACCGTCGGCTAGGCCTGACCGAGGCCATCGCCCTGTCGGCCGCCCTCGACGTGCCGTTGGCTCGATTGGTATCCACCTCGGCTAGTTCCGTTGGAGTAGGCGAGAACGCGTGGACCGCCGCCTACCTGACCGCTGCCGTGGCCGGCACGGCCGGCGATGCGTTCACGCCCGAAGCGTTCGGAGCCACGGTTGGCTGGGACGTCGATCCTGGTCCTGGACCGGCATGGGAAGACGAGTTCGACCGGCCAGGCCGAGCAGAGACGACGCTCGCCGGCGATGTCGAGGTCGAGCGCCGGCGCCGGCCTCGTGACCGCGACCACCGTCGCTTCGAGGCTCCAGACATGCCCGATGAGGCGATGTCACGCCAGCGAGTTCGCCCCTCAGTAAGTGATCAGGTCCAGGTGGAGCCGGACGAGCGCACGTCCGGCCAACACCGGACGGCAGAACGCATCCAGAGGCGCCTGCGTATGCGGGTGACTGCCGAGGACATCGATGCCACCGCTCATCGGCTCTGGTCACGATCGCTCGAAGAAGAACGAAGCCATCGGGTCGACGACCGGTACTCGCTCACCGGAGGATCGCTACCCACCATCCGTGGCCATGTCTCTCGAGAACTCGATCGAGAGCTTGAGCACGAGCTCTCCAAGAGCATGAACGGCCAGGGGACGACCACGCCGGCATTCGATCGCCAAGAACCGGGCGCTCCCCAGCCCCCCCGATCTCGCAGCCGAGACCGCGGGCTCGAGGTCGACGTCTCGACCAGTCGCCGCCGAGAACGAGTCGAGGAACGATCCGAGACCGCACCCCGGCCCAGCGCGTTGTCCGTAGACGAGGCGGTGTGGGAGGCCACCCGCCTCAACACCATGTTGGCCAATAAGGGCTACCACGACAGCGAAGTGACTCGCTGGTGGAACTTCACCGCCCACGACGAACTTGGCGGCCAGACCATCTCCGAGGCATGGCGGGACGGGCGCTTCGATGAGGTACGAGTACTCATCGAGGCTCTCCCCGAACGGGACGGCCCCTACCGCTGAGGCAGCACCTCGGCCGGCGCGCCGGCTGATCGGCTCGATGCCACCCACCGTGCCACCGTGGCATACAGCTTGTCGGGGTCGATGGGCTTCAATGCGAAGTCGTCCATACCTGCCTCGAGACACTCGGCCCGGTACTCAGGACCGGCATTGGCGGTCAGCGCCACGATCGCCATGCCTTCGTAGGCGGCGTTCGTGCGAATGTGGCGGGTGGCGGTCAGGCCGTCCATGTCGGGCATCTGCATATCCATGAGTACGACATCGAAGCGACCATGACGCTCGAGGCGTTCGAGAGCCTGGACGCCATTGTCTGCCACGGCCACCTGTGCCCCGACAGCTTCGAGGATCTCCACGATCACGAGCTGGTTGAACGGGTTGTCCTCAGCCACCAAGACCTGGGCGCCCGCCAAGATCGAACGCTGGGACTTCTCGGTGTCGCCGTTATCCACGCCGGTCGCCATGGCCTCTTCATTGGCCACATCGAAACGAGCGTCGAAGGTGAAGGTGCTGCCAACCCCAGGGACGGACGTCACCCCGATGGTTCCCCCCATCAGCGTGACAATGCTCTTGGAGATGGCCAACCCGAGTCCGGTGCCCCCGAACTGGCGGGTGGTGGTGGCATCGGCCTGCGAGAACTCCTCGAAGATGCGCGTCGAGTCTTCAACGGCGATGCCGATACCGGTGTCGACGATGTCGAACTGAAGCCTGGCCTCGGTCGGGGTTCGCTCACGGACCGACACCTGGACCTGCACTGATCCTGTCGAAGTGAACTTCTTGGCGTTGCTGGTCAAGTTGAGCAACACCTGCTCGAGCCGGAAGGAGTCGCCGACGAGATAGCGAGGGACGTCAGGGGCACTGGTGACCGAGAACTCGAGGTCCTTGGCCCTGGCCAGCGTCCCGGTGACTGCCTCGACCTTGTCGAGGACCTCGAAGACGTCAAAGGACTCGTGCTCGAGGGTCAGTGCCCCTGCGTCGAGCTTCGAGAAGTCGAGGATGTCAGACACCAGGTGCAGCAGGTGACGGGCCGAGATGTCGGTCTTGGAGGCGTACTCGGACTGCTTGGCATCGAGTCCGGTCTCGAGGCTCAGATGAGTGAGGCCGATGATGGCGTTGAGCGGTGTGCGGATCTCATGGCTCATATTGGCCAAGAACAAGCTTTTGGCCTGGGTGGCCGCCTCTGCTTCGGCTTTGGCTGCCGATAGCTCACGGGTGCGCTCAGCGACCCGTTCTTCGAGGATGACGTTCTGATCCATGACCTCTTGCTCACGGATCTTGCGCTCGGTGGTGTCGTTCTGGACGGAGATGAACTGAAGCAGCGTGCCGTCTTCTTCGAAGATCGGGGTGATCTGGAACGACACCCAGTAGGGCAGGCCGTCCTTGGTGTAGTTCAAGAGCTCACCCGAGCAGGACTGCCGGGTTCGCAGGGCTTTGCGGATGCGCTCGGCGACCACTGGATCCGATCCGGGTCCCTGCAAGAACGAACCAGGCCTCTGGCCCTTGACCTCCCGGAGGGTGTAGCCGGTCTTTGTGATGAACGCAGGGTTGACCCACTCGATGGCGCCTTTGGCATCAGCGATGATCACCAAAGAATCCGTGCCCGATGCCACCACGGAGAGGCGTTCGAGCTCGGCTCGCTGCTGGCGGAGTTGTTCGGCCGTCACGCCCAGCGAGGCAGCCACCTGAACGGCCTCGTCCTGCATGATGTTGAACTCTTTGGCCATCTCGGCGAACTCGTCACGGGAGTGGATCTGGACCGGATCGACTTCGATCGATGCATGGGCGTCACGCAGGTTGCCGGCGGCCAGGGATGACATGGCGTCTCGCAGATCGCGGAGCGTGCCCGAACCCAGCCGCTTGGCCGCCCCCGTGACCTGGGTGGCGGTGTGGGCGATCATGCCCGGCAGGATCAAGCCCACGGTGATGGTGAGCAAGGCCACCGCCACGAAGATGTCGAAGACCACGGCCTGAGTAACGCCAGAGGTGTCCCTGGCGAAGTAGCCATATCCGATGGCGTCCAAGATCAGCACGGCCAGCATGGCTCCGGTCAACTTCATATGAAGGGAGACCTTGGGTCCCATGATGCCCGTGCGAATACGGTCACGGTGCATGCGCCAGGCATAGGCAGCCGCCCCGGAGTAGGCGAGCACAAGACCACCGATGATGACGTTCAAACCGAACTGCTCGAAGCCAAGCAAGCAGGATGACAGCCACACAATCGCGGCCACCACACCCAGGGTGATGGAGAAGTTGCGAGCCCGATAGAGGCGAGGCCAGTCCGGTTCGTTGCGACGCAGAGCCCACACGGCGATCGACGGGAGTCCAATGCCGATCAGGTAGGTGAGGTTGGCCGAGGCGATGAACTTGTTCTCGAAGTTGGAGCCGAAGAACTGGAAGGCGATGGCCAAGGCGGCCGTGAACATGATGGCCACCACCGGGGCGTCGGTCTTGGGGTGGCGATAGCCGAGGGATCGAGGAAGCAGTCCGTCCTCGGAGAGCTGCGACAGGGTCCTCGAGGCCCCGGACAACGGCTGCAGGGTGCCCGAGAACATGTTGACGAAGATGAACCAGACGCCGAACGACTTGGCCAAAGCACCGACGAAGGGAGCAAAGGTCGGTGCGATGGAAAATGCCAGGTTGCCCGAAGCGGCGCTGGCCAGCGGGCCGGACCCGAGGGCGCCCAGCCACACCAGAGGCATGAGGACGAAGTAGATCGAGGCCACGCCGGCGCTGACCCACATGGCCTTGGGCTGGTCGCTCTTGGGGTTCTTCATCTCACCGACGTGACTGGCGGCAGCTTCGAAGGCGGGGGCGGCAAAACCCACCAGGTAGAGGCCGGCCATGAAGCTGGTCAATCCGCCGAAGAGGCCGTGCAGCGGGTTGTTGAGGTGCCAGGAGGCCGCCTGGTGCCAGTTGACGTTGCCCGAGAAGATCGGGATGAGGCTCGAGAGGAGGGCGAGGGCGGCGGCCAACGTGGCGATCGGGACAGCCACTCGGGTGGCCCACTTGAGACCACACAGGTTGACCCCCATGAAGAAGAGCACCAGGGCGGGGGCGAGGACCTTGATGGGGACGCCCGGGAGATACCACTCATGGATGGCCGTCGCCGAGAACAGAGCCGTGATGCCACAGGTCGGCACCCAGCCCCACCAGTAGGAGACACCGGTGAGGTTGGCCAGCACCGCGCTGTACGGGCGAAACGCTTCAGCACACGAAGCGGCGATGCCACCGACACGGTTGGGGAACATGCAGGAGAGCTCGATCCACCCTGGGGCCGCCATGAAGCTCAGAAGCAGGCCGAGCATGAGGATCGGAATAGCCGCACCACCTTGAGCGGCAACGAGTGCGGCAATGAGGAAGATGGACTGGTTGGACCCACCCATGGCCAGACCGGTCGCTCCAACCCAGGTGATCTTGCGCGGGTGGGGCTTGGGGTTGGGGTCGACGTCTGGAACCGACGGCTCGTAGGGAAGTGCTTCCCTCTGGTCAATGCCGGGATCGATCGCTGTCATGGGTGTCCCTTCGGTGCTGCCAGGTTGTGGCGGTGGCCCTGCCCCGCTGCCCGTTCTCTCCGAGAGAGTTTCGTCACGCATCCTCTCGCTCTGTAGGGTCTTTTGACCAGGGTATTTAGTACCTAATGCAGTGGCATGAACGCACAGAGTGAGAAAAACAACCTTGGTGACCGTCTTGACCGCTCGGTGTGACTACCTCATGAGCACACCGGAATCCGACGTGCTGCACCCGGCACGGGGCGCAACCTGGTGTAGACCGGCCGACCGGATAAGACCAGGCAGAACCCAAGCCTCTCGGATGACTCCAGTTCGCACCGAGTGATTGATCAACGATTGCAGCGCGCCGACGGCAGGGCGCTCACGACAGGGCGCCCACGGCAGGATTCGAACCTGCGACGCACGGTTTAGGAAACCGACGCTCTATCCCCTGAGCTACGTGGGCGGGACTTCCGCGTGAGTCTCGGCGTGAGGCTCCGCGTGTAAACCGGGCCTCAGCCTAGGCCGAGTGCA
>CAIQOJ010000077.1 GCA_903873395.1 uncultured Acidimicrobiaceae bacterium
ATGCCGAGCACTTCGCCACCATAGACCCCCAAGACGATGGACCGATCTGGATGGTCAACCTCATGCGCTACCGAGAGCGAGCCGTCTATGCCGATGGGCGTGAGACCGACCTGACCGGCAAGCAGGCAGACGATACGTATGCCCCGCTCGGACCACTCGCCACGATCGGAGCTGAGCTCGTCTTCGTATCAGACGTGGATCAGCAGCTTGCCGGTGAAGATCAGACCTGGGATCGCATCGGCGTCGTCCGCTACCCCAGCAGGCGGGCGTTCTTGGAGATGCAGATGCTCCCCGACTATCAGGAACTGCACGTCCACAAAGAGGCTGGCATGGCGTCGACCATCATCGTGGGCTGTCAGCCGGCCGAGATACCTGACCTGCCCGGAGACGCACCTGCTCTTGATGCCGTGCCACATCCGTCCACTCCCGAAGATGGCCCGGTGGTGATCCTTCACCTGCTGCGCTACCACGACGGGAGCCGCGACGAAGGCCTCGAGGTGTACCAGGGCGACGCTGGCCGGATCGCACTCCCTCACGGCGTGCGCATCAGCGCCTGGCTCGATGTCGAAGGCACGATCGTTGGAGATGGCCGAAGTTGGGACGAAGTCCGCTTCCATACCTTCCCGTCGCGTGCAGCCTTCGAGGCGGTGGCGTTCGACCCCGACCGGATCGCCGCACAGATGACCACGCACGACCCGGTGGTCGCCGACACATACACGATGGTCCTGCGGCCGTTCTTCGATCGCCTTGCGGAGTCGATCCCATCCTGACGTGACCCCAGGCCTGCGGTTTCGTCCGATGTCGCGTCTCGGTCATGACGCCGAGGATCGACGCCGACCCGAGTAGTACTCACCCGCACCACAACCATCCAACTCAAAGCCACCAAACCCACGACCACAGGAGTCCCCATGGCCCAGCACGCCGCCATCCGTTGCGTCCTGCAGATGCAGGTCCACGACATCCCGCTCTTCAAAGAAGTAGCTGCCGAGTGCAGCGCCATCTCCGACACCGAGCCGGGCACCCTCTACTACGACTGGTTCCTCAATGAAGAGACCGGGGAAGCCCGCCTGATTGAGGGCTACCAGTCCTATGCAGCCATCGTGGCGCACGCCACCGGGCCGGTCTTCACCGACGTTGGCGTCCGCATGATGGAGGCCTGCACGTTCGTCCACATGGATGCTTTCGGTGACACCGAGCGGATGGCCAAGGGTCCGGACTTCTGGCCCTCCACCTACTGGGGTCCCCGGGTGGCCGGCCTGGAGGGCTGAACGGCCCGACGACCCGGCCCGCCCCGGGTCAGATCAGGCGTATTTGCCAAGTTCGGCTCGGGCCAACTGGCGGCGATGCACTTCGTCAGGACCATCGGCGAATCGCAGGGTCCGCAGGCCGGCATACATCCGAGCCAACGGGAAGTCGTCGGACACCCCACCGCCGCCGTGGGCCTGGATGGCCCGATCCACCACACGCAACGCCATGTTGGGGGCGACGACCTTGATGGCCGAGATCTCGGTGGCCGCGCCCTTGTGACCCACGGTGTCCATGAGGTAGGCCGCCTTGAGTGTGAGGAGGCGGGCCTGCTCGATCTCAATCCGAGAGTCGGCGATCCACTCACGGATCACACCCTGAGCTGCCAGTGGCTTGCCGAAGGCAACTCGGCTGGTGACGCGTCGACACAAGAGTTCGAGGGCTCGCTCGGCCATGCCGATGCAGCGCATGCAGTGATGGATCCGACCTGGGCCGAGGCGTGCCTGGGCAATGGCAAAGCCCATGCCTTCTTCGGCGATCATGTTGGTGGCCGGCACCCGCACATCTTCGAAAAGCAGTTCGCAGTGTCCTTCGCGGTCGGTGTAACCAAAGACCGGCAGGTTGCGGACGATCGTGAGCCCCGGAGTGTCACGAGGCACGAGGATCATTGACTGCTGCTGGTGACGGGAAGCCTCGGGGTCGGTCTTGCCCATGACGATGAAGACCTGGCAGCGAGTCGACGCCGCTCCCGAGATCCACCACTTGCGGCCATTCAGTACGTAGTCGTTTCCGTCTCGGACGATGGAGAGTTGGATGTTGGTGGCATCCGAGGAGGCGACGTCCGGTTCGGTCATGGCGAAGGCTGATCGGATACGGCCCTCGAGGAGGGGGACCAGCCACTCGTCTTTCTGCTCGTCGGTACCGAAGAGCGAGAGCACTTCCATGTTGCCGGTGTCCGGGGCCGAGCAGTTCATCGCCTCCGAGGCGAGATGACTGGTGCCCGCCAACTCGGCGATGTAGGCGTAGTCCAGGTTGGCCACCGGTTCCGGCGTCCATGGGGTGACGTGGGGCATAAAGAGGTTCCACAGGCCGCGTTCGCGGGCTTCGGCCTTGAGGTCCTCGATGATCTGAGGGTGCCCATGGGGGTCGCCAAGCGCCTCCATCTGCTCCTCATAGACCGCCTCGGCCGGAATCACCGTTGTCTCGATGAACTCGGCAACCTGTTGGCGGAGCGCTACGCCTCGGGGGCTGGCTTCAAAGCTCATGGTGTTCTCCTGGCAGTCAGGGCGGGCGCCGGTGCGCCACCAGCACCGAGAGTAGCCAACCTGAGCATGGACGATCGACGACCGAACGTCTCGACCGGTTGCCCGCGGGCTTCCCACTACGTGCTCCCGAGGGACTACGTCCCAACCGGTGACCCAGGAATCAAGTCACCCCCGGGACACCCGATGGTGCTTGAGGCATCCTCAACGCGGGTGTGCCACCGAGCCAAGGAGTGCACCATGACCATTTCCCGCAACAAGAAGCTTCTCGCGGCGAGCCTGACCGCGGTACTGACGTTGACCGGTGGTGGGGTCGCCATGGCCTGGTTCACTTCGAGTGGAAGTGGCACCGGCACGGCCACTATCGGCTCACCAGGTTCGACGGACTTCCACATCGTCGGCCACGCCCTTTCGGGTGACCTTTTTCCTGGAGCCGATGCACTCTCCTTCGTGTTCGATGTCCATAACACCGGGTCAGGCACCGAACGGGTGGGAACAGTAGGCATCACCGTTCCGGGCGCGTCCGTGACCGGTTACGCACTCGACGGCGGCACCGGTATCACCGGATGCATGGCCAGTTGGTTCAGCGTCACCCCAAGCGTGGCCGTCAACGCAACGTTGGCAGCAGGTGCGTGGGCCAATGGTGTCACTGGTGCATCAATCTCCATGACCGAGAGCGGTTCGGATCAGAGCGCATGTCAGGGCCACACCATCGACGTTGCCTTCACCACCTGAGGAGCAGCCGCTTCTCGCTAGTCATGGCGATGCCATCGAAGGGAGTTCCCCGTGCTTCGCCTCACCGCACTGCGAGCCACACTCACGGCGCAGGCCACCAGGCCCATCAGCGACGGGGTCGTACGCGGCCATCGCCACGACCCTGCCCGCCAGCTCAAGGCATGGCCCCGACGGGTTCGACCATGGAAGGCGGCCGCACTCGCCATGTTCGGTGCAGCCGCCCTGACGATGACACCTTCACCTGCGGCATGGGCCTTCATGCCGGGTGGAGGTGGGGGTCAGATAGGAGTCCCGGTTTCCTCCATCCAGGTGTCCGGCGTGCCAACAGCCAGCCAGGCAGGCTCAACGATCGCCTTGGCCTGGACCCCGCCTGTGGCCCCAGGCCCTGGCCCGCTTGCCGTGTGGCTGACCAGCACTGACGTCGCCAGCCAGGTGGTCACCATGGCTTGCGGAAGTCCCGAGGCACCTCTCGCCTCGGACACGTCGGCCTGCGCGGTGGGATCGGCGAGCGAAGGCACCTTCGTCTTCCATGTGGTGGCCCACTTTCGGACGTGGACGATGACCAGTGCATCCAGCGCCCCCATCACGGTCATGCCATGGACAACCACGTCGTTGGCCGTCGACAGATCCACCGTGACGTACGGGAACGAGCAGGCCGCCACCTGGACTTCCTCGGTTGGCAGCTCGGGAGTAATCCCGCCGACCGGGACCGTCGCCATCTCGAGCGCCGATGCCGTGGTCTGCACCATCCTGCTTCCTGACACCATGTGCACCGCAGATGATCCCGTCGGCCTCAGTGCATCTGCTGATCCTCGGTCGGTCGTCGCCACCTACACGGGAGACAACATCTATCCCGGTTCGATGTCGGCCAGCGTAGGGATGCTCGTAGAGCGAGATTCCACGAGTGTCGTAGTCGAAGTAGCCCCGGCAGCCGTCACCTACGGGTTCGAGCAGACCGCCGTGTTATCGGTGACCGTTCTGACTGGATTCGGGGAAGACCTGCCCTTCGGCGGGGAGCAGATGACCGTCGAGCTCGGTGCAGCATCCTGCGGCATCACCGTCACACCGAATGTTGGGGGCGGAGGTAGCGCTTGCTTCCTGGGCCCGTCAGCGCTGCCGGCCAGCCTCACTCCCTATTCGGTCACCACCACCTATCTCGGGGATATCGATCTCGCTCCTTCTGAGCAGGCCACCGCCGTCGGTGGGCTGCTCATCAATGCTCCCCCGTCGATCACCACCGTCTCACTGCCTCCGGGTACGAGAAGTCAGGCCTATTCGACGACCCTGGCCGTCACTGGAGGCACGTCTCCGCTGACATGGGCCTTGGCATCAGGCACGCTTCCCACCGGACTCGCACTGGGACCAACGACAGGCCGGATCAGCGGGACAATCGGCTCGTCGGCCACCACCAAGTCCTTCTCGGTTCGAGTAGCCGATGCGTCGGGTGCCGTGGCCACCCACAGCTACACGCTTTCCGTCGGCTGAGGCAGGTGGG
>CAIQOJ010000078.1 GCA_903873395.1 uncultured Acidimicrobiaceae bacterium
CCATGTCTGGTGTTCATCGTCCGTTCACAATTGGGAAACGGACGCGAAACGGGCTCCTGTCACGATGGATTACCAGTACACATCGGCCCGAGCCAGCAGACGGGTCCGGTGCTAACTTCATCCCGCGCCCGCCGAACGCCGTCAACAACCTGGCGTTTAGGGGCAGGACATCCGAGCAAGCAGAGGAGTGCACGTGCCGTATCAAGCTGAGTACATCTGGATCGACGGGACTGAGCCGTCGCCACTCGTGCGGAGCAAGACCCGGATCGTCAAGGACGGCGAAGAGCCGGGCATCTGGGGCTTCGACGGCTCCAGCACCAACCAGGCGACAGGGAATGATTCCGACTGTGTCCTGCAGCCCGTGTGGACCTGCCCGGACCCGCTGCGTGGCCCTGATGACAAGTTGGTCATGTGCGAGGTGTTGAATACCGACTTCACGCCCCACCCGACCAATACCCGGGCTCGTTGCGCCGACCTGTCGGCCAAGTACGCCGACCAGGAGCCGTGGTTCGGCATCGAGCAGGAGTACACCTTCTTCAAGGATGGACGGCCGCTGGGCTGGCCAGCCCTCGGCTATCCGGCCCCCCAGGGTCCGTACTACTGCGGCGTGGGCGGCGACAAGATGCCCGGGCGCGAGATCGTCGAGCTCCACACGGCAGCCTGCATCGATGCTGGCATCGCCATCGAAGGCACCAACGCCGAAGTGATGATGGGTCAGTGGGAGTTCCAGCTCGGCATCCTCCCCCCCGTGGAGATGGGTGACCAGCTCTGGGTGGCCCGTTGGCTGCTCTTCCGTATCGCCGAAGACTTCGGCGTCTGGGCCACGTTGGACGCCAAGCCCATCCTGGGCGACTGGAACGGTGCGGGTGCGCACACCAACTTCTCGACCAAGGCCATGCGTGTCGACGGTGGCTGGGACGCCATCATCGCTGGATGTGAGGCCATCGGAAAGCGTGTGGATGAGCACATCGCCACCTACGGCGTGGGCATCGAGGATCGCCTCACCGGCGCCCACGAGACAGCGCACTTCACCAAGTTCAGCTACGGCACCTCGGACCGTGGCGCCTCCATCCGGATCCCGTGGAAAGTTGCCCAGGACAAAAAGGGCTGGCTTGAGGACCGTCGCCCCAACGCCAACATGGACCCCTACCAAGTGACCGCCATCATGGTGGAGACCGTCTGCGGCGACGCGGCCGGGGCCTGATACCTCCCGCACCCCGAACCGGGTGCACCGACACAGAGCCGGGTCCTGCGGGGCCCGGCTCTGTGCGCTCTATGGGGCCATGTGCCCGTGTTGTCGTCCCATCCGTCCGCCACCTGCGAAACTGGTCACATCGAACCGACCGATCCCACGCAGCGAGGCACGTCTTCGGAGGTGCTTGATCCCATGAGGAGCCAGGAAGAGTACGTCCTGCGCACAGTGGAAGAACGCGGTATCCGCTTCGTCCAACTGTGGTTCACCGATGTGCTCGGGACCCCGAAGGCCATCAGCATCACGCCGGCTGAACTCGAGAATGCCCTCGACGAAGGCATGACCTTCGACGGATCCGCCATCGACGGGTTCAGCCGGGTTCAAGAATCCGACGTGCTGGCTCGACCGGACGCCAATACGTTCCAACTGCTGCCGTGGCACGGCCATGGCTCAGCGGGAGGCGATGTCCCAGTCGCTCGGGTCTTCTGCGACATTCTGGATCTGGACGGCTCACCGTTCCAAGGCTGTCCCCGCCATGTGCTCAAGCGAACCTTGGGCCAAGCTCGCGAGGCGGGTTTCACCTTCTATGCGGCTCCCGAGCTGGAGTACTTCTACTTCGCTGACGGCGACCCGTCTCATCCACCAACGGCCCTGGACTCGGGTTCGTACTTCGAGCTCACCGGTGCCGACCAGTCGAGTGACCTCCGCCAGCAGACGGTGCTCACACTCGAAGAGATGGGCATCCCTGTCGAGCATGCCCAGCACGAGGACGCCCCGAGCCAGCACGAGATCGACCTCCGCTACACCGACGCACTGACCATGGCCGACACCGTTATGACCGCTCGGCTCGTGGTCAAGGAGTTGGCTCGCCGCCAAGGCGTCTTTGCCAGTTTCATGCCCAAGCCTCTGGCGGGAGTCCAGGGGTCTGGCATGCACACCCACATGTCGCTCTTCTCGGGTGAGCACAATGCTTTCGTCGACGCCGACCGGCCTGGAGGTCTCTCGGTGGTGGCTGAACAGTTCATCGCCGGCCTCTTGCACCACGCCGGGGAAATCACGGCCATCACCAATCAGTGGGTCAACTCCTACAAGCGCTTGGTGTCGGGTTACGAAGCACCCATCCATGTCTCCTGGGCTCACAACAATCGCTCTGCCCTGGTCCGAGTCCCCGTCATCAAAGAGGGCAAGGCGGAGTCGACCCGGGTCGAGTACCGAGCACCAGACAGCGCCTGCAATCCCTACCTGGCCTTTGCGGTGATCCTGGCTGCTGGGTTGCGGGGCATCGAGCAGGAGTACGAGTTGGCCCCCGAGGCAGACGCCAACCTCTTCGCCCTCAGCGTCCAGGACCTGTCGGCCAAGGGAATCGTCCACCTCCCCGGGAGCCTCCACGAGGCCTTGGGGGCGATGGAGTCTTCCGAGCTGCTGGCTGACACCCTGGGAGATCACGTGTTCGAATGGTTCCTGCGCAACAAGCGTGCGGAGTGGGCGGCTTACAAGTCCCACGTCACCCAGTTCGAACTGGACCAATATCTTCCACTGCTCTAACCGCAGGCAGCCTGCCTGCACCACGGACGGCCACCGAACCGCCACGACCAACGAGGAAAGGGGGGAATGCAATGGAGCCACTGCTGTGCTTTCCTGCTGTCCCTCCGACCGCGGTGACGTCCGTGCTCGAGCGCGAGGGCTATCCCTGGAAGGGTGTGGATCGAGCCGAGGGCGCCGACGTCGACGAGCCCGAAGACGGTTGGTCTGGGGCCGTGATCTGCACGAGTGCTGATCCTGCCGGTGCATTCGCCCTCTGTCGTCACCTGCGAGCCCGAGAGGTGCCGCTGGCTCCCATCGTCGTCGTGCTTCCCACTGGCCAGTTGGCCGACCTCGAGCTGCGTGAAGACCTGTTCGACGATCTCTGCATCGAGCCGGTCAACCCCGACGAACTGGCCGCTCGGTTGGCCCACCTTTTCTGGCGCACCGGACGTGGCCTGCGTCCCGACCTGCTCGAGCACGGACCCTTGGTGCTCAACCTCGAGACCTACCAAGCGGCCGTGGCGGGCAAGGTGCTCGATCTCACCTACATGGAGTACGAACTGCTCCGCTTCCTGGCCGCCAGACCGGGCAAGGTATTTACCCGGGAAACTCTGTTGAGCAGAGTGTGGGGCTACGAGTACTACGGCGGGGCCCGGACCGTTGATGTCCACATCCGGAGACTCCGGGCCAAGTTGGGTGAGGAGCACGCCCACCTGATCCAGACGGTGCGTTCGGTCGGCTACCGGTTCGGCCAGACCGCCTGGACTCCCTGACGCTCGACTCCTGACGCTGGACCCCCTGATTCAGGAAGGTCCGCCGCTCTGGCCGGTCAGGCTGGGTGGTGCGCCCAGACCTCGATCTCGACAGCAGCGTTCATGGGGAGTGCAGCCACCGCCACCATCGAGCGGGCCGGGCGATGCTCCCCGAAGGCGGCAACATAGGCATCGTTGATGACCGGGAAGTCAGCCGAGTCGGTGGCGAACACCGTCGTCTTGACGACATCCCCCAACGACGCGCCGTGGGATGCCAGGAGCGCAGCGGCGTTGGCGATGGCTTGGGTGAGTTGAGGTCCAGGTCCTCCTGCCACCAACCCAGGTGAGTCTGGGCCAGATGCCGCCAGACCGAGTTGGCCTGAGCAGATCAAGAGGTCCCCGGCACGGACGATCGGTGTGTAGGGGCCGACAGGTGTACTCATGTGCGCTCCTGGACTGGGAAGGTAGGGAACCGATGAAGTTCGTCGCCGGCGGGGCCGCCGAAGCGGTCACCGGCTCTGCGCCCGAGCCTACGCAAAGACGACCACGGATCGCTCTGGCCCCTAGGCCTGCGCTTCGGCTTCCTCGGCAAGCGCAAGCCATCGCTCTTCGGTGCGCTCGATCTCGTCCTGGACGGCACGCAACTCAGCGCCCAACCGTGTCAGCTCGACATGATCGGTGGTTGCCACCAGAGCATCGTGCATCTTGTCCCGTTGACGACCAAGTTTGGCCAGTTCCTTGTCGGCATCCCGAAGAAGCCTGCCCACCGACGGACCACCCGCCGGCCGCTGGGCAGCAGGCGCAGGAGAGGTAGGGCGTTCGGCTTTCTCGTCGACGGCTGGTGTCGAGCGCTCAGGCGCAGCAGTCAATCGAGCCAGCCATCCCTCGACACCCCCGGGCACAGGTGTCACGCCGCTGGGACCAACAGCCACCACGGACTCGATCGTCCGGTCGAGGAAGGCCCGGTCATGACTGACCACCACGAGCGTCCCCGGCCAGTCGTCGAGGAAGTCCTCCAGGATCCTCAACGTGTCGATGTCCAGATCGTTGGTGGGCTCATCGAGCAGAAGCACGTTTGGTGTGGTGGCGAGCACGGCGAGCAGTTGCAGTCGGCGGCGCTCGCCACCGGAGAGGTTGGCCACCCGGGTGAACGGGAGAGCTCCGGTGAACCAGAACCGCTGCATCAGAGCCGTGTCGCCCAGTGACCCCGGGGTTCGATGAGGCCCGGCCACCACCTCTTGCACGGTGGCCTGGGGGTCGAGCTCCGCCCCGTGCTGGTCGTAGTAGCCGACGACAACAGTCGGGCCGACCTCGATCGTGCCGGTGGTCGGCTGATGCACACCGGCCAGCAGATCAAGGAACGTGGTCTTCCCACTTCCGTTCGCCCCCACGACACCGAGCCTGTCCCCGGGTCCGATCAGCAGGTCGGTGGGAGCGACAACGGGACGGGCAGCGTCGTAGGCGAATCCCGCGCCCATGCATTCGATGACCTTGTCACCCAGCCGGGTCATTCCCATCGCCAGCTCGAGATCCTCGGGACGGGCCGCCTCCGCCGCTCGTCCAGCGATCAAGGCTTTTGCCGCCGTCACGCGAGCCTGAGGTTTACGACTGCGGGCCTTGGCCCCACGTCGGAGCCAGGCCAGCTCTGAGCGGGCCAGGTTGCGGCGAGTGGCCTCAGAGGCTGCAGCGCGCTCCTCTCGTATGGCACGAGCCTCGAGATAGGTGGCGTAGCCACCTTCGTGGACGTGGTTCGCTCCTCGGTCGAGTTCGAGCATGCGCGACGTCAGGCGATCGAGCAGATACCGATCATGGGAGACGAGGATCAGTCCACCCGGATAGGAGACCAGCCACTCCTCCAACCAGGCGACAGCAGCCAGATCGAGGTGGTTGGTCGGTTCGTCGAGGATGAGGAGTTCGCTCGGCTCCGCCAGAGCGCGAGCCAACGCCACCCGCTTGGCCTGCCCGCCCGAGAGGGTGGAGACCTGTGCATCGATGAACGGGGACATCCCCAATCGATCGAGAGCGGCGGCGACTTCCCAGCCATCACCTACCGCTGCAGCCACCGTGCCTTCGGGCAGTTCGGGTGTCTGACCGAGGAACACCGTGCGCACGCCACGACCGCGGCGGACCGATCCGACGTCGGGTTCGATCTGACCGGCCAGGACCTTCAGCAAGGTCGACTTGCCCGTCCCATTGATTCCCACGACGCCGAGTCGGTCACCCGTGCTGACCGTCACCGAGAGATCAGCGAACAGCAGCCGATCGGCCATGGTCACGCTGACGCGCTGAAGATCGACGAGGACGCTCACGGTGGCCACGGTACAGGGGGGTGACCGTGGTGCTCATCAGACGCCGTGTCGGCGACCGTGAATGTCAGCGGCCCGGGCAGGCTGTCCCGCAATCCCGCTGTCCGGCTGACCGGCTGTCCGGCTCAGGCGTTGCCGCTTCCCCTGGCATCCCAGGCACCACCAATGCCCACGGTGCCGCCCGGGGTGATGCCGAGCTCCCCGCGGACCTCTTCGAGGTTCTCCCCGATGACGGACTTCCACTCCCACGAGCGATCACTGACGTCGAACGTCGACGTCGCACCTCGCGCCAGCGCGGTGGCGAGCATCTCCGGGTCGAGCGTCGAATGTGCGGGCTCGAAGGGGCTCACCTTCACGCTGTGATGCCACTGCATCAGCACCACGGCCAGGTAGTAGATGCCTCCGTCTGCACTGTTGGCTGCCGTGAATGCGGCGACATTGACCTCATCGGAACCAGACGTCGAGTAGCCAGCCAGGACATGGTGGAGATCGTGATTGCCGAGCAAACTCAAGGCAGGCAGGAGGGGCACCGCAGGATTGCCGGGAATGTCGTATCCGGTGTGTTGGTAGAAGCGAAGGAGTTCGGCTCCGACCGAGCCTTCGGGTGCAGCCTGCAGTTGGCGATTGTAGGCGTCGAACTCCTCAGGAGGCGTGGAGACAGGAGCCTCGAGACGTTCGAGTCGCTCGGTGATGACGTCGAGTGACTCGTCCGAACGTTCAGCCAAGAACCGTCGGAAGAGATCACCGCCGGCCACCGTGGCTGAAGACTGGGTGATCGACTGAATGACGTCGGCCGCCTCTTCATCGACGCCGAAGCTATGGGCCAGCTCATCGAGTGCTTCCTCGCCAGCAGGGTCCAACTCGTCGGCCATGAGGACGCACAGCGTGCTGGCGACCATCGCTTCGTGACGCGCCCGGGCGTCAGGCAAGGCTGAGCACAGTTCGGAAAGTGCGAGGTCTCCCATCGACCAACCACCATCCGCATCAATGATGCGATCGCCGACCGATAGATCGGTGCGGGCGGAATCGAAGGTCCTGGCCAAGGCGATGATCATGTCGGCGGACGGACCTTCGAACGGTCGGGTCGCTCCAGCGGTGGTGACATACCGCATCGCTCCAAGAATCCCGTGCACGGTCTCGTCGGATCCGGTCAGCAGCAGCGTCATACGTCCAGCCTCTCATTCGTGAAATGTAAAATCCAAACACCGGTTCGCGCGCTGCTCCGGCCAGGCTCAACCTCGCCCGGCTGATGCTCGGTCGGTCGGCCAATACCGAGGAAGTCCGTCCGCCAGCCATCGCGCTGCGGCCACCGCGGCAATGACGGCGTCCGAGCCGTTGACCGGTGGGCGCATCAATTCGCCGGCGAGCGTGACGTCAACGTCCGGCATACCCCTGGCCTGGAGGATGCCGAAGGACCTCACGGTCAGATCCTGGACCTCGCCGCGATCATCCACGGCAACTCCCTCCGAGCGGACCCATCCGAGTGCCTGGTGACACGCTCCAATCACATAGGAACGGAGCACCACGTCGTCCAGCGGGTCACCAGCGTCTACCTCGACGGCCAGTGAGCCATCTGCGGCGATCCGTGCGACGGCACGACTGCCTCCTGGTGACATCACCTCGACGGGCACGTCGACGACACCGTCCTGACGGGACGTGTCGAGCATGTAGGGGAGGACGGCAACGAGCACCGCGGCCTCAGCCCACACTGCAGCACGAAGATCCAGCGAGACCGGCGGTCCGAGCACTGTGGCCTGTTCGACCACTAGGCCGGGGGCCACTGCTGCTACCAGCGAGACCATCTCGGCCCAGGCCACGGTATCCACCGCTCCTCTGGGCATCCCCACACGAAGTAGCCCGGTCCCGTCGCCACGAACTCCTGCGGCAATCGGGGGCCGCTTGGGTCCGTAGCGCACGACGTCCTCGCGAGACCACAGCACCCGCACGGGTTGACCGTGCTCGTCCGCCAACCGACGCGCCTCGTCGGCCACCGGCGACGAGGCCTTGCCTCCGAACGCTCCGCCGTTCCCAAACGGTGACGCCGGTAGACCTCCAGGTTCGCACCACGACGAATCTGGTTCGAGGTAGGCGGGTTCCAGCCACGTGGTGGCGAGTGTCAGGTCCCACTCCCCTTCGGGCACGGGCACCGGATGACCGGGAGCGATCGTGGTGCTCCTACCCTGGACTTTGCCGGCCTGGGTACGAGCTTCGGCCAAGGTTGCCCCCACGCCATAGCCACCGCGACCATCGGGCACGGCCACGAGACCGCCAGCCGGAGCGCGGTCATCGGCAAAAAGCTCCTGACCCAAGACCACGTCGAGCCCCACCGATTGCGGAACCCCACCTTCGATCTCGGCCCGCCGTGCTGCCGCGCTCAGGTCTCGGCTTCCACTGGTCGAGATGCTGCCCGGAGCAGGCGTGGCGCCGGCCACCAAACGTGCGGCTTCGGTGATGGTCTGCCATCCGGTGCACCGGCAGAGGTGAGCCAGCAACGCCTTGTCAACAGTTTCGTCGAGTCTGGACGCCGCGCCAGGTGAGGAGCTCGCATCTGCCTCGGCCGAGCCCGCCTCGACGGCAGCGGCCAGGCGCATGACGATTCCCGGGGTGCAGAACCCACATTGGCTCCCACCGGTGGTGACCAACGCCTCGGCCCACCGAGTGCGGACAGCGTCGTCCAGGCCTTCCAGAGTGGTCACTTCTCGGCCGGCCACCCGTCGAGCGGGAGTGACGCACGCTACGCGCGGGGCACCATCCACCCAGACCGTGCAGCAGCCACATTGGCCTTGCGGGCTGCAACCGTCCTTGGGTGAGCGCAGGCCGATTCTGTGTCGCAGGACCTCGAGCAGGCTTGAGCCGTCGTCCGGTACTTCTACCTGGACGCCATTGACGCGGAGCTGGATCAGCTGAAGGACGATCCGCAGCCGCAGGTCCGCGAGGCGGTCGGGTTGGTCACATGGAACCCGGCGCCCTGGAGGCCGTCGCTGTAGTCGAGCGTCGAGCCCTTGAGCAGGTCGGCGCTGGTCTCGTCGACCACGACCTTCACCGTGCCGAACTCACGCACCACATCGTCGTCGGCCACGTCGGCATCGAAGAACATCTCGTAGCTGAACCCGGAACATCCACCGGGACGCACGGCAACGCGGAGAGCCAGGCCCTCGGTGTCCTCCTCGGCGAGCAGCTCTGCCACCTTGGCGGCAGCAACGTCGGTAAGGGTGACGGGATTGGGCTTCTTCCCGATGCTGACGCTCTGCATGGTCGAGCTCATCGACGCTCCTCATTCGTATCCGGCGGTGCAATCGGCCGATCGGCCGCTGCTATCGGACACCAATCGTATCGCCCCGGCCCCCATTGCGATACCCGCGGGGATGCCAGCCCGCTGGGCCACCGGGCGGCCACGGGTAGAATTGTCCCGTGACCAGCGACGACGACCTTCATCACCGGGTCGGACAGGCATACGAACAGACCTCACCAGGAGTTGGTTCGACGGGCGAAGTGGCCGTAGACGAAGATGCCGTGCGGCGAGCGCTGACCAGGGTCATCGATCCTGAGTTGGGTGCCGACATCGTGGATCTCGGCATGGTCACCCGGATCGAAATCCACGGCGCCCAGGTTGCCGTAGAGGTGGCGCTGACGATCGCCGCGTGCCCGCTTCGCGGTCGCATCGAGGCTGACGTCCGTTCCCATGTCGGAGACCTGCCTGGGGTCGACGAGGTGGTCGTCACCACTGGTGTGCTCGATGCCGAAGGCAAGGCCGCGGTCATGGCTCGGGCCAGGCAGGTGGCTGCAGAGTCACCACCCGCTACGGACATTCCCGACACCGCCCGGGTGCTGGCCATCGCCTCAGGGAAAGGCGGCGTGGGAAAGAGTTCCGTCACGGTAAACCTGGCCGCCGCCTTGGCTCGGGGCGGTCTGACCGTGGGTGTCCTCGACGCCGACATCTGGGGTTTCTCGATTCCGAGGCTCTTGGGCATGGCAGGTGAAGTCGAGGCACGCGACAAGAAGATGGTCCCTCTGGAACTCGACGTCGGAGCCGGTCGACTGCGCGTGATGTCGATGGGCTTCCTGGCCGACGAGGGCACCGCCATCATGTGGCGAGGTCTGATCCTCAACCGGGCCGTCCAGCAGTTCGTTGAAGATGTCCACTGGGGTGACCTCGATGTGCTCTTGATCGACATGCCGCCGGGCACCGGTGACATCCAGATGGGACTGGCCCGAGTACTTCCTCGCACGGAGGTCGTCCTCGTGACCACGCCGCCGCTGGCCGCCCAGAAGGTTGCTGCCCGAACCGCAGACATGGCTCGCAAGGGCTACCTCCGAGTCGTCGGTGTCATCGAAAACATGAGCGACTTCACCTGTGATCACGGCACCTCCTATGCCCTATTCGGTACCGGAGGTGGTCGGCGGCTCGCCGACGAGATCGGTGTGCCGTTGCTAGGACAGATCCCCCTGCATCCGTCGGTATCCGCAGGGGGCGATGCTGGGACCCCGGTAGCCCTCACTGAGGGTTCTCCGGTCGCCGCCGAGTTCGACCGAGCCAGCGAAGCGATCCTGGCCATGACACCGCCAGCAGCCATGGAGGGCTGCTCGGCCCGCATGCTGGAGAACATCGAGGCGGCCGTGGCCGCCGGTGGCCTCTAGGACTCGGAAAGGCCTGTTCGTCTGAACGAGTTGCCAGCCTTGGGGCCCCAGGCTTCCTTGGCCGCTTGGGCCAACTCGGGAGACACGGACCCTGAAGCTGCCATTCGGTCCTCGAGTGCCTCCTCGTAGCCCACGTCTCCCGGACGAAGCACCAGGAGGTTGCCGTCCTCCATGAGCACGATCGGAAGAATGGTCGGGACGTCGGTCACCTGACGGGCCCATGCCATGACATCGGCGGCCGAGGCATGGACGGCCAGGGCCTCGAGGTTGGCAATGGTGGGCGGAAGGAGCTCGATCTCGCCAGCCGCACAACGGGCCAGGGCCTCGGCTGGCTGGACCCAGATCGTGGCGATCGTCTCTCCCTCGTCATGGTGGGCCACTTGGCCGGGAGGGGCATCAGTCACGAAGAACCGGGTGTCGTAGCGCTTGGGTGCCAACTCGGGCGTGATCCAGTGGCTCACGTAGTGGACGTCATCGGTCACCAGGACCAGGCCCTCGGCTCTGCATACCTCGAGTAGGCCCATGGTGCCGTCGTTCACCGCTTGGCGATAGGTCTCGAATCGAGCAGCCGCTTCAGGCTCGCTCAGGTCCAGTAGGTCGTTCGGAGCTCCATCTGCCGATTGGGCTACCAGCACGCCAGCCTCTTCGAAGCACTCGCGCAGGGCGGCCACCCAGAGAGCCAGACCGCCTGAGTCCATGTTGAGGACAGCACTTGCGTCGGCATCGGAGCGACCTCGACATAGCGCCTCGACATCTGCTGCCCCATCAGCGGGATCAACAGCTCCGCCGGGGAAAACATAGGCACCGGCCACGAACTCGCTGGCCAGGTTGCGACGCAGCATGCAGACCTCGATTGCTGGGCCATCCCCACCGCTGCGTGCATCGCGGACCAGCATCACGGTTGCGGCATCACGCAAGGGAACGGTCATGGGACCAGGGTACCCGGCAAGGCATTGATCAGCCGAGGGGAATTGCACCGCCCGATGGCCTGCGGCCTCGGCCGTCGACCAGTGCGCTGATAACCAGGTCACCGAAAGCTCCAGGATCTGCCATCAGCCATGCATGGGCACCTTCCACCACGGTGCCTTCCGTACCTGCTGCGTGTCGGAGATCATCGAAGGCGGATCTCGGCACCAAGCCGTCGCGATCCGACCAGGCGACCGACACGGGAACTCCTCGGCCGGCAATCCCTTCCACCTCGGCAACAAGATCGGCTCGTCGGATCGTCATGCTGGTCCGGAACATCCCCACCGGGTTGCTCATGAGGTTGGGTATGAAGTCTTCGAGGAGCATGGGAAGTACCCGAAGCGTCTTGGGCGAGTGGAGCAGGTCGCTCCCGAAATGGCGACCCCAGTCCCACATCGGACGCTGCACCATCGTGCGCACCTCATCGGGCAGGAGCATCCAGGTAGGACTGCCGATGGCATTGACCAACAGCAGCGAGGCCACTCGCTCGGGCTGTTGGTCGACGAAGGCGGTCGAGACTCCACCACCGAACGAGTGGCCGGCGACCAACGCCAGATCTCCGACTTCGACGGCATCAAGGAAGCGCCCCACCCATGCACCGAGACCGGCAAAGTTACGCTGGTCAGGCGGGAGCTCGGGAGTGCCTCCGAATCCCGGAAGGGCCGGTGCCACCACACGGCACCCGGCTCGGGCCATGGCTTCGATGGGCCTGCGATAGCCGGTGGGGCGGAGACCCCAACCATGGAGGAACAGCGCCGATGGACCGGTGCCGGCCACACCGAAACGAACCCGGTGTCCGTCTACCTCGACCGACAACATCCGCATGCGGGTGGCATCACGCGTGGTGGCCGTCGCAGAAGCAGGCGAGTCGCCTTCGGTCCGTGTCGAACCAGGCGCCTCGGGATACCCGGGTGCCTCGGTGACAGCATCTGCAGACCCCTCTGCCAACATCATGTTCCAACTCTACGCAGGGTCAACGCACATTTTGGGTCCCGCACGGTTGCACTGCACCCGCTGGCGAGTTCGGAACAGTTACGCTTCCCGAGAAATCCGCACGAATCGGAGTACGACGACCATGGCTGAAAGCACCACCCCTGCGAAGGGCGGAAACACCCCCAAGCCGGCAACCGGCGGCCAGAGCGCCAAGGACAAGAGCAAGGCAGCCAGCCGCTCCGTCTCTGGCGGCACCGCCAAAGGCGGGAATACGCCCCGACCCGGTAAGAGCGGTCAGGCTGCAGCGGCAGCACCAGGCCGGAGCCGAGGCATGCTCATTGCCTGGGCCGCAGTTGCGTTGGTCGTCGTGATCATCGTCGTGGTGGTCGTTGTGGCCGTCACCGGAAACTCCAACTCCAACTCCACGGCCACACCGGTGAGCACGACACCAGCTGGCGTTCTCCGCGACGTCGCCAACGTTCCCGCCTCGGTCTTCAACACCGTTGGGGTCACGTCGACGATCCCCGTGTCCAAGCCCATCGTGAGTGCCGGAAATCCCCCGATGACCCTCCAGGGGCATTCGCCAGCCGTCCTCTACTACGGCGCCGAGTACTGCCCCTACTGCGCCGCCGAGCGTTGGCCGATGACAATCGCCCTGGCCCGATTTGGCACCTGGTCGAACCTGCAAGTCACCGGATCGTCGAAGATCGACTACGCCCCCGACACCAAGACGTTCTCCTATCACGGTGCCTCGCTTGAGAGCCCCCACATCTTCTTCAAGGGTGTGGAGCAGTACACCAACGTCCCGCTGGCCAACGGCAAGGGCTACGGCGACCTGGACACACCAACCAAAGAGGAGGGCAAGATCCTCTCGACCTACACCTCGTCGAAGTTCCTGCCCAATGCCAGCACCAGTGGCGGGATCTCGTTCCCCTTCGTGGACATCAACAACTCGATGCTCATCTCCGGTGCGAGTTATGACCCGAACATCCTGGCTGGCCTCACCTGGGCCGAGATCGCGGGAAATCTCACCGATCCAACGAACCAGGTCACGCAAGCCATCATCGCCACCGCCAACTACATGACGGCCGGCATCTGCCAAGCCACCAAGGGCCAGCCCGGTGATGTGTGCACCAGTTCTGGCGTCCAGGCCGCGGCCAAGGCCCTCGGCATCACCGCAGGCTGATCGATTCCTTCGGAGCTTCGACGATGCCCACCCTGCGCTGGCAGTCAATCAGCACCCTGGTCCTGTCCATCTTCGGGCTGTGCGTCTCGATCTATCTGACGATTACGCACTTCGACACGAAGGTCCTCGCGTGTGCGTCGAACGCCGTCATCAACTGCGAGAAGGTCACCGAGAGTCCGCAGTCGGTCATCTTTCATGTCCCTGTCGCCATGTTGGGATTGGCTTACTTCGTGCCCATGATCGTGCTGTGCCTGCCAGCAGCGTGGCGGACAGCAACGCGCTGGGTCCACCTGGCCCGACTAGCCATGGCCATCACTGGGGTGGCCATGGTCGTCTACCTGATCTCCGCCGAACTGTTCGCCATCAAGGCCATCTGTCTGTGGTGCACCGGTGTCCACATCATCACGTTCATCCTGTTCGTGATCATCGTGACCGCTGCACCGATCGTCCTTGCCCCCGGGTACGGCGAAGCCTTCATCGACGATGACGATGACGACGTCACCAGCGAAGATGATGGCGACCGACGTATCGAGGTCGAGGGCTGACGACCGACCCGGGCGACCCGGGCGGTGCCCAGGTTCCGGTCAGCGGAGACGAGACGACGGGACGAACGGCCCGCTTCGTGTGGATTGCTGTCGGAGTTCTGCTGCTCGGCGTCATCGGTCTGGTGACCTTGGCGGCGATCCAACCACGAACACCAGTCGCCTCTGCGCCGTCGGCACCCACGTCGCCTTCGGTGGTCGGTGAGCTGGCCGCCATCCCAGCGGCGACCTTCGACGAGGTCGGGGGTGCAGACGCCGGCACCTCACTGACACTTCCGGTTGTGGCCGATTCAGAGAGTGCGACGCCTCCACCTGCAGGGACGCCGCCCGAGGTGCTCTTCGTCGGCTCGGAGTTCTGCCCTTTCTGCGCAGCCGAGCGGTGGCCACTGGTCGTTGCCCTGGCCCGGTTCGGCACGTTCCAGGTACTCCATGACACCGTCTCAGCGGACGCGTCCGTCTTTCCCTCGATCCAGACCTTTACGTTCGACGGGGTGCGGTACTCGAGCCCCTATGTGTCACTCGATGGCATTGAGCTCTACTCCAATCAGGTGGGATCCGATGGGTCCTACCTGCCACTTGCTCACCTCACGCCAGCCCAGTCCGACCTCATCGCGGCGGCCAGCCCGCGTTCGAGCGCGGGTTCGCCACCCGTGCCCTTCCTGGACATCGGCGGGAAAATGTCGGCGACTTCCTCAGGCGTGAGCCCGGCTCTGTTCGTCGGCCTGTCCCTGGGGCAGATCGCCGATCAGGTGACCCACCCACCACCGGTCGGGGCTCGAGGAGCCGTTGTAGTTCCTTCGGTCGGGCGGGCGATCCTCGCAGCCGCCAATCAGTTGACGGCGGGCATCTGCCTCGCCACTGACCAACGTCCGGCAAAGGTGTGTCGCTCCTCGGGTGTCCGTCAGGCCGACGCGGTCCTAGGAATCACAACCCGCTGAATCGTTCTCGAACCAGGTTCGTCCGAACCTTGGCCGGTCAACGTCGAGCGACGCTCAACCCACCCGACGTTCGGAGTGCACGCGGCGCTCCATCTCGTTCAGCCCGCCCCAGATGCCGTGAGGTTCACGGATCCGGATCGCGTACTCGAGGCACTCCACCCGCACTGAACACCCTTTACAGATCGTCTTGGCACGCTCTTCACGCTGGAGCTTCTCCTCCTTGCGTTCGGCATGCGCAGGCGGGAAAAAGATCTCCGCCTGCGGCCCCCGGCACGACGCTTTGAGTTGCCACGAATCCATCGACTGCTTCACTTCCCGACTCCCCCTTCGGTACTGCCCACCTGGACGGTACCTGCCGGACCCCGCGGGCACAAGAGGCCGGAGGACCGATTTCTTGTCAAATACGCGCATTCGCGCCGAACGTGACCATCCGATGCGCCCAAGGGAGTGCGAAGCCCACAATTCAGAGGGTTTTCCCTACCATTCCCGCAGTGGCGCGACCGCTGGACGGCGTCCTTGCGAACCCAATGCCAAGAATGCTGCCGGGAAGCAGGAGGGTGGCCACTACGCTTCGTTGGTCATGGACGTGCGGGCCTTCTGCAGTCAGAGTCGGGTGCTGATCGTGGGTGGAAAGGGTGGCGTAGGCAAGACCACCATGGTGGCGGCCCTTGCCCACCTCGCTGCAGGCGCTGGACTTTCGGTCCTGGTCGTCGAACTCGAAGGCCGCACCGGTGTGTCACGAGCGTTCGGCGGTGACGCAGACCTCGGCTACGCCGGTGAAGTCCTCCATGCCGCGGGTGCCACCATCGATGGGCCGACCACCGAGACCGGGACCATTGCGCCAGGCACGGTCCACGCCCGGACGATCACACCCGACGACGCGCTACTCGAGTACCTCGACGATCACGGCATGCGCCGCATATCCAAGCGACTTCTCTCATCAGGGATCATCGACCTGGTGGCCGGCGCGATCCCAGGCATCCGCGACATCCTGGTGCTCGGCAAGATCAAGCAGCTCGAGCAGAGCGCGGTAGCCGATCTGGTCCTGGTCGATGCTCCAGCTACCGGACACGCCATGACCTTCCTCACCTCGGCTGCGGGATTACTCGACGCAGCGCGTAGCGGGCCCATCCGTTCCCAAGCGGCCGACGTTGTCGCGCTGCTGTCGAATCCCAGCCGCTGTCAGGTGGCCCTTGTCACCCTCCCCGAGGAGATGCCCGTCAACGAAGTCGTGGAGGCCGCCTACCAGCTAGAAGACAAGGTGGGCATCGCCCTCGGCCCGGTCATCGTCAACTCCTGCTACTCCCCACTTCCCAGCCTTGCCGTCTCCGCAGCCGAGGCGGCGAGTGCAGCGGGTGTGGATCTATCTCCTGACCACGTGATCGCACTCGATCAAGCTCGCATGTTCCGGCAACGACGTCACGAGCTCCAAGAGGAGCAGATCGCCCGGCTGACGAGTGAGCTTCCTCTGCCCCAACTCCGAGCGCCCTACCTCTTCTCTCCTGCCATCGGGCCCCTCGAACTCGATGCGCTCAGCCAAGCCCTGGCCGCGGGCATCGACATGCTTCCCGATCCCGGCCGAGTACCGACATGAGACGTGGCGACGAGGGCGATCAGTCCATCATCGACGACATCGCCCGCACGCGATCGATCGTCATCTGCTGCGGATCGGGCGGCGTGGGCAAGACCACCACCTCTGCGGCGATCGCCTTGCACGCCGCTCGCCTGGGCCGAACCGCCTGTGTCGTCACCATCGACCCCGCACGGCGACTGGCCAACTCACTGGGTGTGGATGCGCTCTCGAACCAGCCGACCCGGATCGCTGGCCCCTGGCCCGGTGAGTTGCATGCCCTCATGCTGGATCCCAAGGGCACCTTCGACGACCTGATCGGCCGCTACGCCGGATCGGACTCCCAGGCAGAGGCCATTCGTTCCAACCGGATCTACCGCAACCTCACCGGGACATTGTCGGGCACACAGGAGTACATGGCCATGGAGAAACTCCATGAGTTGGTCGAGGAGGGCGGATTCGACATCGTGGTGGTCGACACCCCACCGTCGAGGAATGCGCTGGACTTCCTCGACGCCCCGAGGCGGCTGACCCACTTTCTCGACAACAGGATCTTCCAGGCACTGATGGCCCCGACCCGGATGGGGCTGCGAGTCATGGGTGTGGCTGCCCAGGCACTCCTGCGCACGCTGTCCCGAGTGGCAGGTGCCGACATCGTGACGGATGCCGTGGGCTTCTTCCAGGCGCTCGAGGGCATGGAGGAGGGGTTCCGCCAGCGTGCGGCACGCGTCCGAGACCTGCTGGCCCAAACAGATACTGCGTTCGTCCTCGTGGCCTCCCCTCGACCTGACTCCATCGATGAAGCCGTGCACTTCGCCGGGAAGCTCAACGAATCGGGCATGTCTGCCACGGCGCTGATCATCAATCGTGTCCAGCCACGCTTTGCTACCGATGAGCACCAAGACGCACTGGCCATCCACGGTGGAGCCGTGGGCCATGCATCACCGGGCGGCGCCGTCTTGGCCGATCTCATCGACAATCTGGCCGGATACACGGCAGCCAGCGTTCGAGAGGAGCGGGCCTACGCCGATCTGGTGGCCGAGGTCGCTCCCGCCCCGGTCACCCGGGTGCCCCTCCTCAACACTGACGTCCACGACCTCGCTGGCCTCGAGATGGTGGCTGACCAACTGTTCCCGACGCAGACCACCTGAACCTCGTGACCGCACACACGCCATTGCCATCAGGCCGCTGGTAGCGAGTTCTTGCCACCCCAACGGTGTGCCGGGAGTCGATCTCTACCGATCCGATCTGTGGTCCCACCCGAGAGGGCTGTCGACAGGGGAGTAACCTTCGCAACGTGCCGACCATCATCGTGGCTAGTGACGCGCCGACGCTCCGAGCGGAGATCGCCTCCAGCACCAGCAAGCCCGGAACCAGCATCGTCGAGGCACGCTCTGGACCCGAGGTCATGGCTCTGGTCGCTGAGTCCGAGCCCGACCTGGTGATCGTCGACATGCAGATCGGCAACATGGGGGGAATGGCTATCTGCTTGGAACTTCGCCTCGAGGCCTCGTACGACAAGATCGGCCAAGTCCCTGTACTCATGCTTCTCGATCGGCGCCCTGACGTGTTCCTGGCCAAACGGTCAGGGGCCGACGGGTGGTTGGTCAAACCGTTGGATCCGATCCGCCTGCGCCGTGCCACGACCGCCCTTCTGGACGGCCGGACCTACTTCGACGAGTCCTATGCCCCGCTGTCCGTGCCCGCTCCGGGTGCCGCAGTGAGCACGGATTCCTGAGTCGGCCGGCTGACGGTCGCTGGCATGTCACTCTTCCGCCGAAACGAGGATCAGACACCGACCGGAGCGCGTCGGAATACCCGAGGTGAAGCCGCCCCCGACGGCGCGGGTGATGCCCAAGAGCAGATCATCCGAGACGCCCTCGCCGACCTTCGTGACACGGTGGTTCGGGAGGTCATGACCCCCCGGGTCGACATCGTGTCCCTCGCCATTCCGCTCACCGTCGAATCCGTATCCAAGGCCGTGCGCGAGACAGGACACAGCTGCTTTCCCGTCTGTGCCGACAATCTTGACGACCTGATCGGCGTGCTCTTCGTGAACGACCTGTTCCGGGCAGGCTGGGCCGTCCAAGGCACCACCGGTGACGGACGGACGCCTGACCCCATCGACCTGGCCCGGCGGCTGCGGCAACCCTTTTTGGTGCCCGAGTCGCGTCCCGTACTCGACGTCCTGGCCACGATGCGTCAGGAGCGCCGAGCCTTCGCAGTGGTGGTCGATGAGCATGGCGGCGTCGAAGGGGTGCTCACAGTTAAAGACCTTCTGGGGGCATTGGTCGGTGATCTGCCCGACGAGTTCGACGCCGAGGAAGAGCCGGACGTCGTCCGAGTCGATGGCTCCCGGTGGCTGGTCGACGGCCAGATGTCCATCGATGACCTGCACGATCAGATGGGCATCGAACTGCCCGAAGGCGAATACGTGACCCTCGGCGGGTATCTCTTCGACGTGCTCGGCAAGATCCCTGACGAAGGTACGACATGGGACGTTGAAGGCGGTTGGCAGATGCGGGTGGCCGAAATGGACCGCCGCCGCATCGCCAAGGTGGTGGTCCGCAGGACCGTTCCGGTGCCAGGCACCGACGAGGAGATCGATCCGCCCGCAGATGCTCGAGGGGCCGACCCCACCTCGTTCAGGTAGGATCACCGGGTCCCGAGACGGCCTGACCGACTCGGGAGACGGGCTGTGGCGCAGTTTGGTAGCGCGCTGCGTTCGGGACGCAGAGGTCCTCGGTTCAAATCCGGGCAGCCCGACCACTGAAGTGCAGATCAGCCGGGGCTCGGGCCCCGGCTGATCCGTGTCTTGAGGCTGCGGTCGAGATTCTGTCGAGGTCGTCAAATTCCATGGCAGAGGCGAACCGGCTTCCTACGGTGTCTGCTGCGGCCCGATCTGCATCACTCGTCGGCTGCGCATAGACGGCCAAGGTCAGTCGTGGGTCCGAGTGCCCCAGACGAGTCACTGCGGTCTTCAGGTCCACCTTGGCCAAGACGAGCCAGGTTGTGGCAGTGCGTCGCAGATCGTGCAATCCAACACCGGTCGATGGATGACGGGGCCAGACCCCGCTCTTCCACCGCCGTGCGATAGAGCTCGATGTGGGGTCGCTTCGCCTCCGGGACGGCGAGGCTTGCGTCGGCGGCCCTCTGGAAGCACGTTCGCAGGTCGTGATCGCCTAGTGGACGCTCGACCGCTAGCGGCCAATTTCACAGTCACTATCCACGTGCGATAGCGCGCCATCATGATGTCATGACGAAGAAGACCACAACTGTGCGTCTACCTGAGGAGTTGGCGATGACCGTCGAGGTTGTTGCTCGAGGACGTGGCATCAGCGTCAACGCACTTGTCGTCAACGCGCTGACCGCCGAGGTCGAGCGCGTGCGCCACGACGAGGAGTTCATGGGCAAATTCCGTGAGATCACCGAGCGGGATAAAGAGATCCTGGAACGATTGGCGCAGTGAGCTACCCGACCCTGGCCGAGGCACTCATGGTGGCCGAAGCCGTGACCGGTCTCGACCTCACCACCTTGTCCCGAAGTCCACGGATCGATCTCCTCGACTCGGCGCTACACGCTCCCCAGGCTTCGTTCGGCGGCCAAGAACTCCACCCAGAGTTCATCGACAAGACTGCCGTCCTCGACGGACTTCTCCTTCTCCGGCAGATGGCCGGCTCCGCCGCAGCCAGCCCTGCCGCAAAGCGGATCGGCACTTCCAGCCGAATCTGACGTGCCCCACGCGTGCCGGTCGGGTGCGGTCGATACCTACCGCCATGGCAGACCCCGACACCAGGTACGTGGCGAGAGTGAACGGAAGCTCGTGGTTGATCGTGGCTTCCTTGGGTTCGCGATTACCAGCACACTCCCCCATCTGATCTGGACTTTCTCAGATTGTTGAGCGTCGGGAGGAACCTATCGACGTCGTCAGATTCGCGTTCAGGACGCAGAGGTCCTCGGTTCACATCCGGGCAGCCCGACCATGAGGTTCACACAGGAGACGCTGCACTCTCTCAAGGGCGCTCGTCATGCTGGCAGCAGTTGCCCCGTCAGGTTCCGGGTGGTGAAGCACCAGCCATTGCCATACGTCGTCCGGTGACGGCGTCGCAATGCAGCCGGAGAAGTGCATGTCCAGGTCGGAGTGTCCGCGCATCGTTGGGCACGACGCTGGCCGCCACTCGACTGAGTTCAGATGCGAAACCGACCACGGAGACCCTCCAGTGCGTCGCACCGTTGCCCTTGCTTGCGCATGTCCCCGTGTCCGACTCCTTGTCGACCCCGTCGATCTCCAAGGACACCCGGCGGTCAGCCAACCGGGTGATGTAGGGCTCAGGGACCTCGACGACGAGATCGATGCCACTGATCCAGTAGGGGGCCGCGAGGGTGAGAGAGGCGGGTTCGACACCAACGAGAAGAGCGCCGAGGATGCGACGTCCGCCACCGTCCACCAATCTCCTTCGACATTCGGCGTGGTTGAGTGGCTCGCCCGCCATGGCATCGGCCTGTCGACCGGACCTCTGCCTCACCGAACATGGGCGCACGAGTTCGGGTCACATGACCCGAACTCGTGATCTGTGTCGACAGTCGAAAGCACCGAACACCCCGGCGACGAGCGGGGTCCGTAACCGCTCATCGTCCGGGTGCCGGCCGCCGCCCGCAGTGCCGATGGGTCATCTGGCGATGCGCTGACCGCAGGTGGGCCCGCTGTCACACCTACATCTCCGGCATCAACTGACAGGCAGGAAGGCACCGGTCGAGGTTCCTTGGATGCAGAAACTGAGACCGGGGCGACATCGGTTGTGAACACCGGTCTCGAAGCAGCCGAACACGACGCTGCGAGCGACATCCGAACCAGCGCTGCATGCAGCTCCGCATCGTCGGTGAGGATCCGGACTCCCGGATTCTGGACAAAGGCCCGGTGTGCTGGCACCAGTGTGGTTCGTCTACGAATTCTCACCGAGTCGACCCGGCCCGGCCAGCTCGCCCAGTCCGAGCATGTGGCCTTGTATGTGGCGGCACTGCAGGTGTCTGCCCTGCCATGGTCTGCACTGCCATGGTCGGCACTGCCTGTGTCTGCAGGGATGCGGTGGCGATCGATGCCGGTTGTCCGAGAGGATGGGCATCGGTCGAGTCGAGCTCTCGTCGCCCCATGCGGACATCGTGGCGAATGACAACGGGGCGTGCTGGGCGCCAACTACTTCTCCTCGCCCACCAGTGAGCAGTACCCAATCGGTCAGTTTGGTGGCGGCCTCCTCGTTCGAGGATCTGCTGCCAACGCTCTTGGTACATGTCGCACTCCTTGCCTCACCTCCGCCGGGAGGATCCTTGGTCCACCGTCGGTTCCGTGCAGTGACCGTTGTGGCCATCTGCAGTCGCAACCGGTCACGATCTTCCAATCCTGAGTTGCAAGATGCCAGAGTCCGAGGTCCCAGGTCCGAGGCCGATGGTCCCAACGTGACGAAGGCCAGCTAGCCGAATGGTCGAATGGCCCTAACGGTCAGCGCCTTCACCCCTGACAATCAGCAGTCGAGGTGATGGACATGGCGGAATGGCGTAGCGGGGCAACCCGATGTGCACGGCGGCGGACGACGTAGTGGCGGGACCTGAGTGGCAGAAGCCACCTTCCGGACCACTCGACCGATCGACGTGGACATCCAGGGTCGTGACTGGCGAACTCGATGGCGTTGGCGGCATGCACGGCAGTCGCCTTGATGGGGCGCGCTCGGTGTGCAACGTCGTGGCCGAACTCCTCGGGGAGGTGGCCGCCGACGCGACCGTCATCGCTGCTCACGATCCAGCCATCGATCGGATCCAGTTCCTTTCTGACGTCATCGATGCGTGCATGGCCGTTCGTCGGGTGCGCCACGACCTCGAGGGCAGTGCGCACATCACTCCGCCCCAACGCAATGAACGGGGGCCATGGTGAGGGTGCGACGCCGTAGTGCCGACAAATCCCCCTCGCGTCGGGCTCGTCGCGAGGAACGACTCCTCGCCGGCGACTGTGAGGCGTTCATGGTCGGACACCTTGCCGAGCGGGTTGCCCGTCGGGGCGACCATGTGGTTCCAGCGCTCTGGCTGAACTTGTTGGCCCATGGGAACGAGGATGACCTTGTCACCTGTGCGTCAGTGTTTCGGCCCGCCCATGGGTGGGGCACGGGAAGGGACGACCAAGCCATCTGGTGTGCGGCACGCATCTATCTCGCCAATATCGTGCTGGAGACGGCTCGAAGGTGCTGTGGTCTGATCGAGCTCCAGGTCGACGTACTGGTGCCGCTCGAGGCCGATCTGGCGGCCACCTTCGCCTGTCGGGCCTGGAGACCGCGCGACCTCGTCTGTTCCGTGGAGACGGCACTCGACGTGCATCGGTCATGGCACAGCCACGCAGCTGGTCGGTGACGACACAGCTACCGCATCCGGATATCGGCTCCTCACGTCATCCGCTAGGTTGCGCGCGATGGCACCGACCACGGCTGGCCGACAGGGTGCGGCTCACCAGGCCGACCTGGCTGCACAAGGCTCCAGGCACCGCTCTGGCTCGTGGTATACCCCGGCCGACGTAGTCGAGCGACTGCTCGACATCACCCTGGAACCGCTCCTCGATGCCCGGGCCGGCCAAGGAGCCAATGCCATCAGTGCAATCAGGGTCCTGGACCCTGCATGCGGCGACGGAGCCTTCGTGTCTGCGGCGGGGGCACGCATCGCCCGGGCCCTCGAGCGTGCCGGCATGGAGGCGGCGGTAGCCGCCCACATCGCCTATGGCACAACGGTGGTCGGCATCGATGTCGACCCAGTGGCGGCTGACCTCTGTCGCACTGCGCTGGCCGAAAGGAACTCAGACGCCGGTGGCCCAGGTGCGTCCCCGCACGTCTTGGTGGCCGATGCCCTGCTGATGCAGCCGAACGCGGGCGACCGGGGTCGGCTCGACGCCAGGTCGACCTGGGATCTACTGATCGGTCCCGCCGGCATCGCCCCGGGCGGATTCGACTTGGTCATCGGGAATCCCCCGTTCCTGACGCCATTGCGGAGTCGGACGAGCGCAGAGGAGAGCCGACGACAAGCACTTGCTGAGCGCTTCGGCGACGCCGCTTCTCCATTGACCGATGCCGCGGCACTCTTCTTCCTTCTGGGAGCCGAGTTGGCGTCACCGTCCGGCACTGTCTGTTTCATCGAACCACTTCCCTTCGTTGCCGCCAGAGATGCCGCTGGCGTCCGAGCAGCGCTCTTGAAACTCGGGAGTCTCTCTGACCTGTGGGATGCCCAGGAGCAGGTTTTTGATGCCGCAGTGGCCGTGTGTGCCCCCGTAATGGTGCGAGGTGCAGACCCCGAGCCGGTGAGGCTCTGGACCGGTCGAACGCTCGAGGCGACCAACCATGCCGCTCCGCCAGATCGATCTGGCGCTCCGTGGTCGTCACTGGTGGCCGCGGCCCGGCATGTTCCCGTTGTCCACATGACCACGGCGGGCACAGTCGAGGACATTGCAACGTGCACCGCCGACTTCCGAGACCAGTACTACGGCCTGGTCGGAGCCGTCGAGGAGGCCGACGGGGATGGAGACCGCCACGACGGTACTTCGACACCCAGCGACCGTCCCCGCCTGGTGACCAGCGGGACGATCGATCCGGCCCGACTTCTCTGGGGACGCCGGTCGATCCGATTTGCCGGTGCCTCGTATCGCTACCCCGTGGTGAACCTCGATCGCCTTGCTCCGGACATGGCTGACTGGGCGGCTCGCCGCTTGGTCCCCAAAGTGCTGGTGGCCACCCAGACGCGCATGCTCGAAGCAGTGGCCGATCCTGAGGGCACCTTGCTCCCGTCGGTGCCGGTGATCACTGTGACCACGTCCACCGAGACCCTCCATCGGATTGCCGCTCTCGTGACATCCCCACCTATTGCGGCACTTGCCGCCGCCCGCCATCTGGGCACCGGGCTGGGCGGGAAAGCACTCCGATTGCGGGCTGCTGACATCGCTGCTCTGCCGCTTCCTGGCGACAAGACCGCCTGGGACGATGCTGCGTCGTCCTTTGAGGCTGCTGAGCTATCTGAACAACCACATGAAGCCAGGGGCCTTCTGATCACGTCGGGAATCGCCATGTGCTCCGCCTATGGCATCGATGATGCCGGAGAGCTTCTGGCCTGGTGGATCACACTGATCCCACCGGTGCGAACCTGAACTACTCAGGTGGCACCGAGACTGACGTAGACCTTGCGAAGTCGCTCCGTGACCGTCCACGTCGTGGCCGTTCCTGCGTGAAGTCGCACGATATCTCCCGGTCCCACGTGAACGGTCGGCTGCCCAGCGACGTCGATGGTGGCCCGGCCAGACAGGACGACAACTACCTCGTCCACCTCCACATCTTCGTCCGCGCCGGGGTCGATCTCCCACACGCCGACCTCGACCCCGTCGAACTCGGCCAGCACGGCGGACCGTGTGGTGCCGCCCGGATCCGGCGTGAGCTCGAGTGAAGATCCGGTCACGACAGCGACCGGCCCCGGAGGCCACATTGCCCTCATCCCACGATCGTCCCGTACATGTCGTGCAACGGGTAGGAGAGCAGCTCAATGCGCTCGCCGTCAGGGCCAGCGAAGTACGCAGAAGTTCCATCGACCATGAGGACCTCGATCCCTGCGTCTTTCACCTTGGCCACAAGCCGGTCGAAGGTCTCGGCCGTCACACTGATGGCGATGTGGTGCAGCCCGCCCAGGACTTCTCGGTAGGGATCGACATCGAGACCGGGGAAGTCGAAGTAAGCGACATAGTTCCCCTGTCCGATGTCGAAAAAGAAGTGGGTCGATCCCCGGTAGTCCCGGTTCTCGAACAGTTCGGCAAGAGGGAACTCCAAGAGTTCCTGCCAGAACGTGATGGTGCGCTCCACGTCCGAGCAGACCAGCGCGAAGTGATGCAGGCCTCGGGCTGCCGACGCTGGGCGCTCACCGGGCGGGCGGAGGTAGCGGGATCGCAGCGCATCCCAGTAGCCAGTCCGATCGATATCGCTTCCGTGATCCGTCATGGCACCCTCCGTGCGAGCCTGCTCCGCACTGTATCCATCGGCACTGCTTCGAGCGGCACTGCTTCGAGCGGCACTGCAGCACATCGCACAGCAGTCATCGAGTCTGGACCGATCCCCATTTCAGCCACCCGGGCAAAGCGTTCCGGGCGACCGACCACACGGGGTCAGTCCCGTCGGCAGGCCGCGCAGCGGCCGAGGATGGCGAAGTGGTGGATGTCGACGTCGAATCCGAACTGCTCACTGGCTTGGGTGACCAGCGTGGCAAAGAGCTCGTCAGGGGCCATGACGGCGGTGCCGCACTCCTGGCAGACGAAGTGACAGTGCGCAGCTGTCGTCAGGTGGTACGTGGCTGGTCCGTGACCGAGATGGGAGTGGGCGATCACTCCGAGGCGCTCGAGTTCATCGAGATTGCGATAGATCGTGGAGAGGGCGACGTCAGGGGCCCCAGCCTGGACGGCAGAGGCAAGATCCTCAGCGGTGTGGTGATCGTTTCCGTCGAAGAGTGCGTCGATGAGCAACCGGCGGCTAGCCGTGACTCGACCACCATGCTCACGAACGAGGGCCAAGGCCTCGTCGGCGGTCACGACGGCATGCTCATGTCCGTGGGACGGCGCACTTCTTGTCATTTACCGCGACCGTAGGTCGGCCGATTGCTCGTTGCAAGTGATTCGCAACTACTCTACGTTGGCATCTACCGACCCCCGAGGGCTCCCCGATCAGAGCCCGACCGCCAGACCTTCACGAGGACCGTTCCGATGGCCGACCCAATGGGCCGCATCTACAAGATTCGCCACGGGCTCACCCGACGCGAGTGGAGCAAGGTCGGCGCCATGGCCGGCACCGTGGTCGTGCTCAACGTGGCCGGGTGGACCATGTTGGTCGCTGCCTGCAGCCACCATCACGTCTCCAAGGCGGGCGCGTTCGGGTTCGGCACCGGCGTACTGGCCTACACACTGGGTATCCGCCATGCGTTCGACGCTGACCACATCGCCGCCATCGACAACACGACCCGCAAGCTCGTCCAAGACGGGAAGCGGCCGCTCTCGACCGGATTCTGGTTCTCGCTCGGTCACTCGTCGGTCGTCTTCGTCTTGGCCATCCTCCTGAACTTCGGGATCCGGGCCCTCAATGCTGCCGTGCAGAACGGTTCCTCGGGACTTCATACCTGGACCGGCATCATCGGCACGACGGTCTCCGGCACGTTTCTGTGGGCCATCGGCCTGCTCAACCTGGTGGTCTTGATGTCCATCATCCGCGTCACCCAGGAACTGCGGGCCGGCCGCTATGACGACGAGGAGCTGGAACGGCAACTGGACAGCCGTGGACTCATGAATCGCCTGTTCGGTGGCTATGCCCGGCACATGGACCAACCATGGAAGTTGTATCCGGTCGGCGTGCTCTTCGGTCTGGGTTTCGACACGGCCACAGAGATCGCACTGCTGGTCTTGGCGGGCACCGCCGTGGTCGGCGGTCTGCCCTTCTACGCCATCCTGTCGCTGCCGATTCTGTTTGCTGCCGGGATGTGCCTCTTCGACACGGTGGACGGCTGCTTCATGAACTTTGCCTACGACTGGGCATTTGCCAAGCCGGTCCGAAAGGTCTGGTACAACCTCACGGTCACCGGGCTCTCAGTGTTCGTGGCTCTGTTCATCGGCACCATCGAGATCGTGGGATTGGTGGCTCGCCAGGCAGGATGGACCGGTGGGGTCCTCGGGATCATCGGTCGCACCGACATCAACACCGCAGGTCTGATTATCGTCGCCGTCTTCGTGGCCACCTGGATCGTCTCGCTGGCTGTCTGGCACATCGGGGATATCGAATCCCGCTGGCAGGTACTTCCCGCCGAGGTGCTCGCTCCAACCGACGAGCCGCTCACCGCCAACAGCGCCGCCTGACACCTCCATCACCGGACTGCTTGCACGCCGCCCCTCGACCAGAGTTCTTCGGGGATGTCTCGTTGGCCACGGACCCCTAGGATGCAGCCGTTCGACGGACAAGGAGATCACCATGGAGATGCAGTATCGACGTCTGGGGGGCACCGGCCTCAAGGTCAGCGTCCTGTCGTTCGGCTCATGGGTGACGTTCGGCCCGCAGTTGGCTGGTAATCCGGCCGAAGAGTGCCTTGCTGCCGCCTACGACGGTGGGGTCAACTTCTTCGACAACGCAGAGTCCTACGCAGGCGGCGAGTCTGAGCGGATCATGGGTGAAGCCATTGCCAACCTGGGCTGGGCTCGCCGCTCCTACGTGATCTCCACGAAGTTGTTCTGGGGCATCTCACCCGAGGTCAACATGGTGAACACCCTGAACCGCAAGTACCTCTCCCAGGCCATCGATGGCTCGCTTGAGCGACTCGGGCTCGACTTCGTCGATCTCGTCTACTGCCATCGTCCTGACCCGGAGACTCCTATCGAAGAGACCGTCTGGGCCATGTCCGACATGGTCTCGGCCGGAAAGGCCCTCTACTGGGGCACCTCCGAGTGGTCGGCCGACGCCATCCGCGAGGCTTGGAACATCGCCGAGCGCCACCACCTGCACAAGCCGGTGGTCGAGCAGCCGCAGTACAACATGCTGTGGCGCGATCGCGTCGAGGACGAGTACTCCTCGCTCTACGACACGACCGGGTTGGGACTCACCATCTGGAGTCCTCTGGCCTCGGGCCTGCTGACCGGCAAGTACCTGGACGGGATTCCCGAGGGCTCGCGGGGAAGCCTGGCGGGCTATGAGTGGCTGCAGGACTTCTTGACCGATGCCGACCGCAACGCGGTCGTGCGCCAGCTGGCCGGAGTTGCCGAAGAACTGGGCTGCAGCTTGGCCCAGTTGGCGATCGCCTGGTGCGTTAAGAATCCTCACGTCTCCACAGTGATCACCGGGGCCAGCCGAGTGGAGCAGGTCCACGAGAACCTGGCGTCGCTCGAGGTGGTCGACAAGTTGACCGACGAGGTCATGGCCAGGATTCAAGCCATCCTGCCGTGAGTCGCCGACACCCGGGTGCAGAGGCTCCCGGGTGTCACGTCGCCAGCTGGCCTTCTTCCTCATCGAGATGGGCTTCGGCGAGTCGGTCGACCTCGTCGTTCACTCGGGAAGCCAAGTACAGCGACAGTCCCGCGCCAGGCAACTCGAGGAAGAGGGCGAAGCACACGGCAATGGCCAACGAGCGCCGATCGGCTGACGTCATGATGTCGAACCAGGCATCGACCACCAGCAGCGTGGCCGTCGCAGTAGCCGGCAGTTGCACCCGGGGATCGACCCGATAGGCAAACAGCGCGGTGAGGGCGATCACTGCGACCAGGAACACGTCGAACCCGACCCACGCCAAGCGGTAGTAGTGCTCCAGGTTCCGCGTTGGAAGCGAAACCGCGAGATAGATGGTCCATGGCACCAGAACTGCTGCCACGACCAGATAGAGCCGAGCGATCCTGCGGACCGGACGGCGATAGGCGGCTACTTCGGCATAGGGCTCGTCGGTCCCCAGAAACAGAGAATCATCACTCGCCGCATTACGGTCCTCGGCACCTTGGGTATCAGCCACCGAGGCATCCCTGTGCGGCCTGAACATCCGCCGTACTGCTGATCACCCGAGCAAGCCTAGGCACGTTGCCGCGATCTAGACATGGTGCCGCAACCAAGGCACGGTGCCGCAGTGACTTCTCCGTTCTGCGGATCTCGCTAGGTAGCCAGGTCGCCACAACACTGCAGTCGGGAACACCTGATCGACCGAAGGTTACGAACTGAGGTCAGGCTCGAACGCCTCGGCCTGTGTCATCGACCGATCCTCGACGCAGGGCTGCTTCCTCGAGCAGTCGCTGCGTACCCCTACCGGTCACGGTCGGCACCCGGTGCCAGGCACCACCACCATCGAGTTCCCACGACTGGACGTCGTCGGCCAAGTTGCACGCCAAGATCTCCTCGAGGCGACTCACCGCATCCGGATCCGCCACCGGAGTCATGGCCTCCACCCTGCGGTCGAGGTTGCGTCGCCGCAGGTCGGCGGAGCCGATGTAGTAGGTCGCCGGCCGCGCTCCACCGCCGAATCGAAGAATTCGTGAGTGCTCCAGGAACCTCCCCACGATGGAGTGGACCCGAATGGTCTCGGAGAGGCCGGGAATTCCCGGACGCAGGCAGCAGATTCCCCGGACGATGAGGTCGATGGGCACACCGGCCTGGGATGCTCGATAGAGCGCATCGATGACGGCGACGTCGTCGAGACCATTCACCTTGAAGGTGATCCGACCTTCTGGACCAACTTCGGCTTCGGCTTCGATGAGTTCGATGACCCGATCGCGGATGCCACCCGGTGAGGTGACCAGTTCCTGATACTGGGGTGGCTGGCTGAATCCGGTGATGTAGTTGAAGAACCTCGTCACATCGGCGCCAAGCTCAGGACGGGACGACAGCAAGCCGAGATCTTCGTACATCTTGGCCGTCTTGGGGTTGTAGTTGCCGGTTCCCACGTGACAGTAGAGGCGCACGGCATCACCCTCCTGACGCACCACGAGAGTCGTCTTGGCATGGGTCTTGAGTCCCATGAGTCCATAGATGACATGGGCTCCAGACTCCTCGAGCGCCCGGGCCCACCCGATGTTGGCCTCCTCATCGAAGCGAGCGGTGACCTCGATGAGGGCCGCCACTTGCTTGCCTCGCTCGGCGGCCCGGATGAGGGCGGCCACGATAGGACTGTCGCCTGAGGTCCGATAGAGGCACTGCTTGATGGCCAGCACGTTGGGGTCTTCAGCTGCCTCGTTGAGGAGCTCCTCCACTGATGCCGAGAACGATTCATACGGGTGGTGGACGAGTACGTCACCCCGGGCCAACACGGCAAAGATGTCGTCGTCCTCATCGCGTTCAATCGAAGTGAAGGCCGCGGGAACCAGTGGCGTCCACGGCTCGTCGCGCAGATCAGGCCGGGCGACTCCGTAGAGGGCCCACAAGCAGTCAAGTCCGAGTGGACCCGTGTAGCGGTAGACGTCGTCTGAGCTCAGACCGAACTCTTCAGCCAGTGCATCGGTGTGCACCGATGCCATGCGTGTGTCGATCTCCAAGCGGACAACAGGGAGGAAGCGGCGGCGGCGCAACTCCTCTTGCAGGGCGAGCAGCAGATCGTCCGCCGCATCGTCATCGAGTGCGAGGTCGGCATCCCGAGTGACCCGGAAGATGCAGGAACTTCCAAGGTCCATGCCGGGAAAGAGTTCGTCCAAGAATGCCACCATGACTTGTTCGAGCGGGACGAACCGTGTGCCATCAGGCAAGGCCAACAGACGGTCGACGTTCGGCGGGACCTTGACGCGGGCAAACCGTGTGGTGCCGTCAGTCCGACTCCGCACCTCGACACCGATATTGAGCGAAAGATTGGAGATGTAGGGGAACGGATGACTGGGGTCGACGGTCAACGGGGTGACCACCGGGAGGATCAGTCGGTCGAAGACCTCGTGCAGATGGGCTCGGTCGGCACCGCTCAGCTCATTCCAGCCGACCAGTGCGATCCCTTCGGCAGCCAGTGCCGGTACCAGGCCATCGGCGAAGAGCGCTTCCTGGCGGGCCACCATCGACTCGAGCGACGCACGCACGAGCCGGAGGAGCTCCTCGGGGGTGCTCCCGTTGAGAGCACGGCTGGTGATCCCGGCTGCGACCTGACGGCGCAGTCCTGCCACCTGGACCTGGAAGAACTCGTCGATCCGCTCGCTGAAGAGGATCAGGAACTTCATCCGCTCCAGCAGGGGGAGCGATGCATCATCCACCAGGTCGAGGAGCCGGTCGTTGAAGTCGAGGTCAGACAGCTGTCGGGCCAAGTAATCGGTTTCCCGGTCAGTTCCGGGGTTGCCCTGGGTGCTCACGCTCCAACGTTACCAACCCTCTTCGGCTGATCCCCACGGACTCCGAGGAACCCTCTCGGCCATGGACGACCGTCCCCCTGACAGCAGTGCTCTGTCCGTCTCTTGACCTCAGGCCGCGACAGCTCGGTTGTCGTCGGTCATAGCCAGGATGGTGCCAGCGGCCTGCTGGATCCGGGCACATGACGCCTTGATGGCGCCCACGGCTTCTGCTCCACCTCCGGCCCACGACGCCACGTAGCCAAACGAGTAGTCCGAGGTGTCTAGGCCCAGCACCCGACACACCACGAACGCCGTCGACTCGGCTTCCAACTCAGCCATCGGTCGGTCATCCATGCCTTCGTGGAGCAGAGCATGGGCCAGTTCGTGAGCCAGAGTCTTGACTTGCTGAGCCGGCTCGTTTCGACACTCGATCCGAATACTCCTCGTGGCGAAGGTGCAGTCCCCGTTGATGGTTCCCGCGAGTTCGGTGGCGGTGACCGAGTAGCCGATCTGGCCGGCGCAGACGCCAAGGGCATCGAACCATCCCGATGGATCCTCGCCGGTGAGAGGGCGACACACCTCGGGTAGAGGATCACCGTCAGTCTGAGCGATGTCGAAGACAGGCACGGGCCGAAACCCATAGATCGGTCGAACTGACGTGTCGTCGTCACCCGAGGATTCTGGTGATGGGCGACGTCCCCGACAGGGAGCGAGGATCCAGATGGCCCGCTCCCCCCGCCGAACAGCGCGGCCGAGGCGTCTCCATGCCGTGAAGCCGGCCACGCGAGTTGCTTCGGGGCACTGACTGCCGATGAGTAGGGCATTTCCGTAGCTGTAGTGATGGAACCGGCCCTGCACGTCGAGGTGGCGTTGCCAGCACGCCGAATCGGTCAGGGCGAGTACCCCCTCACTCAAGAGGTCGAGGATGTGGTCGCGGTCGGTCGTTGCCATGATGCTGCTCCGGTCTGGTGGGGAGCAGCGCCAGAGCCCGCTCCTCGGGTCGGGCTCTGGGAGGAGCGAGTGCACCTCGGAGGATCCAAGACGCGAGAGGAACCCTACGACCGGGTTGTCACAGAGGTGGAGGGGACCTGAGTCGGCCACCATCAGACAGGGAGAACCCAGATCTCAGGTGGCCAGCGTGGCGTGCATCTCCCAGACCAGGACCTCGGCGCTGTCCACTGCTGTCAGCTGATGTCCACCACCACCCGTGAGCCGTGCAGCATCACCTTCACCGAGCGGACCGCAGCCCTCGAGGTCCACGGCACCTCGAGCAACAAAGAGATGGATCCACGGAGCATCGGGCAGCGTGACCGAGCCACCGGGCTCCAGACGGGCGGCGTGCAGCGCGGCGTGAGCGTTGCGAATACGGATCGCCGAAGCATCGGCATACCTGTCCATACCCGCGGCCACAGTGACAAGCACGCCTGTGTCCAGGTCCGCACCGATCTCCATCTGCTCGTAGCCAGGTGAGATTCCCGGCGTGTCGGGCACCACCCACATCTGGATGAAGTGCACCGGATCACGATGTTGACGTCCATCCAGGGTCCATGAGTCGTTCTTCTCTGAATGGGAGATGCCCGTCCCGGCACTCATGCGCTGGGCCAAGCCCGGCGTGATGATCCCGCTGTGTCCCGTGGAGTCATGGTGGACGAGCGAGCCACCGAGTACCCAGGTGACGATCTCCATATCGCGATGAGGATGGGTCTCGAAACCTGATGCGGGCAGGACCGTGTCGTCGTTGTTGACCAGCAGCACACCGTGATGGGTGTTTGTCCGATCCCGATGATGACCGAACGAGAACGAGTGTTTGGAGTCGAGCCAGTTGATCTTGGTCGTGAACCTTTCGCCTGCTCGTCGAATATCGACACCGGGAGTCCCCACGATCGGGTCCATCGCCCCTACCTTTCGCTTCCGATTACCAGCAGGATGAAGTTCCCAGCAGTCTCAGGGGGAACGTTGCCCATGGTGGTGGGCAGATCTGGTTGACATGTCATATAGAAAACGTAGCATGGTAGTTGATATTTCAACTACTTCGACCCAGCGGGGTCGTCGTCAGGAGGTCGAAGGATGACGTCTCCGATGCTGGCATCGGTCCCAGGGGAAGCCTTCGACTCGTTCATGGCCACACGAGCTCACGCCGATATCGGGCGACCGCTATGGACCGGAGCCGATGGACCCCTGCCTGCTCTCTACCTCGGCCACGGTGCGCCGCCGCTGTTCGACGACCCACTGTGGATCGACCAACTCTTCACCTGGTCGCTCTCCCTGCCCAAGCCCGCAGGGATCGTCGTGATCAGCGCCCACTGGGAAGAGGCGCCGATCGCCCTGTCGGGTGTTACCGCAGGCACACCGCTCGTCTACGACTTTGCAGGATTCGCTACGCGGTACTTCGCCATGACGTATCCCACTCCTGATGCTTCCGACCTGGCCGGTCGGGTAACTGGCGCATTGGCAGGCATGGAGAAGGTTGTGCAGCGCAGTCGCGGGCTTGATCACGGGGCCTGGGTTCCCCTCAAGGTGATGTATCCGTGGGGCGACGTTCCCGTGGTCCAGGTGTCGATCCCATCCCACGACCCCTACCGCTTGGTGGAGATGGGAGCCCGACTCGAAGAGCTCCGTCACGAAGGCGTACTCGTCGTCGGCTCCGGCTTTCTCACTCACGGATTGCCCTTCCTCAGCCAGCAGAACTTCGTCGACAATGTGGTGCCCGGATGGTCCGAGGAGTTCTCCGATTGGGCAGGTGAGGCTCTGAGGCGCGGCGACGTGGAGACGCTTGCGTCCTTTCACCATGCTCCGGGCATGCCCTATGCCCATCCGACCGTGGAGCATTTTGTGCCTCTGTTCATCACCTTGGGCGCAGGCGGTTCACCTGAACAGCCGGTGCGGACCGTGGTCGACGGTTTCCAATTCGGACTGTCCAAGATGTCGATACAGACCGAATCCACGCCCGGAGCCACGGTGTGATCGTCGTAGACACAGCCCGCCGACGTCTAGAGGAGTTCCGTCACCGCGAGGGTGTGGAGTCGCCGGCCGTGCTTGAGTCGACGTGGATCCTGCCCGCCCCTGAACGGGTTGTGGTCCGTCTCCCGTCAGGGTCGTTGACGGGACGTGCATCCCAGGGGACCGTGGTCCTGACCCATCGCCAACTCGGTTCGTTCGCCCTGGTGTCGGTAGGTGCCGTCTTCTACAACTGGTGGGTGGCCGCCGCATTCGACCATCACCTGATGGCCAGCCCAGACCAGCTGTTCAGTGACCTCGAGACCCAAGGCCTGCCGCACAGCGTCCTGTTTCAGCGCGTCGACCTCGTTTCTGGCCTGGTGCTGCTGGCGGCCCTGGTCCTACGGGGACCGATGGCCCGTGGTCTCCGTCGATCCGAATGGCCGTGGCTGGTGGTCTTTGCGTTAGCTGCGGCTCTCGGCGGCCACTTCGCCTATGCCTGCCCCGAAGGCCGGAGTGCAAGCTGTCGGTCCGCTGAATGGCACTTGGAACTACCCATGCATCACTACCTGCACGTTGCCTCCGGAATCATCGAGTTCGGAGCCGTCACCGTCGCCGTGTTGTTGGCCTGCCGGAGAACGGCGGGAACGGGGACAACAACTGCCGTATGGGTGCGCTGGATCGGGGTGATCCTCCTGGTCGCCTATCCCGTGCTGGCCGTCAGCTATCTCGGCCACCTGGACGGGGCTTTCGTTGAACCGGTGTTCTTCTTGACGTTCACTGCGATGGTTGCAGTCGAGGTGCTCGAGCCAATCGAAACTGAACAGCAACCACATCGACCGACCTTGACGTGATCCCTGTCACGCCTCCCTCAGACGTGAGCCATGATGGAGGAAAACGACGCAAGGGGACCGCATGGCCGAGGAACGCACCATCGAGGTGTTCGTAGAGATCCCGCGAGGGAGCCGGAACAAGTACGAATACGATCACGAGAACCACGTCTTGCGGCTGGACCGCCGCCTGTTCAGCGCGACCTTCTACCCAGCCGACTACGGCTTCGTGCCTGACACCCTGGCTGAAGACGGAGATCCGCTGGATGCGCTCGTGCTCCTCGACGAGCCGACCTTCCCCGGATGCATGGTCGAGGCTCGGCCCGTGGGCGTGTTCTGGATGACTGACGAGAAGGGTCCCGACGCCAAGATCATCTCCGTGGCCTGTGGCGACCCGATGTGGGCAGGGCTCACCAAACTCGAAGAGCTGCCACCCCACATGACCTTCGAGATCGCACACTTCTTCGAGGTCTACAAGGACCTCGAGCCGGACAAGCGGACCGAGGTCGGCGGGTTCGATGGACCGGAAGCCGCCTGGGACGAGATCAATCGCTCGCTGGACAGGGCCAAGTCCCAAGGCTGAGTCGACAATGGCCATCCAGAGGATCTTGGCCACATCAGGTGGATTCGTACCGGGTCCGGTGCAGCAGTCGGTCCGCGTAGGCGACATGTTGCGCACGGCCCTAGAGCTCACGAACTCTGATCGCCCCAGGGTCTGCCTGGTGTTGACGGCCAGCGGTGACGATGCGTCGTATTACGCACGTTCCTACGAGGCTTTTGCCGCTGCCGGCTGCGACGTCACGCAACTCCGCCTCTTCCCTCAGCCCGATGCAGATCCCATGGAGCGACTGTGCAGTTCGGATCTGGTCTGGGTGGGCGGCGGTTCGGTGGCAAACCTGCTGGCCCTGTGGCGTCTTCACGGCGTCGATCAGGCCATGCGCGCCGCATGGGAGTCAGGCGTCATCCTCAGCGGGGTATCGGCTGGAAGCATCTGCTGGCACCAGGGTGGAACGACTGACTCGTTCGGCCCCGACCTGCAGCCGGTCGACGATGCTCTTGGATTCCTTCCCTTCGCCAACGGGGTGCACTACGACAGCGAGGCACAACGTCGACCCTTGCTGCACCGTTTGCTTGCCGAGGGCGTACTGGGTCCCGTCGCCTACGCCACCGACGATCACGTAGGGATCCTCTATGAGGGCACGGAGCCTGTCGCCGTGATGTCTGACTCGTCAGATCGGCCTAGCCGTGCTGGCGCGTATCGCTTGATGATGGCAGGTGGTGCCGTCACCGAGACCAAGTTTGAGGTCGGCGAAACCTTCTAGGAGCGGCTGGGTGTGACGGACCACCTCGCCACGTGTCATTGTTTAGGGACTCGGGGATGTAGCTCAGTTGGCTAGAGCACCTGCTTTGCAAGCAGGGGGTCGTGGGTTCGAGCCCCATCATCTCCACTGCGTCGACGAAACGACGACGTTATCAATCTCGATTTCACTACTCGTAGTGAAATCGAGCCTGCAGGATGATGAGGTCTTCGCCGTCGACCTTGTAGACCAGACGGTGCTCCTCGTCGATCCGCCTGGACCAGCATCCGGCAAGCACATGACGCAAGGGCTCAGGTTTGCCGATCCCATCGAAGGGCTCCCGCTGGACGTCCGTAATCAAGCGATTGACCCTCTTGAGGGTGGCCTTGTCCGTCGTCTGCCAGAAGCAATAGTCCTCCCACCCGTGAGGCGTGAAAACTAGCCTCACTCCTCAAGCTCGTGAGCTTCGAGTTGGGCATCCTCGGCCTGCTTCAAACTCTCGAGGAGCCGCCGGGCATTTGCAGGTGAACGAAGCAGCGATGCAGTTTCGGTGAGCGCATCGAAATCGGCCCGCGACATAAGAACGGCATCGCCCTTCTTGGACGTGATCTCGATGGGCTGGCGATCATCGTTGACCTGTTCGATCAACGGGAACAGCCGCTTGCGCGCCTCGCTAGCCGTGACGGTCATTGGTTCCTCCTGAGTCGTACAAGTTATTGTACAGCTCGGTTGCCACCCATTGCGTCGCCTGACGAGAAATCGTTCTTGCTGGCGGCCCACCACCTTGGGGGTTCGAATCCCGTTACCTCCACCCGTTGTCGGATCTACAACGTTTTCCCAGTTAAATGGGTGTTTTTGCCATCCGGTCGCTACCGGAGGAAAGCGTCGATGTTCGAACCTCACCCTGAGCTGGGAGAACCTCGCAAGCAGGTCAGGCTCCATCTGCAGCCGGGGGTGCGAGACCGAACTCCGCCATGCAAAACCGTACGGCTGAAGGCCCATGTGATGGACGACCTCCGGCGGCTCGACAAGCTGGCCAAGAGCGCAATGGCCCAGGCCGAGCACAGCGGATCTGGCGACGTCCGCCGGAACTACTCGCTCTCGCCCGCGGATTCATGGGAGGTCGCCAATGACGACCG
>CAIQOJ010000079.1 GCA_903873395.1 uncultured Acidimicrobiaceae bacterium
ATCCTCTTCAAGGACGGCGAGCCGGCGATGAGGATCGTGGGTGCCAAGGGCAAGGGGCAGCTGCTTCAGGAGATCTCGGAGCACCTCTGATCGTGTGGCACGACCCTTCGGGGTGCGCGACCAAGGCCTTCATGTGAGCGGAACCGACCTGCACCTCGAGCTTGGATCGACGGGTGATCCTGTGGCCGATGTCCAACGTCGCCTGGTCGACCTGGGCTTTTCGCCCGGCCTTGACGACATCGGTGCGTTTCGCGAGGGGACCCGAGCCGCCATCGAGGCGTTCCAATACACCCGGGGCCTGCGCGTCGATGGCGTATGCGGTCGACACACCTGGTCAGCCCTGGTCGAGGCCGGTCGCCGTCTCGGGGACCGCTTTCTCTACCGTCGCTCCCCCATGCTCCGAGGTGACGACGTAGCCGAACTGCAACAACGCCTCAGTGCATTGGGGTTTGATTCCGGCCGAGTAGACGGAATCTTTGGCGACCAGACCTCGGGCGCCCTCGGTGAGTTCCAGCGAAACGCCGGTCTGCCCGTCGACGGCATCGCCGGCGGCGCCACCGTGGCCGAACTGCTTCGGTTCGGTTCCCGTCACGACGGATCCGAACTCGTCTCCTCGGTCCGTGCTCGAGAGTCGCTGCGCCAAGCTCCACGGACGTTGACCGGTAGGCGGGTCGCCATCGGCGAAGAGGGCGGTCTGGGTGCGACCATCAGTGCCGTGCGTGCTGTGCTCGTCGCCAGAGGGGCTGCCGTGAGCACCCACCACCACCCAGAAGGCACCTATCAGGCATCGGAAGCCAATGCGGCCCTAGCTGACGTGTTTGTCGGGATTCGCACTTCACCCGACGTCGACTGCACCGTCTCCTACTACGCGGGCTACACCTATGAGTCGCCGGGTGGTCGCCAACTTGCCGAGTTTCTCCAAGCAGCCCTGGCGCGCACGCTCGGTCTTCCTGATACTGGCGTCCGAGGGATGTCTGTTCCAGTACTTCGTGAGACCAGGATGCCCGCTGTCCTGTGTGACATCGGTCCAGCCTCCACGCTGATCGAACGACCGGCAGTCGTGGCTCGAGCCATTGTCGACTCTCTCGCCGAATGGGTCGACCACGCCTGGGACTGACGTCCAGACAGGCAACTCGCCTGTGAACAACCCTCAACCATGGGTTGCTGCCCGGTTGTAATCCACAACCTCATTCACAGGGTGTGGATGAACCTCAACCTGGGGTTCACCCCCAAGTCTCAACCGGAAACACCCCTACTGACCTGGAGTTTTCTCCCAAACGCCGTGTTGGGATCCTGTGAAGATTCGGTCAGTCTGTGGGTGACTCGGATCCCCCGACCATGAGTTTGTAGATTCGCTCGAGATCCTCGAGGGTGGCGAACTCCACGATCACCTTGCCTCGCTTTGCCGTCATGTCGACTTTCACCCTGGTGTTCAGGTGTGTCGACAGCAGCTCTTCGAGTTCGAGGATTCCAGGAGGTGGGAGTCGTGTCGGCTCGTACTCCCCGACCGGTGCGCCTCCCGCCTGTTCCCCACCATGAGGGGCGACAGGGGGTTCCCAGTTGGTCTCCGCTGCATCAGCGTGAGCAGTGGCGGATGGGACCGGTGTTGGGCCGATGCCTTCGGACTCGGCGTTATGTCCACGGATCAAGTCTTCGATGGCCCGGACGGAAAGGTTGTCGGAAACAGCCTCTCTTGCCAATGTCTCCTGATAGGCGCGGTCAGGCGTTCCCAACAATGCCCGAGCGTGCCCGGCGCTGATCTGCCCGTCAGCCAGGAGTCGCTGCACTCCCGAAGGAAGCTGGAGGAGGCGGAGGATGTTGGAGATGCTGGCCCGGCTCTTCCCCACCCTGGTTGCCACCTGGTCGTGAGTGAAACCAAACTCTTCGATCAACTGCTGGTAGGCGGCAGCTTCTTCGAGAACGTTGAGATCTTGGCGGTGGAGGTTCTCCACCAGAGCCTGCTCCAGGCTGTGGGTGTCGTCTGAAGTCTGAATGAGCACAGGGATGGACTGAAGGCCAGCTCGACGAGACGCTCGCCAACGGCGCTCACCGGCAATCAGTTCGAACTCGTCTGACGCCTCACCGCCGACTCGGCGGACCAGAATCGGCTGGAGCACCCCGAGTTCCTTGATGGACGCGGCCAGCGAAGACATTGACTCCTCGTCGAAACTCGTCCTGGGCTGGCGGGGATTGGGGATGATGCTCCCGATGGGAACTTCACGAAGGGCTGACGTCCTGTCACCCATTACCTCTGTGGGGATGAGGGCACTCAGACCCTTTCCTAGGCCGCTACGACGCGCCACCGCTGACCTCCTTGGCTAGTTCCCGATAAGCAATGGCCCCCCGTGAGGCCGGGTCGAACGCCGTGATCGGCTGACCGAAGGACGGAGCCTCCGACAGACGCACGGTGCGGGGGATAACGATGCGGCACACCTTGTTGCCGAAATGCTCTCGAACTTCGGTCGCCACTTGGTCGGCCAACTTCGTCCTCGCATCGAACATCGTGAGGACGATGGTCGAGATATCGAGTTGCTGATTGAGGTTCGAGGCAACCAGGTGCACGTTCCTCATCAGCTGACTCAGACCTTCCAACGCGTAGTACTCGCACTGGATAGGCACGAGGACCTCGGAAGCGGCCACCAGGGCGTTGATGGTAATCAGGCCCAGCGATGGCGGGCAGTCGATCAAGACGTAATCGAAATCGTCGATCACCGTCTCGATCGCTCTCTTGAGTTTCGTCTCCCGACTGAAGGCCGGCACCAACTCGATCTCGGCTCCAGCCAAGGCGATCGTTGCCGGAGCCACGAAGAGATTCTTCATGGCGGTGGGTTCAATGCAGTCCTCCAGCGAAGCATCCCGCATGAGCACGTCGTACATGGAGAGCTCAAAGTTCCTGGCGTCGATTCCTAGACCCGTGGTGGCATTCCCTTGGGGATCGAGGTCGAGGACCAAGACACGGAATCCCAGTTCAGCGAGCGCTGCTCCTAGGTTTACCGAGGTGGTGGTCTTTCCCACGCCACCTTTCTGATTGGCCACGGCCAAGATGCGGGGGAGTGGGTTACCTGATGCAGCCTGTGGGACGCGACCTGATTCCGACCGAACAACAGGAGTGGGGGAGGCTGGAACCTCGTCCACCACCGCTGCCACATCCTCATTCTCTGACCCCGGAGTGGCATCATCCTGGATCGCCGGAACTTCGTCGGGATCCTCATTGGCCTCATCGGCCGCTACTTCAGCCTCGATGGGCTCCGCCTGGTCGGAATCGTCCATCACGCTTGTCTGGTCTCCCGAGACAGGTTGAGTCTGAACAGGAGCACCGTCCCGAGCAGGGCCGGAATCTCCGGACTCCGTCAACGTCGCCGTGTCGGGGCTTTCGGACTCAGCTTTGATGTCTGCTGCAGTTAGAGCTGCTGATGTGGGAGCTACTGATACCGGAGCTGTGGACGTAGCAGCAGGGGAGGAGGGGTCGAGAATTTCTTCCTCGGTCACCACATCTGCCGCATCAACGCTATCGGCCACAACTTCGTTGGAACGATCTGTCGATTCCATGACACCCGAGTCCACCGGCAAGTCTGTGGGCGGCAAGTCCGTAGTCGCCACGCTTGCGTGCTGGGGACCGTCAGTCTCGACCACACGAACGTTGGAACCCGGCGATGGCACAGAGCTTGGATTGCCGGACTGATCTCCCTGAGGGGATGGCCTATTACGACCACGACGACGGCCGCGCATTTTGGTCTCCTCGGGTAGGGGGGTGGTAAGAGCTTCATACTCCCCCGTCTAGAACCCAAGGTCAAGCATCCTCGGATGTTTCACGTGAAACATCCCGAAGTTCGCCCATACCGGCTACTTCGAGCCACTCCACTGCCATCTCTGGACTCAACCGTGCTCTGAGAACGGACAGAGTTTCCCCACCACTATCCCGAATTCCTACGATCAGATCGCCGTGTCCGCGACCCCATCGGACAACCACAGCCCAGTCAACGGCGGGTCAAGCTCCGAGGTCTCCGTGGGTCAGCATCACTACCCGGGTCGCCGCCCAACGGCCTAGGTGGTTACACCAGGCCCATCAGGGCGCAGCATGCCTCACAAGCTGATGGGTGAGCTCCTGAGGCACGGTTCTCGGGTTAGGGGGTGACACACGTCTTCTTCTTGCAGGCTCCAACTACAACATCGAGAGGCTCAGGTTCCCGATCCAGGAATCTTTCCCTGATGCCCCCTGACAGTGGATGGGCCATACGGGACCCACGTCGCTACGCCGGTCGTCTGAACCTCATCACTCGTTCACGCAAGCTGTACCGTTGACCTACCACCGCCACTTCAGCCAGCAGGATCTGTGATCTAGGCGGAAGGCGAGTTTGGAAATGCGCAGGGTCCAACGCTCGCGACTACAAGCCGTTGGAGATTGAGCGGCCCGAATGGTGCCCCACCCATCCGGCGATCAGGCACTTGTTCCTGGTAGACCTTTGGCCATGCCGACGATGGCGGATGTTCGAACTTGGGCGCTGTCGTTGCCCGAGAGCACTGAGCAGCCTCACCATCATTTGGGCTCGTTCCGGGTGCGCGGAAAGATCTTCGCCACAGTTCCCGATATGCAGTGTGTCCGCATCATGGTTGACGAGCACCAGATTCTCGCCACGGCGGCCTCTCACCCAGACGCGTGTCAGCCCGTCTATTGGGGCAAACGCCTATCCTGCGTTGCGGTCGAGATCGCTGTAGCCCCTACCGGTCTGATCCCAGAACTGCTGACTGAGGCATGGTTACGCAAGGCCCCAGCCTCACTGGCCAAGGCATTCATCGGCTCCGACTAGGACCGACGGGGCATCATTAACTCG
>CAIQOJ010000080.1 GCA_903873395.1 uncultured Acidimicrobiaceae bacterium
CAAGCCGACGCCCGCAAGGCACCCCGACACGGCACCAGATGCGGAACGGTCGCCCACTGGAGCGACCTGGGACGAACAGTAGGCCGAGGCGGGTCGGCGAGCAAACTGCAGGCCGGCGGCCTGGTCGGACTCTGCCAACACCTCTCTGTGGAACGCGGTCTAGCGGCGGCAAGCCAGACGCCACACGGAGGGCACGCCGCTCAGCTCCGCCCGCAGCCATAGACAGCACTCCCCGATGCAGCCATACGACCTACGAATGACGCTCTGCGTGGTGACCGGGGCACCGTGGGAAGTCCCATGGATCCTCACAGAAGCCTCTGAACAGGAGGTTCTCACTGAGAGAACGTATTGCAACCAACGTCTCTTCACGAAGAAGGGTGAGTACGTCATACTTCATTTGGTACATGCATTTGGAGCATGCAACGGCGTTGGAGCGATGGCCTCGATGCACACCTCCTGCCGATCGGCATCGAGGACCCAAACACCGAAGGAGACGTTCATGTTGGGCAAACGGATGAAGTCAGCGGCAGTGGTCGGTGGAGTAGCTGTCATGGCCCTCGCCATGGCCACACCGGTCGGAGCCGAGCAGCATGTGACGCCCAGTGGATCGGGCAGTTTCTCGTACTCACAGATCCTTGGTTCTGTCGACGGGGTCACCGGAGTTCGAGGCGTCTCCACCTCTGGTCCCGAGACGGTCTTGACCGGCACCGAAGGAAACTTCAGCGGATTCGGGTCAACCGCCCGCCCGGGGTTGACCACCACAGCGTTCCTCTACCAAGGAGTGGCGTCAGGCGTGTCGAAAGGTGCGCCAGTGCACCTGCTGAAGCCACCGTTCGCCGATGCTGCCCAGTCCAACTTCTATGGACCCAACACCCACGTCTACAACCCATCCACGATTCCGACCGGCTCGGTGCGGGCCGTCGGTACCTACGGTCCCACCCTGGTGACCAGCAAGGGCATGATCTACCTGGGTCCTGTCTCCGGTGGCGGTTCATGGACCTCCATCGAGGTCCCTTCTCGCGGTGGATTCAGTGTGGTCGGTGGCACCAACCTCTGCGGAACGGACCCGTCGTGTCGCGTGCTCAACACGGTCCCACACAGCACCATGGGTGACCTCGTTGTGGGCAACTACGACCTGACCAGCAGCCTCTCGACCGGAAACGCCTTCATTTACAACATGACGTCCAAGAAGTGGACCTTGTTGAACCTGAACGGCAGCATGGACGCTGGTACCACCCTCTACGGCATTTGGCAGAACGGTGGGGACCACAGCCCGAACTACACCTTGGTGGGTGGGGCCATCGATCCGGCAACTGGCATCGCCGCCGGGGTCATCATGAACTACAACGAGCAGAACGGGAAGATCAGCAACGTCACCTACCTCAACGAAGGGAACCCCGCTACGGTGACTTCGACCACCCACGTCGAGGGAATCACCACCGCGCCAGGCGGATTCATGCTTGCCGCACAGGGTGCCGCCCTCGAGCGAGTCTTTGTCCCGACCCCCGGACGAAGCGGAAACTTCGGCACTCCGGTCTGGACCCAGGTAGCCGTAGGGAGCAGCGCACTCTGCACGGCGTCGGTCAATGGAGTCCCGACCACAGACCAGTGCAGCTTCTCCAGTGCCGACACGGTCTACCAGGGCACCATCATGGGAACCTACGTCCCACCCGGTGCCACCCTCCCGAACACCTACGTGGCCAACCCCACGGGGACCTACCAGAACCGGTGATCGATCAACGCTGATCGCTCTGGATCCACCTGAGAGCCATCACGGCCCCCGGCTTCGGTCGGGGGCCGTGATGCGTCCCGGAGTCCCCCGCATGCAGGTCGGCGATTGGAAATCCGTCAGGTCACGTGGCCCGACACGTCGGTCGACTGCTCAGATGCCGAAGGCGACGCGAGCGTTGGCTGTGGTCATGGTGGCCACCTCCGAGGTCGTCAGCCCCTTCACCTGGGCGATCGCAGCTCCGACCAACGGGACCCGGGCCGGCTCGTTCGGCGAGCCCCTGTGCGGAACCGGCGTCAAGAACGGTGAATCAGTTTCGACGAGCATGCGGTCGATGGGGCACAGCCGAGCGGCCTCACGTACGTCGTCAGCGTTCTTGAAGGTGACGACACCGCTGAAGGACAGCAACGCACCGAGGTCGAGACACCGACGGGCTTCGTCAGGTCCACCGGTGAAGCAGTGGATGATGGTCCGCTCGGGCACACCCACCGCAGCGAGCACGTCGAACGTGTCGTCCCATGCATCCCGCGTGTGGACGACCAGGGCCAGGTCGTGGCGGCGGGCCAGCTCGATTTGCAGGGCAAACGCCTCCCGCTGCGCGTCTCGAGGTGAGTGCTCGTAGTAGTAGTCGAGACCGCACTCACCGATACCGACGACGACGTTGCGGTGGTCACCTCGGTCCCGACCAGGACCGGCATCATCGCCTACTCCTGCTCCGCTGGCCGACACGGCATCAGCCAGTACGGCATCGAGCGAGGCGACGCCATCGGTTGCATCATGAGGGTGAAGACCCACAGTGGCCCAAAGGTCGACGCCTTCAGCGGCGGCCGGGCCGCCAGGCCTGCGGAGCGAGCGCACCAGCTCCACTGCAGCCGCAGACGTGGCCGCACCGGTGCCGACGCACACGAGCCGAGTGACACCCGATGTCGCCGCCCGGGCCAGAGTGGCCGCCAGTCGGTCGGCGTGGGCCACCACGGGGCCGTCTCCGGACTCTGGGGCGAACTCGTCCTGAATGTGGCAGTGCGAGTCGAACCACTCCAGGGCACCATCACCGGTCACAGTGATCAGTCCTTGCGCCGAGGAAAGAGCGGAGCGCCCTTCTCCACGGTCAGGCCACCTGGGTAGCGACCCCAGGAGCCCGCCTCAGGAAGCCGCTGTTCCTCCGGGGTTCCCTCAAGTCCGATCCGTCGCCACATCTCCCGAGCGGTGGCCGGCATGGCGGGGACGATCAGGATCGCCACGATCCGCAGGACCTCGAGCGCACTGCCAAGAACGGCATCGACGCCTGGGCCAGGCTCCGCCTTCCAAGGTTCGGCGATCTCCAACTCGGCATTCGTCTCGCGGATGAGCCGCCACGTGGCTTCAAGGCCCAGGTCGGGACGAGACGCTCCCCATCCGGCAACAGCATCGGCCACGACAGTGCCAGCCACGTCGGCCAACCGACTCGATGGGTCAGGAACCGGCCCCACTCCCCCGCACTTGGAGCCCACCACCGTTGTCACACGCGAGAGGAGATTGCCGAGGTTGTTGGCCAGGTCGGAGTTGTAGCGAGACGAGATGCCCTCAGCCGAGAACTCTCCATCCGATCCGAGCGGGATGTCGCGCAAGAGGTGGTAGCGGACGGGATCGACCCCGTACTCCTCGGTCAGGCTGGCCGGGGTGATCCGGTTGACGCTTGAGTTCGACATCTTGTCGCCCCCCAAGAGCAGCCATCCGTGGACCTGCACATGGGCGGGTGGTTCAATGCCGGCGGCCATGCACATGGCCGGCCACCAGACGCAGTGAAAGCGGATGATCTCTTTGCCGATGATGTGATGCACCGAAGGCCACCACTCGTCGAACCGCTCGGGATCTTCGCCGTAGCCGATAGCCGTCACGTAGTTGATCAGCGCGTCATACCAGACATAGAAGACGTGCTCGTCGTCCCAGGGAACCCGAACGCCCCAATCGATCGAGGTCCGGGTGATCGAGATGTCCTTCAAACCGCCCTTGATGAAGCTGAGCGCCTCGTTGCGCTTCGACTCGGGAACGACGATTCCTGGATTCGCCGCGTACCACTCGACAAGGCGGTCTTCGAAAGCGCTGAGACGGAAGAAGTAGTTCTCCTCCTCCAACTCCTCGACCGGCGTGCGGTGATCAGGGCAGAGATTGCCATCGACCAACTCGTCGGTGGCGTAGTAGCGCTCGCAACCCACGCAGTACAGCCCTCGGTAGGAGTCCTTGAAGATGTAGCCGTTGTCGTAAATGGCCGACAAGAACCGTTCGACCGAGGCTCGGTGCCGTGGTTCGGTCGTCCGGATGAAGTCGTCGTTGGCCACGTCGAGACCAGCCCAGGCCTCGGCGAATCGAGGGGACATCTGATCCGTCCAAGCCAGCGGATCGAGGCCTTGCTCTTCGGCTGCCCGGGCCACCTTCTGCCCGTGCTCATCGGTTCCCGTCAAGAAGAAGACGTCGTCACCGATCAGGCGGTGCCATCGGGCCAGAGCGTCGGCATTGACCGTCGTATAGGCGTGCCCCACGTGGGGCGCGTCCTTGACGTAGTAGATCGGCGTGGTGACAAAGAAGCGGGACACTGACAGAGAGCGTACCGATCCCGCCGGCCCCTGCGGGACAGGTACGCCTCCAGTCAGTTGAACCTCACCAGTTGGCGACGTGGCAGCCCCCGCGTCCGGTGCGCTCGGTGTAGCGCTGGTGATACGCCTCAGCTGGCCAGAACGTCGCTGACTCCTCGACCAGTGTGACGATGGGCCGGGCGAATCGGACCTGATAGTCGGCGAGCGCCGTGGTGGCAGCCTCACGCTGGGCCTCATTGCGCACAAAGATGGCCGAGCGATACTGCGTGCCGATGTCTGGACCCTGGCGATTGGGTGTCGTCGGATCGTGGTGACGGAAGAACTCACCGAGGAGTGTCTCGAAGGTGACCCGGGAGGGATCGAAGGTGACCAGGACGGCCTCTGCATGGTCGGTGCGCCCCGAACACACCTGCTCGTAGGTCGGATTGGCGATGTGGCCGCCCTCGTAGCCCGAGACGGCGTCGACCACACCAGGAATGGCCAGGAAGAACTCCTCGACACCCCAGAAGCAGCCTGCCGCGAAGGCAGCCCGGTCGAGGCCGTCAGGAATATCGGTCGGCTCGATGGGCGGAGCTTGGGTGGTGTCGTACTCACTGCGTCCGAACAAGGAGAACATGTCAGAACCTTTCGTCAAGATCGCCGTGCACGTTGTGTGGTGCTGACGATGGCGTGCTGTTGCTAGTGGCCTGCCTCACGAGGAGGCGCTGGCGTACACGTACCAACAACCACGCCCATCTCGATGTTCCCGTGACCAAGTTCCCGTGACCACGTTCGCTTTACCAAGTTCGCTTTACCAAGGTCGGACAGCCAGATCCGAAGAAGACCTACCCGTCGACCGGGTCCTCATCCATCGGGTCCTCATCCATCAGGGCCTCGTCTGCCAGGGCCTCGTCTGCCAGGGCC
>CAIQOJ010000081.1 GCA_903873395.1 uncultured Acidimicrobiaceae bacterium
CGCCCGACCCTGAGCCTGGCGGGCGATGCGCCCGACCCTGAGCCTGGCGGGCGATGCGCCCGACGGTGACGCCAGCAGTTCGCTTGGCGGACCTAGCGAACAGCGAGCAGTGACTCGAGGACGAGCGCCCGGTGGTCGCTCGCCGAACCCCAGGCCTCGGCCAGAGCCCAGGATCGCTTGAGGAAGAGCTGCAGGTCACACTCCCAGGTGTAGCCGATCGCTCCGTGGACCTGGAGGGAGACCCGTGCTGCTTCGAGGGCTGCCTCGGAGGCATACGCCTTGGCCACCGAGGCTGATCGCCCTGCGTCAGCCTCGTCATGATCGAGTGCCCAGGCAGCGCCATAGACCGTGGGGCGGGCGAACTCGAGGACGACTTGGGCACCGGCCAGGAGATGTTTGATGGCCTGGAACGAACCGATGGGCTTGCCGAACTGCTGACGCTCCTTGGCGTAGGCCGCGGTCATGTCGATCATGGCTTCGGCCAAGCCGAGGAGCTCGGCGGCGGTGATGACGGCGGCCCGCTGGGCCGTGCGTTCAAGGAGCGCTGGCGACAGTGGCGCCGACGCCACCACGGTGTCTGTCCCGGGCTGCCACGCCACAGAAGCGAGCCGTCGGGTCGGATCGAGGGTGGAGACCGGGGTGATCGAGACGTCCGTTCCGGCCACTGCGTGGACCACAGGTCCCTCGGGCCCGATGGCTGTCATGAGGAGGAGGTTGGCTCCTGCCGCTCCGGCAACGGGCACGTCGGGTCCAGCATGGGTTCCGATGGCGGCGGCAGCATCCCCGCCAGCAATGCGCTCCAGCCAGGTCCGAGCTCGAGCCGAGGCATCTGCGTCGTCGCCCGAGACGCATGCGGTGAGCAGCGGCGCGGCTACGCCGACTGTCAGCCCCAACGGCTCGGGCAGGGCAACCCGGCCCGCCTCTTCGACGAGGGGAACTACGTCGATCAAGCTGAGGCCGAGGCCGCCAAGGTTTTCGGGAACCGTCATGCCGATGATCCCCATGTCGGCTAGAGCGGCCCATCGGCCACTGGGAGTTCCTGGGTCCTCGAAGGCGGCGCGTACGTCGGCCGTCGTGCACTCCTTGGTCAGGACCTGACGCACGGCGTCACGGAACTCGAGCTGTTGATCGGTGAAGGCGAAGCGCATGGTGGCGTCCTCTCTCAGGCTCGGGGCAGTCCGAGCATGCGCTCGGCCACCACGTTCCGCTGGATTTCGTTGGTGCCCGCATAGATGGGGCCGGCCAGGGCGAACAGATAGCCATCGAGCCACGGGGCGTCGATGCCGTCACCGTGGAACTCGGCCGTGGGGCCAAGCAGATCAAGAGCGGCACGATGGATGGCGAGGTCGGTCTGCGACCAGTGGATCTTGTTCGCACTGGCTTCAGGTCCCACTGCTCCTCCCTCCAGGACTCGGGTCGCGGTCCACAGGGTGTTGAGACGGTAGGCCTCGGCGTCCATCCAGGCGGCGGCTACGGCATCGGCGCTGCGACGGGTCCGATCGGGATCGCCGGTGAAGCGCTCGGCGTAGAGGTCGACAAGGCGATTGGCTGCCTCGGTGTACCTGGCCGGGCTGCGCAAGCTGAGCCCGCGCTCGGAGCCGGCTGTCGCCATTGCCACGTTCCATCCCTTGCCGACCTCTCCCAAAACGAGGTGATCGGGCACGAACACCTCTTCGAAGAACAGTTCGGCAAACCCGGTCTCCCCGTCGATCTGTGGAATGGGTCGGACGGTGACCCCGGGGGTGGCCATGTCGATCAGGAAGTAGGTGAGTCCCTTATGGCGCTCGGCTTCGGGGTCGGTGCGAAACAGGCCGAAGCACCATTCGGCGAACGCCCCACGAGATGCCCACGTCTTTTGTCCGGTGAGCACCCAGCCGCCCTCGGTCTCAGACCGCCGGGCACGGCTGCGGATGCCAGCGAGGTCGCTACCGGCATCGGGTTCGGACCAGCCTTGGCACCAGATTTCGGTAGCTGCAGCCATGGGAGGAAGGAAGCGGGACTTCTGTTCGTCCGTACCGAACTCGAAAAGGGTGGGGGCGAGGAGGAAGATGCCGTTTTGGCTGACTCGGAGGGGAGCCTGCAGTTTCCAGTACTCCTCTTCGAAGATGAGCCACTCGAGAATGCCTACCCCTCGGCCGCCGTACTCCTCGGGCCACGACACCACCGACCAACGATCTGCGGCCATCTCTGCCTCCCATGCGCGATGGGCCTCGAACCCACTGGCGGTGTCCAGCGAGGGAAGTGAGCGTGGGGCAGGAGCATGGGCTTCGAGCCAGGCGCGCGCTTCGGCCCGGAATGCCTCTTGTGTAGGAGTTCCGTGCAGGTCCATCGGTGCATCCATCGGGCTGGCCCCTTATGTCTGGTGATTCGGGATGTCTGGCTGATGTGGGCGAGTGGTGAGTCTGGCGACAGTGGCTGTCGCAGGATCGCCGTCGAAATCTGACACACCGCCAGATTTCCGGCAACCGCGGCCCGTCAGGCAAGATGTCACCCATGGCCAACGCTGTGATCGTCGATGTCGTCCGTACTCCAGTGGGAAAGCGCAATGGAAGGTTGTCGGGCTGGCATGCCGTTGATCTGGCTGCCCAACCGCTCGCCGCCCTCATCGAGCGCAACGACCTGGATCCCGCCCTCGTGGAGGACGTGATCTTCGGGTGCACCATGACCGTGGGCGAGCAGGCCATGAACGTCGGTCGCAACGCGGCACTGGCTGCTGGCTTTCCCGACACCGTGCCCGGCACGACGGTCGATCGTCAGTGTGGCTCGGCCCAGCAGGCGGTGCACTTCGCCGCCCAAGCGGTCGCCTCGGGAGCGATGGATATCGTCATCGGCGGCGGTGTGGAGGCGATGAGCCGTGTGCCCATCGGTGCCACCACCGAACACGGACCTGGTGAGGCCTACGGCCCCACTGTCCACGGTCGCTTCGACTTCATCCACCAGGGCATGTGCGCCGAGGAGATCGCCCGGCGCTGGGGCATCACCCGCGAAGAGATGGACCGGTTCGCCCTGCAGTCTCACGATCGAGCCGCCCGTGCCATCGCCGAAGGCAGGTTCGATCGAGAGATCCTGCCTCTGGCCACGCGCAAAGCCCGCATCGAAAACAAGGTGGCGGTGGCCGGCACGGACGAGGGCGATCCGGCTGGCGAAGGTCTGCTCGCCTTCGACGAGGGCGTCCGCGCCGGATCCTCCTACGACAAGCTGGCCTCGCTTCCTCCTTGTTTCGTGGAGAACGGGCTCGTCACGGCGGCATCGTCGTCGCAGATCTCGGACGGGGCAGCTGCCGCTCTGATCATGACCGAGGAGAAGGCGGCCGAGTTGGGGCTGACGCCTCGGGCTCGGTTCCACACCTTCGCCGTAGCCGCCAACGACCCGGTCATCATGCTGACAGCGCCGATTCCGGCCACTGAGCTCGTACTCCGCAAGGCCAAGATGACTCTGGACGACATCGACCTCGTCGAGATCAACGAGGCCTTCGCGTCGGTGGTGCTGGCGTGGGAGAAGGAGTTCCACCCTGACATGGACAAGGTCAATGTCAATGGTGGGGCCATCGCCATCGGACATCCGACCGGAGGCTCGGGGGCTCGTCTGCTGGCCACGTTGCTCAACGAGATGGAGCGCACGGGTGCCCGCTACGGGCTGCAGACCATGTGCGAGGGCGGCGGCCAGGCCAACGCCACCATCATCGAACGACTGGGCTGATCTGCAGCGGGAGCGCTCGCTCCTGCGTGCCTGCCAGACGTGGTTGCGTGATGCGGGCCCTCGCCCGCCTAGCGGCCGGTTCGCGGCCGCTAGGCGGGGAGGTCTGTCTGCGGGGTCGACTCGACCTTCTTGAGGAAGTCGACATGGTCGGCACCGATGGGACGTGACATCAGGTAGCCCTGATAGAGGTCACATCCCAGTGAGGCCACCCGCTCGAGCTGTGATGGGGTCTCGACACCTTCGGCCAGGACCGTGAGGCCCAACGCCTTGGAAAGCTGGACGATGGCCGCCACGATGGCCTCGTCGGTGTCCAGGATCCCCAATCCGTCCACAAAGGACTTGTCGATCTTGAGCACCTTCACCGGGAACCGCTTGAGACGGGCCAGTGAGGACTCGCCCGTGCCGAAGTCGTCGATCGCCAGTCCGACGCCCATCTCGTGGATCCCATTGAGGGCAGCCACCGTCTCGGTCGTCTCGCTCATCAGTAGTGACTCGGTGACCTCGAGCACCAGGGCGTCTGCGGACAAGCCCGAGTCGGCGAGGGCGTCGGCGATGGTGGTCAACAGGTTGGGGTCGCTCAGTTGGTGCACGGAGAGGTTCACGGTGATGTAGGCGTCCTCGGCTCCGGGAAGCTCAGTGCGCCATCGAGCCATGGTGGTGCACGCTTCCCTCAGGACCCAGCGGCCGAGCGAGAAGATGAGGTCGGTCTCTTCGGCGAACGGGATGAACTCCATGGGTCCAAGAAGGCCACGAGTCGGGTGATTCCAGCGGACCAGTGCCTCCATGGCGACGATGTGACCGTCCCCCACCGAGGCAATGGGTTGGTAATGGACGACCAGTTCGTCGTGTTCGATGGAGTGACGCAGGTCGTCGTAGATCTCGAGACGAGCCACCGAGTTGACCCGCAACGACTCGTCGAAGACCTCGATGCGGGCTCGACCCTTGTTCTTGGCCTGGAACATGGCGGTGTCGGCCTGCTGGAGGATGTCTTGGGCTCGTTGACGGCCCTGGACGACGAAGGAGACGCCGACGCTGCAACTGACCGTGACGGACCGACCCGAGCGTAGGACGAAGGGCTGTTCGGTCACGGTCGAGTACTGCTCGGCCAGCCCCACGGCGGCCTCGGCATCGGCCACGTTGGGACACACGACCACGAACTCGTCGCCACTGAACCGGCTGACGATGTCACCAGGACGAGCAATGGATTTGAACCGTCGGGCCAACTCCAAGAGAAGCTCGTCGCCGCTGGCATGTCCGAACGAGTCGTTGACGAGTTTGAATCGGTCGAGGTCGACGAAGAGGACGGCCAGATTGGTGGCCTGCTGCATGGAGATCAACAGTTCGCGCTCGAGTTCGTCGTTTACATACGATCGGTTGCCCAGGCCGGTCAGCGAGTCGTGATAAGCGAGCCAGTGGAGCTGAGCCTCGGCAGCCCGGCGGGCGGTCACATCGGTGAACGAGCAGACCACCATGGGCGAGTCGGTACCGTCCGCCCCGGACAGCAAGCGGGCACTGACCGACAGCCACTGACGACTGCCATCGGCATCGGTGACCCCGATGACCACAGTGTCCATCGACTGCCCGGTTGCCAGCGTTCGGACGTGCGGGAACTCGGTGTCGGACATCGGCTGCCCATCGGCAGTGGTGGCGAATCCCGCACCGGTGAACATGCGGATGCCGACAGCATCTACCAGCCGTGGGCCCAAGATTGCTGTGGCGGCTTCGTTGTGCGCTGTCATGGCGCCGTTGGCATCGAACAAGATGATGCCCTCGCTCAGCGAAGCGACTATCGCCTCGTAGCGGGCTTCGGCGGCACGCCGGCCCGCTTCGGCCTGGCGTGCGTCGGTCAACTCGGTGCATACGATGACCCAGCCCGAGGGCTGGAGGTCCTTGTCGATCAGTGGATCGATGGAGATCAGTACGTCGACGCTGGATCCGTCCTTGCGTCGATGGACGTGCTGGCCTCGTTCAAGGGTGGCCGCACTCTCGGATCTGTTGGCGCTGACCACCGCCCCGATCGAATGGCCGAGTACTTCGGGTTCGGTCCATCCGTAGATGGCCTGGGCGGCCTGGTTCCAAGACTCGATGTGCCCGTCTCCATCGATGCCGATGATGGCGTCGGACACGTGAGCCACCAGGCTGGCCCGGTACTGGGCGGCGGCTTCGGCTTCCTTGCGGGCCGACACGTCGCGCAGCACCACCTGATACGCCGGAGCGCCCGCCCATGTTGTGCGGATGGAGGTGGCCTCCATGGAAGTCGACGCTCCGGTAGGCGAAAGGATGCGAGCTTCCCCATGCTCAACGAACTGCCCGTCCTCGGTCAGTTGGGCTAGTCGTTCTGCTACCGGGCCGAGGTCGTCGGGATGGACGAAGTCGGTGATCGCTCGGCCGTAGTACTCCATCATTGTTGTCGCACCGAAGTAGCGAACAGCGGCTCGGTTGCCGTAGACGAGGTTGCCGTCCTGGTGGACGATGACCAAGTCGGGCGATACCTCGGTCAGCAGGCGATAGCGATCCACCATGTCGCCGAGTTCCTGCTCGAACTGTTCCTGCGAGGTGACGTCGACCAGCACACCTGTCACCACGCGGTCGGGATCGAAGGGCGGAGGGGTTGCTCCACCAGGCCGGAGGGCACCCGCCCGGATGACGAGATGGCGCTCACTGCGGTCGGGGCAGATCACCCGGGTCCGCAGGTCGACGTCCATCAGAGGGACGCCGGCACGCAGCGGGCCGAGTACGGGTTCGAGGAGGGAGGCTCCGATATCTGCGGGATCGACAGGACCGAGCGACAACACCGGACCGGGCACAAGCACCGGACCGTCATCGGTGAGTTCAAAGAGAGAAGGGACGGGGCGAGGCCTCAGGGTGGAGGCGTCTCGGTGCACGATGAATCCGGGGGTGCCGTCCTCAAATCCGAAGAACTCCTCGACCGAGGAGCTCCAGGCCACGACGTCGGTCTGGCGATCGTAGGCCCAGGTGAGCGTGGCGATCCCATGCTCTTGGACGTTGCGGGAGAGCTCGTGGGGAAGATCGGGGAAGCTGAGCTCGTCTAGGGCGATCCGATCGAACGACACGGAATCTCGGCGGCTCGCCTGGCGTCTGCCGTCGGACGTACTCCACGTGACCATGGAGATCTCATCGGCCTTGTCGACCCGTTGCTTTAGCGAATTGCCCGGGCGTGCCCTACGGTCCTAACCGGGTGCTCGCTCGTGACGTGTCTGATGCGTCGAAGCGGACTGGTCGCGTGAGCGATCAGTCGACTCGTTGCTCGGTCAGGCAGACGGTTCAGCGACGACGATGGCTGAGTTGTAACCGCCGAGTCCGATCGACGACTTCACCATCATGCCGGGCTGACGCGGCGTTCGTCCCGAGACCAGGCGAGGGTGCCCCGGGGCAACCTGTGGGGGTGCGGGGATGGAGCCCGTCTCGAATGCATACAACGTGGCGAGCAACTCGGCAGTCGATGAAGCGCCTTGGCAGTGGCCGAGGAGGGGCTTGACCGAGAAGATCCCGTGGGCATCAGGAAAGAGGTCGTCGAGCACGGCAGCCTCAGAGGCGTCGCACTGGGCGGTGCCGGGGCCGTGGGCATTGAGGTAGGCGACCTCGGAGGCGTCCACGCCTGATGTCGCCAAAGCTTCGGTGAAGCAACGGGTCATCTGCACGCGGTCAGGAGCGATGGAGACTGCGCTCCAGGCGTCCATCGTCATGGCGCCACCGAGCACATCGCCGTACGTCCCCTCGTTGCGGTCAGAGAGGACCATGGCCACGGCCGCCTCGCCCCCGACAAAGCCCCGACTTCCTTCCTGGAACGGTCGGCACGCTTCGAACGGTGGGGTGTCGAGCACGGCGACCCCGATGTCTTGGAAACGTCGCAGGTTCTCGGGAATGCCGGACAGGTCCGTGGCCAAGAGCAGGACGTCGGTGCAGATGCCGGTATCGATCCAGGACTTGGCAGTGATCATCCCGGCATTGCCTGACGCGCACATGGCGGTGACGGCCATGGATGGCCCGTGGAAGTCGTGCTCCTTCATCATCATCGAGATGGCGGTGCCCGGCATCATCTGGACCCACTGGCGACCGCTCACGGTCGAGGTGTCGCTGCGGTAGTAGTCACGCCACATCTCGACGTCACCGAGGACCATCGAGTGCACAACACCGACCACAGGCCCAGGCTGCCAGCCGCGCTCGCGAGCGTCGGCGACAGCTTCACGGGCGGCGAACCTCAGGGCTCGGACGAAGCGACTGGGGCCACCCGGCCGTTCGCCTTCCGACTCGATGGTGGACACCCACGCTTGCCCGCCGTCGACGAAGTCATCGAGACCAGTGCGGAGTCGGACGGCGCTCTCACCGAGCAGGAAACCGTCCCACACGTGCTTGGCACCCCAGCCGTACCCGGTGACTGCCCCCACACCGGTGATGCTCATTGGGGTCAGCCGCCCCGCCGGGCGAGCCCTGCGGGCAGTTGGATTCTTGATGTCCTGCACTGGGACTCCTCGGAAGTACGGGGCCGACGACTAGAAGGGAACGGCTCCCTGCGATCTGGATCTGGGCGACGAGCGGGTGGTCGAACTGTCGTCCGCAGTGACTGGTTCATGCAGTTCCGGAACTCCGGAATCCGCCCAAATCAACCACCCCGGGTGACCGAGTATGACCGGCCTCTGGCCTGACCGCAATGGGCAAATATTCGTTCAGGAAAAGTTTGCCCTGGGTATTTACTCGCAGGTCAGAGGGTGGTAGAGGAGCAATTCGGCCCTGATGATCGGTAGTAATGGGCGCCAATGGACGGGCCACGCAGGGTGATGTTGCCCGATGCGTCTGAGCACGCGTTGCCCAGTTCGGCTAGGCGGATGGTCACCAGGAATCCCCGGTGAGAACCAGGGTTACGACCGGGCCAGGCGAGCCAGTGTGGCTTCAGCCTCAGCCATGATGCGGGTGATGAGTTCAGCCACGGTGGGAAGTTCATCAATGGCTCCCACGACCTGGCCTGTCGGGAGCACGCCCACGTCGGTGCGTCCGTCGACCAAGGCTGCCTTGGTCATCATCGGGGCGTTCGCCGCCATGACGACCTGCGGCCAGGTGAGTTCGTTGCCCTGCTTCATGGCTGCACCTTCTTTGAGGAGGGCAGGTAGGGACGACCCGGTCTCCTTGCGGAATGCATGCGCGTTGGCCAATGCCCGGGGAAGGTTCCGGATCCAGCTCGCCTTCTCGAGGTGATCGACCAGATCGGTGCGGATGACCCGCTGAGGAGCACCATCGACGGCAGTGGAGACCACCGTTCCCGTCACCGGAGTGGCGAGGTACTGCTGCTTGATGGCGTCGGGCACCCGGCTCTCTTGGGTGAGGAGGAAGCGCGTTCCCATGGCGATGGCCGACGCGCCGTATGCCAGGGCAGACACCAGACCACGACCGTCGGAGTAGCCACCGGCGGAGACCACGACGACTCGATCGCCCACGGCGTCGACCACTGAGGGCGTGAGGAGCGACGTCGGCACGGTGCCGGTGTGGCCACCGCCTTCTCCTCCTTGGGCGATGACGGCATCGACACCCCATTCCGCCACCTTCTCGGCATGACGTCGGGCACCGATGGTGGGCATGACGACCAGCCCGGCGTTCTTGCAGCGTTCGACGAGGCCAGGATTGGGCGCTTGGGCGAAGCTGGCGACCCGCACGCCGTTGTCGATCATGAAGGCGATGCGATCGGCCACGTCCGCCACGTCGGTGCGGAGGTTCACGCCGAAGGGCCGATCGGTGCGGGTGCGCACGTCGGCAACGGCGTCCTGGAGCTCTTCGAAGGTCATGGTGGCCGAGGCCAAGATGCCCAAGCCTCCGGCTTCTGCGGTGGCGGCCACGAGGCGTGGACCGGCCACCCATCCCATACCGGTCTGCACGATCGGGAACCGCACCCCGACCAGATCACAGAAGCGCGTCTGCATCACCGGACTCGTCACGAACGGACCTCCTTGTCCCGAAGGCCCTTGGGGTCGAGAACGGTTCGGAGAAGGTCGAGTTCTTGAGCCGTCGGCTGGCGAGTGGCCGGGATCTCATCAGGAAGGACGAGGTCGAACCCCGTGGCAGCCACCACGTCGTCCACGGTGACGCCGGGGTGAAGCGAGGCAAGCCGCATCACCTTGTCCGGAGTGGCGAAGTCGAAGACTCCGAGGTTGGACACGACCATGCGGATCTCGTGGAACCGGGTCGCAGATGCTCCAGCCGAAGCAGCCCGGGCGTAGCCGACGCCGGAGACGACGTCCACCTGTTCGACGAAGGATCGGGTCGAGTGGTTGGGCACCCAGTAGCTCGTGGAGTGGTTGACGGTGTTGCCCGGGGCACCGCGCACCCCAACGAGCTGTGCTGCTGGACGGGCCCAGTCGCCGATGGCGCTGATGTTCTGGTTTCCGGTCCGGTCGATCTGCGAGGCCATCATGATGAGGTTGCGCCGGCCCGACCACACGACGTCGAAGACCCGTCGGTAGGGCATGTGTGACTCGAGGACCAACGAGTCCGGCCGGGCGCCGAGGGGAGGTGCGCCATCCACAAGGGCCGCGTCGCCGTCAGTCAGGACGAGGTCGGGAGCGAAGGTCAAGCGGGCCAGGCGAGCCCCGAGCGCGGGGGCGGTGCCAAAGGCCGACGCCATGACTTCGCCGTCTCCTCGGAACACGTCGGCACAGGCGATTGCGCAGTACTCGGCACGGGTCACTCCCGCACGGTCAGCGTCGGTGGTGGTTGATTCGGTCGTGCTCATGCACCCTCCTTGGCGGCCTTCGCCGCGGCACGGGCTGCGGTGGCCTCTGTGACGGCGGCTTGGTAGCCGACCTCATCGACGGCGAGGTAGCGCTCGGTGAAAGCGGCCCAGGCGTCAGGGTCGCCGGCGGCCGCTACGTACTCGCGTTGGAATGCTTCGTCGCGGTTGTAGTCGGGGACACACGCGGTGAAGTGAGCGCCTCCAGGGGTTTCAATCACCCGGTCGGTGAGCAGTCGACTGATGCACATCGTCTGGATCGGTCCCTGCGAGCTGAGCTCTTCAGTGGGCACGATCCGCTCGGTCGTCACGAATCGACGATCAGCGGCGCCCAAGAACAGCTCGTCGAAGAACGGATCAGGGCCGAGGATCTGCCCCGAACCAGCGGCGTCGGCCCGGTTGACATGCACGATGGCCGCATCGAGTCGGAGTGCGGGCATGGCAACGAGCTCCTCGCCGTCCTCATAGGGAGACCGCACGGTCTTTAGGCCCGGGTTCACCACCATGACATCGGAACCGAGTCCTGAACGTGTGGGGAGGAAAGGCAGCCGCTGGGAAGCCGCCAGCAGGCCGAGGTAGAACATTCCCTCGTCGACCTCCATGGCTTCGATCGCCCCGGATTGGCGAGCCACCTTGAAGTGGGGATCGGTGGCAATGGAGTCGAGGGTGACGAAGCCGTAGACAGCTTTGGCCACTTTGCCGGCCGCGCACAGCAGGCCAAGGTCTGGTCCGCCGTAGGAGACCACGGTGAGGTCGGTGAGACCTGAGCGCAGGATGGCGCGCACGGCCGCCATCGGCTTACGCCGTGACCCCCAGCCGCCGATGCCGATGGTCATGCCTGAGGAGAGCTCACCCACCAGGTCGTCAAGGGTGCCTCGCTTATCGCTCATCGGCTCGTGTCCGCGTCGCGCTTTTCCACAAAGGCATTCCGCTGCTCGTCGGCCACTCCGGCCACGTGAAGCTCGTAGGTGAAGCCCTGCTCGAACCGGTAGCTCGACTTGACGTCGACCGGGTCGATGCCGTTCAGGCACTCCTTGGCCCGACGGATGATGGTCGGGCTCTTCGTGGCGATCTCACCAGCGACCTCGTAGGCCGCCGCCACCAGATCGTCCTTGGGCACAACCTTGAGGACGGATCCGTAGTGGTGGAGCTCAGCAGCTGTGGCTGGCTTGGCCGTGTAGACCATCGATCGCATGCGATGCTGGGGCACCAACCTCGACAGGTGGGTGGCTGCGCCGAGTGCACCACGATCAACCTCGGGCAAGCCAAAGGTGGCGTCGTCTGACGCCACGACGATGTCGGCGTTGCCAGCCAGGCCGACTCCGCCGCCGAGGCAGAAGCCATGGACCGCTGCGATCACCGGAATCTCGCATTCGTAGACGGCGGCAAAGGCGGCGAAGCATCCCCGGTTCACGCCGATCAGGGCCTCGTCACCCTTGGCCTGGATCTCCTTGATGTCCACGCCGGCACAGAAGCCCCGGCCTTCGGCACGGAGGATGACAACTCGGTTGTCGGGAACTCGCCCCGCCTCCAGGATTGCTTCAGCAAGGCCGAACCACCCTGCGACATCGAGGGCATTGACCGGTGGGTGGTCAATGATCACCTCGGCGATACCGGGCTCGGACTGGTGGGTGGTGATCGGCATGGATCGCTCCAAGGGATAGGCGGCGCATGTCTCATACCGGCCCGACGGGGTCGGTCTGCAGCTAGGCGATGCCTGGGATGCAGTGATGCAGGACGGTGCTCCGCGTGATCTGATACATCGTCAGAACATGACGGCTGGACAGTACCAGCCGCGATCAGGAGGTAGCGGTGTCGGCTTCGATTCCCGCAGGAAAGCGTCAAGGCCCGGTCAATCCTCTGGACTTCGACGGCCGCTGTGTCATCGTCACTGGGGGCGCCAAAGGGATCGGCAAGGGCATCACCGAGGCGTTCTTGGCGGCCGGCGCCGATGTGGTCGTGTGCGGTCGGACCGAGCCCGACGCCCGAGACCTCCCCACGGGCATCAGGGCTGACGGGACAGCGCGCCAGGCCGTGTTCGTGACGGCCGACGTTCGGGATCCGGACCAGGCCGCAGCCCTCGTTGCCGCCGCTGTCGACCGGTTCGGACGCCTCGATGTCCTGGTCAACAACGCGGGTGGCTCACCCCACGTGGATGCGGCAACGGCCTCGCCCCGATTCTCCACATCCATCGTGGCTCTCAACCTTCTCGCGCCCCTTCATTGCGCTCAGGCGGCCAACGTCGTAATGCAGGGTCAATCATCGGGCGGCTCCATCGTCAATATCGCCTCAGTCAGTGGCCTTCGTCCTTCACCTGGAACGGCGGCCTATGGAGCGGCAAAGGCTGGGCTGATCAGTCTGAGTCAGTCCCTGGCCGTGGAGTGGGCGCCGTTGGTCCGGGTCAATGCACTGAGCGCCGGCCTCGTGGCCACCGAATCGGCCGATGATCACTACGGAGGCCCGGCGGGCACTGCTGCCGTCGCCGCCACGGTGCCTCAGGGTCGGTTCGGCACCCCCGATGACATTGCGGGGATCTGCCTATTTCTCGCATCACCCTTGGCTGCCTATGTGACAGGGGCCAACGTGGTCGCCCACGGGGGAGGGGAGCGCCCGGCCTTCTTGGAGGCAGTGGAGAGGGTGCAGGCCGGTCGTGATCACTCTGATGCTCAAGGTGGGGCCGCGCCATGACGATGCCCGTCCTGTGCAAGTCTCGCGAGATGACACTCGAAGCCCCGCCTGCCTAGTCGGGACCCGTCTTGAGGAAGGAGGCCAGACGTGCTGACCTTCGCAGAGCCCACCTTCACGCTCCAGGGGAATCCGTTCCTCGTGTACCTGCCTGTTGTTGACCTGCAGACCGGCCGACTGCTGGGCATGGAGGCCCTCGTTCGGTGGCGGCACCCCACCCGAGGCGACATTGCCCCCGAACTTCTCATCAAGGCGGCCGAGACCAGCAATGATCTCGGACCACTCACCGGATGGATCCTCATGGCTGCCTGTGCCGAGGCGGTCATGTGGTCACCCAGCATCCAGCTCGGCGTCAACTGCTCGGTCGCCCAGGTCCGCTCGGGCCATATCGCTCGGGCCGTCGCAGAGGCACTCGAGCAGACGCTCTTGCCGAGCGACCGACTCAATATCGAAGTAACCGAGGATGCCGTGGCCGATCCGGTTGCCTCGCCCGACCTGCATGCCTTGAGCGATCTGGGTGTCCAGCTGTCCGTCGACGACGTGGGAACCAACTGGTCGTCGTTCGAGCCCTTTCGACGCAACTCCATCTCGACGGTGAAGATCGATGGTTCGTTTACGAGCGGCCTCGAGGCCCAACAGGGCATCAACCGCCTCGTCGTCGAGACGGTCACCCATATGGCCCACTCGCTCGGGATGTCGGCGATCATCGAGAAGGTGGAGTCGGCTGAGCAAGCCGAGATCGCCAAGGTCTTCCATGTTGACGCCGCCCAGGGATACTTCTTCTCCGAACCTCTGCCCCAAGGGCAGGCCCGGATCTTGGCATCGCTTCCTGAGGTGCCCGTCTTCTCGCGAACCGAAGTGCGGACCCTTGTTCTCCAAGACGGCACCACGGTGCCGCTGTCTGAAGCCCTGGCCGCGGCTGAGACCGGCCCAATCGGTGTCGCCGTCCAGGTGCCCGAGGCTGCCGACGCCTAATCGGATCGTCTCCATGCATGGCCATGAGACGGCCTGGCGTAGGAGTCAGCTCGGGTTGGAATGGCCTGGAATGGGCTAACGAGGTCAGCGCGGGGTACCATCCGGTCTTCCTTGTGCCCCCTCCGCCGGCAGGCCGGAGCAGTGGCCGACCTTGAGCGCCTGCTATACGTGTGCCTGTGAAACTCGCCGTCATCAAGGAGTCGCGTCCAGGAGAGGATCGTGTAGCGATCGTCCCTGAGGTCGCGGCCAAGTTGGCCAAGGCCGGAGTCGACGTCATCGTCGAGTCCGGTGCCGCAGCCGGAGCGCGCTTCTCCGACGAGGACTTCGTCGCAGCTGGCGCCACCGTCGCACCCGATGCTGCTGCCGCCCTGAGTGGCGCAGACTTCGTGGCTCGGGTGAATCCGCCGACGGTCGACGAGGTGGCTGCTCTGCCGTCGGGCGTGTCTGTCCTCAGCTTCCTGCAGCCAGTGTCGACGACCGATGTGGTCGAGGCTCTGGTGGCCAAGGGTGCAACGGCATACAGCATGGACCTGCTGCCTCGCATCAGTCGGGCTCAGTCCATGGATGCTCTCTCGTCACAGGCCACCGTGGCCGGCTATCGGGCCGGTCTGGCTGCCGCAGAGCATCTGGCCAAGTTCTTCCCGATGTTCATGACGGCTGCCGGCACAGTCCCTCCGGCCAAGGTGCTGGTCATGGGTGCCGGAGTGGCTGGTCTCCAGGCCATCGCCACGGCCCGCCGTCTCGGTGCCGTGGTCCGCGCCTACGACGTGCGCACCGCCGCCAAAGAAGAGGTCATGAGCCTCGGCGCCAAGTTCGTTGAGCTCGAGCTCGAGGCCCAGGACGGTGCGGGCGGTTATGCCAAGGAGCAGTCAGCCGAGTATCTGGCCAAGCAGCAAGAGTTGCTGGCCGTCGAGGTGGCAGCGTCCGACGTGGTGATCACCACGGCTGCCATTCCCGGCCGCAAGGCCCCGATCTTGGTGACCGAGGCGATGGTCGGTCAGATGTCCGAGGGAGCCGTCATCATCGACATGGCAGCCGACACCGGCGGTAACTGCGAGTTGTCCGTCGCCGGTGAGGCGAAGAAGGTCGGCGGGGTCACCATCGTCGGCCTGACCAATCCGCCGTCGTCCATGCCGACCCACGCCAGCTTCCTCTACTCCCGCAATATCGCCAACTTCCTCGGCTTGATCGTGAAGGATGGCGAACTCGTCCCAGATTTCGATGACGAGATCGTTGCCGGAATGTGCGTGGTACGTGCCGGCCAGGTGGTCCATGGACCGACTGCCGAAGCCCTGGGCCTCACCCCGCTGGCCCCAACGCCTGCTCCGGCAGCGCCGGAGAAGTCTGAATCCGATTCCGACGGTGCCGAAGGCGCCGATGAGCAGAAGGGAGCGGGGGCGTGATCGAGAGCACCACCGGCATCCTCGAATTCCTGACCATCTTCGTCCTGGCGATCTTCGTCGGCAACGAGGTCGTCTCCCGGGTGCCCAGCATCCTCCACACCCCGCTGATGTCGGGGTCGAATGCCATCCACGGCATCGTCCTGGTGGGCACCATGATCATCATGTACTCGGCTCATGGGACGCTCCAGCTGGTCATCGGCTTCTTCGCCGTCCTGCTGGCCACCTTGAACATCGTGGGCGGCTTCACGGTGACCGACCGCATGCTCGAGATGTTCAAGGCCAAGCCGGCCGAGCGGGCGCCGAAGGGTGATGACACGACGACGGGTGGTGCCAAGTGAGCACGAACCTGATCGCAACGGCCCACGTGCCGCTGGCCAACTGGATCGAGCTCGTCTACCTGCTCGCTGCCATCGGTTTCATCCTGGCCCTCAAGGGGCTGAGCTCCCCCAAGCAGGCTCGTAACGGCAACTTGCTGGGTGCTGTTGCGGCCATCGTGGCTGTGGGCATCACCTTTGCCTATCCGGCCGCGTACAAGCAGGTCCTCCACTATCACGGCATCAATCTGCTGCTCATGGTGGTGGCCATGGTGATCGGCACCGCTATCGCTGTGCCGGTCGCTCGCAAGGTGAAGATGACGGCCATGCCCCAGTTGGTGGCCATCTTCAACGGCGTGGGTGGCGGTGCCGCAGCTCTCATCTCCATCTTGGTCTTCATCCTGGAGACCTCGAACGGAGACAAGCCCGCCACGTACCGCATCGTCGAAGGACTGCTTGGTGTGCTGATCGGCTGCGTCTCGTTCTCCGGCTCGGCCATCGCCTTCGCCAAGCTGCAGGAGTTGATGACCGGTCGGCCGATCACCTACCCGGGCCAGCAGATCATCAACGCCCTCGTCGCCGTGGCCATCGTCGCCTTGGCTGTTGCCACTTCCATCACCGGCAGCCAGGTACTGCTCGGCGTCACTGCCCTGCTGTCCTTGGTGCTCGGCATCATCTTCGTGTTGCCCATCGGTGGGGCCGACGTTCCTGTGCTCATCTCGCTGCTGAACTCCTTCACCGGTCTTGCCGTGGCAGCGTCCGGCTTCACGCTCAACAACAACCTGCTCATCATCGCCGGCACCCTGGTTGGAGCCTCGGGCATCCTGCTCACACAGATGATGTCCAAGGCCATGGGCCGCTCGTTGGCCAACGTCCTCTTCAGCGCATTCGGCTCGGTGGTGACCGCCACCGGCGGTGCTGATGGCTCAGGAGAGACCCGTCAGGTCAAGTCCGGTTCGGCCGAGGACATCGGCGTGCTCCTGGCTTATGCCCGCAAGGTAGTGATCATCCCCGGGTATGGCTTGGCCGTCGCTCAGGCCCAACACACTGCACGCGAGCTCGCCGATCTTCTGATGGAACGCGGTGTCGAGGTCTTCTACGCCATCCATCCGGTGGCCGGCCGTATGCCTGGACACATGAACGTGCTCTTGGCCGAGGCCAACGTGCCCTATGACGAGCTCAAGGAGATGGACGAGGCCAACCCCGAGATGACCACGGCCGATGTCGCCCTGGTTGTGGGAGCGAACGACACCGTCAATCCTGCCGCCAAGAACTCGCCGGGAAGCCCGATCTTCGGCATGCCCATCATCAATGCCGACGATGCCGCTGCCGTGATCTTCCTCAAGCGTTCGATGCGCCCGGGTTTCGCCGGCATCGACAACGAACTTTTGTTCAACGAGAAGACAACCCTCCTCTTCGGCGATGCCAAGGACACCCTCGGCAAGCTGGTCGCCGCCGTCCAGGAGGCCTGAGGCAGCGGAGGCACCTCCGGTCGAGGACTATCTCGGGCCGACAGATGGATAGCGCAGAACTCAACCCGGCCTCATGGCCGGGTTGAGTTCTATCTGGCGTCCGACACACCCCTGGGTGGCGCCGCGAGATCGACGAGACGATCGGTAACGAGCGAGTCGGGATGTGGTCTCGGCCCGTCACCGATGCTCGTCGACGTCATGACTCCGGCAACCGAGCATCAACGCTTCTGCTCGTTCGGCCCGGGCCGAGGTAGCCGTTCCCAGTCGTGATTACCACTCAGAGTGATGAAGTAACTACATACAGCGGAGTGCTTTGCAATCGAGGGAGGGTTCCCATAGCGTCACGTCGTCCACAGTCGTGGTTCGCTGTCGGCACCGGGGGATCTTGGTCGCCGCAGCATCTTGATGAAGAACCTCCAGGGGGTTGATTGATGAAGCAGTCCCGTTCTCGCGTGTCTCGCGTCGGCGTCATGGCAAAGGCGGGCGTCGCTTCGCTCGTTGCCCTTACCGGTCTGACATTTGTCGGCGTTGAGCAGGCAGGAGCAGTCAACCCGCCGGCCATCACGTCGCTAACCACGACGTCGGGTACGGCGAACGGCGGGACCTCGGTGCAGATCAACGGCACCGGGTTCGGCACGACCGGATCGATCACGTCGGTGACCTTCGGCGGTGTCGCCGCAACGTTCACCCAAGCCAGCGGCATCAAGATCACCGCCACCTCACCCTTCGCCCGTACCTCCACGTCGCCCGTCGACGTCCGAGTGACCAACGGGAACGGAACGTCGGCCATTACGGTCGCAGATCAGTACACCTACACGTGGACTGCTGCGCCGACGGTGACCAATGTGTCGCCGTCCACCGGAGCAATCGCTGGCGGCACCAGCGTGACCCTGACTGGGACCAACCTGGCCGGTGCCAGCGCCGTGTCCTTCGGGGCAACTGCAGCCACCAGCTTCACCATCAACTCGGCCACCTCGGTCACAGCAGTGGCGCCGGCAGGCGCTGCCGGTGCGACCAACGTCACCGTGACCACGCCCAACGCCACCTCGGCTGCCGGCAATGCCAACACCTTCTCCTACATCGACGCCCCCACGGTTACAGGAGTCACCACCACGTCCAACCCTGCCGGCGGTCCGACGGGCGGCGGCACGCAGGTGATGATCAATGGAACCAGTTTCGCCAGCGTCAGTGCGGTGACCTTCGGCTCGACGCCAGCCACCAGTTTCGTCGACAACTCGCTCGGCTCGATCAGCGCCATTGCCCCGGCGGGCACGGGAACCGTTGACGTTCGCGTGACCACCGGCCTGGGCACCTCTCCCATCACGGCCGCTGACCAGTACACCTACAACTCCACCCTGGCGTTGGCCGATGCCACTGCGTCGTACAGCTCGGGTGACGGCGCCTCGGCCGCCAGCTTCGCCATCACCGCCACCACAACGGGTGGCCCCAGCGTGACGCTGACCACCATCGGTTCGTGGCAGGCGGGCCAGCAGGTCTACCTGACCGGGTTCACCAACGGTCTGACCGCTGGCTTCTACCGAGTGACGGCTGGCGGCTCGGGTCAGTTCACTGTGGCCGGCACGACCACGGGGACGGGTACGGGAACTGCCGTCTCCGCCCAGGTCAACTCCTTCAATGCTCTGACTCAGGTCACGGGCGGCGGCACCATCGACCCGTCCACCCTCACCGTGGTCAGCCAGCCTTCATCGGGTCTTCTGTCGGTGCAGGGCAATCAGCTCCTCTACACCCCAGCGGCCACGGCGCCGACCAGCGCCGTCGTGGCGGGTGCCACCGTGTGGACGACGCACGTCACCACCACCGGTCAGCAGTCCGGCACGTTTGCCCTCTGCACCACTGGCCACACCTGGACCGGACCGGGCTCGGTTGGTTGCGCCACGGCGACCATGACCTACCTCGTGGCCGCATCGGGCTTCTACATGGGTGGTCAAGTGTCGGCTTCGGGCCTCATCGTGTCGGTGGTCATCGATAACGGCGGCGGTGTGTCAGCGCCGACCACGGCCAACTCGGGTTCGACCATCACCACCATCACCGCTCCCACGGCGGCTGCCATTCCCTCGGTCAACTCGGGCTTCACCGTTACGAGCGTGGCTGGCTACGCGGGCATCACCCCGGTTCCTGCAGGGCTGTCCCTGGTGCCCGGATCGCTCAACGTCACCGGTGGCGACCCGAATGCCACCGGCAAGTACATCGCCACGCTGTGCACCCAAGCCATGGGCTACATCCCCGGGCAGTGCACGGCCAACTTCACCGGCAACTTCCACGCCACCTACCCCTATATCCAGACGGCACTCAACGCCGCAACAGCCATCCCTGGTGGCAGCCAGCTCACGCTGCCCACGATCACCGCTCAGTGGGTCGTGACGGCATCGGCTGGTTCGACCATCACTTCGGCGCTGACCGAGTTCGCCCTCACCACGAACGTGGTGACGATCGGCACGACCGTACTGGATGCCTATCCGAGTGACGCCGCCTCGTACGCCAACGACCAGGGCCTGGGTGCGCCAGCACCGGCGTATGCGGCGCCGAGCCCCCGCTATTCGATCAGCGTGACGGGCGGTTCGAGCGCCCCGGCGATCACCTCGGCGAATACAACAACGTTCACGAAGAGCAGCCCCGGCACCTTCACTGTGACGGCCACTGGATCTCCGGCACCGACCTTCAGTGAGACCGGTGCGCTGCCGACGGGCGTGACCCTCAACAGCACGACCGGCGTGCTCTCGGGCACACCGACCCAGGCCGGGACGTTCCCGATCACCATCACGGCGACCAACGGCATCAGCCCGGACGCCACACAGTCCTTCACCTTGACGGTGAATGCAGCCCCGGCCATCACCTCGGCGAACGCAACCACGTTCACCAAGGGCAGCCCCGGCACTTTCACGGTGACCGCCACCGGCACCCCGGCCGTCACCTCCTTCGGTGAGACCGGTGCCCTGCCGACCGGCGTGACCCTGAACGGCTCGACCGGTGTGCTCTCGGGCAACCCGACGCAGGGC